>NZ_JAGKJL010000060.1:0-51376 GCF_020329495.1 Bradyrhizobium australafricanum | reverse complement strand
TGATTACCGCTCAGCTGCCCGTTGCCCAATGGCACGACATGATCGGCGAGCCAACCATCGCAGATGCTATCCTCGACCGGATCATCCACAACTCCCACCGTATCGCCCTCGAAGGCGACAGCATGCGAAGGAAAAAAGCCGCGCGCCCCTTGACCGACGTCGAAAACAGCGAAACGAATATCAACTGACTTCAACAACCAGGCAACCAAAAGCCAGCGCCGCCACGCTGTCCGCGATTTAGCGAAACTGCTGTCCGTCAGTTAGCGAAACCGCTGTCCCGTTTTTGCGAAATACGCAGTTAGCTACAAGCTCCTTAGTTTGCCACTCTTCTTGGCGGAAAGAACGCGTCGAGAAGGTCGTGACAAGCCGCTTCTCCCTCCGCGGCGGATATCGTTTTTGGATCGGCAGCCCAGCCGGACCACAGACCTTCGGTAAGCTGAGTGAGCGTGATCGCAAGACGGTCGGGATTGACTTTGGCACCCCGCGCATTCGCGGCGCGCTGCATAAGGTTGGCCAAGCCACGGCGATAAGGCCGGTTCAGCTTGTGATAAATCTCGGCAAGATCAGGAGACCAACGCGACGTGCTGGCCAGAGCGACCCAGACCAGGACCCTTTCCGGCGTGAACACGGGCGCCCGAAAACTTGCGTTGACGATAGCGTGCAAGCGGTCCAGCGGATCTTGGCCGGCCGCCTCCGCCGCAGCTCTCGTCGCCAATTCAAAATCCTTGGCCACTTCCCCTACCGCGTGAAGCAACAACGCGTCCTTCCCTGGAAAATAGTGCCCGATCAGACCGCGCGAAAAGCCGGCCGCCTCGCAAATGGTCGCCACTGTCACGTCCTTGTAGCCGCGCTCCGCGATCGCCTTCATGACCGCGATCACGAACTCTTGTCGCTTTGCTTCCTGATCGGACGATCCCACCGGGCGTCCCCGCGCCCGTTTTTCCGTCTTCTGCAAACAGACGATCTCCTCTTCCCGGCTCACCGGGCATACTAAATCATCGAATTTCTTTGAATGTCCATTCAATTTCGCACCCGCGCCCATGCGAGAGCTTTTGCGCTGAAGCAAGGTGCCGGATCGCAAAAACCACGCTGGTTTTTCCCGTTAAGCTTCAGGAACGATGCAAACCATTTTCCGATATTTGGCCTTGATTAAGCTAGCATTGCCTGCATTCGCAGGAGAGAGGAGCCCGGCACTTCAGCTCTCTCTGCCAGGCCAGTACTTCGCTTTGGTTGCAATCCAGCGCTCCGCGTCGGCTTCCGTATCAAAATCTCCGATGTGAGAATCCTGCCCATTGCCTGTCTTGACTGCCACAAACCAGCGACCGTCTTTTGTCTTCTCCGGCTGAAAATGAGGCGTCTTGGTCGTCATGCCACTTATCATGCGAGTTGACGTCCAACATTCCACACGCCGCGACTGCGACGGAGACTTAGCCCATTTGGGACATGTCGATAACCTATAATCGTGGAGCCGTGATCGGAGAGCGGTGACGCTGGGTCGAGCCTGCTCTATTGGAACGTCAGAACCCTGCGGCGGTTTTGTCTGGAAACAGGGTTGGAACCGCGGACGTGGCAGACGAACTCGAATATTCGGCGCACCGACTAGTGGTCATCGAACAGCCTGGTGGCGGTTTCCTGGTCGAGATCACGCCTCTCGGGGGCGGTCAAACCGTCAGGACGATGACCTATCAGAGTACGCAGGAAGCGATTGCTGCCGCGAAGAGGACCATCGACAAGCATCCCCAAGACAGGCGATCTGTCAATCCGACCCGCTCTTGAAGCGGCTCCCGGCTCATTGAGAGCGACGCTCTTACACTCGCGAACCCGGTCGATCTCCATTTGAGGCGGGTGAGAGTTTCGTCCCTGGTTTCAGCGACGCTCACAGCATCTCGCCGATCTGTAAAAGTAGTCGATGTAGATGTCGATGCGGCTGCGGATTACAAACCTCTGCTCGGAATGAACAAACGCAACCATCACGCCATAATACGCGCCCCGCAACTGCTCGGGGGCGGCTGTCGTATTTGAATAAAACGGGAGACCGCCGCCTTTGGCTATCTTGCGCGAGCGCTGGCTTTCACGACAGCGGGTCTTTACTAAGACCTTTGGCTATCCGCGACATGCGCCGGTTTGTTCACCAGCGAGCGGCGGTCTCATTGGCCAATTAACGTCCTGGCGAGGCATCTCGTTCCCCAATTTTGATCGCAAATGGAATGAGGAGTCTAGGGCGCACAGAGCCGAAGCAAAGCATTGATCTTGCAGAGTGGCGGGCTCCACCGGCGCGGGTAGGAAATCGCTCGCGCTCGGGAACCAATTCCAAAAGTGTACTGTTGATTGATGGGGCCGATGCAAGGACCATCGCCATGAGGATCGATCATCTCGCTGCAATTGCGATAGCTGTTTGTATCGCTGGTGCCGGATTGGCGGCGGCGCATTCCGTCGCCTTACCGCTCGAAAAGCAGTCCACGCCGACCGCTACTGAATTGGCAACCCGAATAGCAGCGTCTATGGATGCTTTCGTGCCTCGTTCCGGCGGCTAAACAGCCTCAACTCAAGTGCGTCTAGCACCGCCTTCCAGCCGTATTCCTCCGGGATGGAAGTTTGCCCGCACCGCAGCATATTCGCAGCGTTCATCGAGTTCATATTTGATTTCGCCCGGCCGTCTTAGTTGACGGCCGGGCTTTGCGTCGATCACCTCAGCGATGGTCATGGCTCCCGTCAGGAAGAAGACGATCTTGGCCGTCATCCCAATAGTTTCGGTCAACTCCTCGCCTAGGCGATCATGGTCGCCGGTCGACAGCGCGTAGACCGTCCACAGGAGCCCGGCCCCCAGTAAGGCCGAGGAGGACTTATTGACCTTGAGCGGATGCTCGAGCGCTATTGCCGCATAGCAGATTGCGAACATGCCAACGAGCGCGAATGCCAAGAGTTTTCTCAGCAATGTCTAGATGGAAGGTTCGCTTTATGCGCGCCGTTGGCGGGTGGCCATGCGGCGAGATGCAGCGGAACGATAGGTAGGAACTCGGACGGCAAAGAAGGCTCCCTACTGTAAGTCCTCTCCATGGCAAGGAGCTGGTTTACATGGGCAAGGTCGTCACCGGCTGGTCGCGGATCCAGCCAAATCCGAAAGCAGCTGGACACAGTCGATGGCACGACGTCAAAGCTTACGAAGCCAGTCAGGAAACCGAAGGCTACATTGGTTGAGCTATCGTTCGTCGCCGACATCGAATATCGCGACATCACGTCAGAAGGGCCACTACCAGCCAGTTCGTTCAAGGGCCTGTCCAGGAAGTAGGAACGCAAGAAGCTCCCGCTCGTTGAAGGTTGGGAGAAGTCCGATGAGCAAGCGGATTGATGAAGCTGTAGCTGCGCGTGCCTACCAACTCTGGGAAAAGGCCGGCAAGCCCGAAGGACGAGACGAAGAGTTCTGGCACTTAGCCGAGCAAGAGTTGATCAACGAGGATAAAGGCTCTCCACTGCGTACCCCCGACACCTTGTGACCAACCCGCATTGTCCCATTTGTCACGGTCTCGGCTGGGTTTGCGAGAGCCATCCGCGCCTTGCCAGGACCGACGAACCCACCGGCTGCATGTGCGGGCGCCGGCATGCGGGGCGAATGCACAGCTCGGCGGATATCGATGCAGGGATCGAGCAGCGGATGTGAGCGAGCTACTCAATGAGACCGCGCCCAGTAAGGGCTAGCGTCGGCCTCGCTTGTTCGTCTTCTTCTTCCGCCGATTGTAGAGAGACCGGTTGATGGGCTTCAGTGAGATGCCCTCGCGCCGCGCCTTGCTGGCGATCGAGCCGGGCGGGCGCTCCATCTTCAGGCTGATGACCCCAGTGGGCGTGTTCGCTTTCGTCAGTGATCGAAGTCGCTTCACTTCCTTCTCAGTCCACGGCTGACGCGAGCGCAGCTTGTATTTTGGGTTCGATTTGCGTGGGCCCTTTCTGCCAATAGGCGAGCCCGGTCGTTTTATGCTGCTTGTGCCATGAATGTACCTCCTGTCCCCTGAACGCTCAAATCAACTCGCCAGTTGCTATAGGAACGCGACGCCTGGGTTTCCGTTAATAAGAAAGGACAAGTTGCATTCGCCAGTCGAGCCGGAATGCCGGACATGGGTTTGGCATTCGGGAGAGGAGATCCGCAAGCATATCGAAGGCGTCGGCAAGTCTGGCGGCAGCTGTCCGAAAAAGAGCGGAGACCGAGCTATGACCAGAGAGCAGGAAGTTAGCGCGGAGTGCGCAAGAGAAGCTCGCAAGCTCGCAAGCAAGCGGAGCTTCTTCCGCCAGGTCCTGTCCGAGATGCCCTGTTGGAGAAAGCTCGCCAATACGAGCTGCTTCTCCAGATTCACAACGTAGCCGGCCAAGCCAAGTAGGGCTGCGGTCGCGCATCAAAGCGACGCCAACGAGCGGCTCTGTTTGACATTGGAGAGAACCCACGAACCTGGTTCTTAATTGAAGTATTGCTCCCACCTCCAAGTTAGCTTCCAAATATCTCCGTCGACACGATCGTCAGTCAGCAATTCCAATTCGCAACGAAAACGGAGATCATATCCTCAATGGCAATAGCGCCGCCGCGCACCGACCTTTGGAGGCAGTCGATGTCATTGGCTCCATCCTCTCAAGACGCCTCAGTCGCTCAAGGCTTGCAAACCGCCGCTCAGTATGTCCGCATGTCAACTGAGCATCAGCGGTATTCGCTAGAAAACCAAGCCGCTATGATTGCGACGTTTGCGGCAGCTCGTCACATCAAGATCGTCAGAACTTATCTTGATCGAGGCCGCAGTGGCCTCCGCATTAGCAACCGACCAGCATTGTTGGCGTTAATAGACGACATCCTGACACGGAGAGCCGACTTCAATCTTGTTCTTGTGTACGACGTGACGCTAGAGCAGTCCCCCTCTCGAGGCCGATTGACCAAGCATTAACCAGGTGTTCGAAACAAGCCTCCCCGTCGCGACAATTAACACGTCGTGGGTCCAAAGAGTCATTGTCTTCCCGCAGCTTCCCGAAGGGCACTGCGAGAGCAGCGAAGCGGTAAGCAAGCGAAGTGCGCTTGGCAGCCGCCGGAGTGACGGTGCGGCGATTACTCTTGGAATTATCTGGCGCGATGATTGCGCGCGGGCGCTGTCGCGTTGACTGTCGTCGGATTCTTCTTGACCTCCCGGTGCGCACGCAACCTCCTAACCAATTGAAAAACCTAAGTTCTCGTTCTAACCATCGCCGACCAAGTTGAGCAAGTTTCAACAGGACGGCGCCAGCGAGCGGCACCATAGGCAAAGCACTGGGGCCCGCTCACTGCCCGAGCAAAGGGCTGACGATGGATAATGATCAATCGCTAGCGCCTTCTGTCAGATGTTGCCATACGCAGCGGAATCTGCTTCGACAGCGATCATTGGTTGCACGAGCCGGCAGGCCAATATTTCGAGATGGAGCTTGCGGTAAGCATGAAGGCGGTGCGGTCATCCCTGCGTTCCGGTGACCGGTCTGGCCCGAGGCCGGCGGCGCGCCGGCCTAAAGTCCCATCCACCAGCCGAGGGCGCAAGGCCGAGCCTGAAAAAACCTCTGCGATCGCAACCCCTAAGTCCGAGCGGTCGCGAGACCTCATCCTGCATTCCGCGGCCCAGCTGTTTCGCCGACAGGGATTTTCAGCCACCACCCTGCGCCAGATCGCAGCCAGGGCCAAGATCAAGGCCGGTAGCATTTACTACCATTTCGACTCCAAGGAGCAGATCCTCGACGAGGTGCTGGACCGCGGCCTCCGCCACGTGTTCGAGACCGTGAAGAACTCGGTCGAGCGTGCCGGAAAGGTATCGCACCGGCGCAAGATCGGTCTTGCGATCGAGGCCCACCTCGTCGCGCTCCTCGAGACGAGCGACTTCACTTCAGCCAACATTCGAATCTACGGGCAATTGCCGGAGCAACTGAAGAAGCCGCACCGGCCGCTGCGGCGCGCATACGCAGAATATTGGGACCAGCTCTTCATCGATGCCCGGCGCGCTGGCGAGATCCGCGCCGACATGGAGGTGGTACCATTGCGTATGTTCGTGATCGGGGCTCTCAACTGGACAATCGAATGGTTCAGGCTGGAAAACAGGGATGCCGTGCTTGAATTGGCCCGTCGCACGGAGACGCTGATCTTCGAAGGCGTCAATAAGCCCTGATCCCAATTTATCTGCCCTGCCAGACCGGCTTGCGCTTCTCTGCGAACGCTTTCGGCCCTTCGATCGCATCGAGACTGGCATAGGCTTCCTGATGCAGGCGCTCGGCCGCGACGAGGCCCTGCGCAAGCCCCAGGTCCATCGCGGCAAGCACACTCGCTTTGGCCGCCTTGACCGACAATGGCGCGCCCTCGACGATTTTCCGCGCCAGCTCAAGCGCACGTTCGCGCACGGCCTTTGGTGTATCCTCAAGCGAGTTCACGAAACCATGCTCCGCGAGCCGTTCGATCGCGATCGTCTCGCCCGTCAGAACCATCTCCATCAGCAGGGGTTGCGGCACCATCCAAAGCATCGGCACCGCCCACGGGGACCCGCGCCCCATCTTGACCTCGGTTATTCCCGCACGGGTGCCGCGTAACCCGATCCTCAAGTCACACTTCAGCGCAAGCATCATCCCGCCGGCCATCAAAGATCCCGTCATGGCAGCAATGATGGGCTTGGAGACCTTCTGCATCGCGTGCTGCATGGGATCCCGCATCAGCGTCAGGATGTCCACGCCGTCCCTCGCCCGGATTTCCGCGGCCTGCTTCAGATCCAGCCCAGCGCAGAATACCCCGCAATCCGCTGAGGTGAGGATGATCGCGCGGACGGAGGCGTCGGCTTCGACCCCGTCCCAGGCGTCAGTCAGGCCGTTCATCGCCTCAACCGAGAGCGCGTTCCTGCGTTCGGGACGGTCGATGGTAACGGTCGCGATGCCCTCTTCGACCGAATAGCTGACTTGCTCTTTTTCACCCACGATATCTTCTTCCTTGAATTCTAACATTTGTTAGAATACATCGCCGCACGCCAGATGCAAGAACATGGCGCAGCTCTTGAGGCAGGAGGAAGCAAGATGGCGTATCTCTGGACGCCCCCCGCGGAACTGGTGGAAAAGAGCAACCTGAGCGCGTTTCTTCGCGCCACGGGGCAGCCGAACTACGACACGCTGGCGGCCAAGGCCGACATCGATCCAGCCTGGCTCGCGCAGGAAGTGTTCGGGTTCTGTGACGTTCGCTTCTATCGCAAGCCCGAGAAGATCCTTGATCTTGCACGGGGCGAACCGTGGGCGCGCTGGTGCGTTGGCGGGACCACGAACATCGTCCTCAATTGCATCGACAAGCACCGCGGGACTGAAGTCTGGGACAAGACATTCCTGGCCTGGGAAGGCGAAGACAGACGCGAGCAGCGGCGACTAAGCTACGCCGAGTTCGCATCCGCTGTCGAACGGCTAGCATCGGGTCTGCGCAAGCTCGGAATCGGCAAGGGCGATGTCGTCGCGATCTACATGTCCAACCTGCCCGAAACCTTTATGGCTTTCTTTGCAATCCTGAAGATCGGGGCGATCGTGATGCCCCTGTTCTCCGGCTTCGGTCCCGACCCGATCAGGGCGCGGCTCAACCACGGTGAAGCGAAGGCCGTCATCACCGCGAACGGTACCTGGCGCCGAGGCGCGCCGGCTCCGCTGAAATCGGTTCTCGACGAGGCCCTGGAGACCGCACCAACCGTCCAGCATGTGATCGTGGCAAACCGCGGCGGGCTCGGCATCGACACCCCCATCCAGGCGGGACGCGACCACTGGTGGGATGAGATCGCCAAGGAGGAGGCAAACCTTCCGACCGTCGAGATGGACGCGGAAGATCCCGCTATCCTTCTCTACACGTCAGGTACGACCGGTGAACCAAAGGGATGCGTGTGGACGCATATAAGCTTCATCGGCTCAATGGTGACGCGGGATATGATCATCTGCGGCGACTTCAAGCCAAAGGACCTGTTTTTCTTCTTCAGCGACATGGGATGGATGGTAGGCGCGATGTGCGCCTGCATTCCAAGCTTCGCTGGCGGCAGACTCCTCGTGGCCGAGGGGACGCCCGATTATCCCGATACAGGACGCTTCTGGCGCCTGATCGCCGATCACAAGGTCACCTATCTCGGTGTTTCACCGACCATCGTGCGCGGCATGATGCGCCATGGCGAGGAGGTCGAACGGTACGATCTCTCGAGTCTGCGAATGACTGCTTCAGGCGGCGAGGCCTGGACGGAGGCACCGTGGCGATGGTTCTTCGAACACGTCTGCAAGTCAAAGATCCCAATCATCAATATCTCCGGCGGAACGGAAGTCGGCGGCTGCATCTTTACCGGCACCCCGAACCATCCAATGAACCCATGTTCGTTCTCCCGGCCGGCCCTCGGAGTCGGCGCGGATATCGTCGACATGGCGGGTAACCCTGTCCCCGACGGCGAGGTCGGCGAATTGGTGCTGCGTCATGCATCGATCGGGCTCACCAAGAGCCTTTGGAAGGGCGACCAGCGCTATCTCGAGAGCTACTGGAATACGATTCCGGGAATCTGGGTGCATGGCGACTTTGCCATGCGCGGCAAGGACGGTCTCTACTACATTCTTGGCCGCTCGGACGACACCCTCAAGATTTCGGGCAAGCGCGTCGGTCCGGCAGAGCTCGAGGGCGTGCTGACCGCAACCGGCAAGGTCGCGGAAGCTGCCGTCTTCAGCGTCCCGCATCCAGTCAAAGGTTCCGCTATCGTTTGTGCTTGCGTGCCGAGCCCTGGTGCGAAAGACCTCCGCGCGCTGTCGGAAGAGCTTGCCCAGGCCCTGGTGCACGGAATGGGCACCTCGTACCGCCCGGAAAGGGTATTGTTGGTCGATGACCTGCCGAAGACGCGCAACATGAAGATCATGCGCCGCGTGCTTCGCGCAGTCTTCGAAGACAAGGACCCCGGCGATCTGTCGGCGCTCGCCAACCCCGAGGCGATCGACCATATCCGTCAGAAGCTCAAGGGATAGCTGTCGGCCCGGATTGGCCCGGTCCAGGCGACGTCGCATGGCGTGAAGCCAGACATCAAGGCAACCACTCAGGTCGGTTGCCTTGACGGGGATCAGACGATCCTAGATCGGGCAGTCCTTGGGGAAAGCTGGCTTGCGCTTCTCAAGGTGCGAGGCCAGGCCTTCGCGGGCTTCATTGCCGGCAAAGCCGAGGATTTCGAGGGCGGTTGACGTGTCGAACAGCGGTCCGTTGACGCGAAGCCAGTTGTTCAACGCATATTTGGTCCAGCGGATCGCACTCTGTGCACCGGTGGCGAGATCCTGCGCCGTTTCCAATGCGATGCCTTGCAGCTCCGCATCTTCGACGCACAGCGAAACCAGGCCGATCCGCTCGGCTTCCTCACCCGACAGCGGCTTGCACGTGAGCAGATAGTACTTTGCCTTCGCCAGTCCGCAGAGCAGCGGCCAGATGATACAGGCGACGTCGCCAGCGGCGACACCGAGCCGGGTGTGGCCGTCCACGATCCGCGCCGATTTGCCACAGATCGACACGTCGGCAAGGATCCCGACGACGAGGCCGGCGCCCACGGCGACGCCGTTGATCGCCGAGATGATTGGCTTGTTGCAGTTGATGACGTTGTAGACGAGATCCTTGGCCTCTTTCCAGGTCGCCATCCGCGCGGCCGGATTGTCGAGCAGTGACTTGATCAACTCGAAATCGCCGCCGGCCGAGAATGCCTTGCCCGCCCCCGTGACAATCACCGCGCTGATGTCGGGATCGCTGTCGATGTCTCTCCAGATGTGAGTGAGCTGTGTATGGGTCTCGGCGTCGACGGAGTTATAGGTCTCCGGTCGGTCGAAAGTGATCCGAAGGATCCTTTCAGCCGGATAGTCGAGCTTCAACCTCGTGTAGGCCGCGTACCGATTGGACATATTGATCTTCCCGCTTTTGGCGCCTAAGAAGCGCTACCAATTATTTCTAACAGATGTTAGAATTTGTAGTCGGCCGGCGCAAGCACTGGCTCGAAACAAGAATGTCGAAAGACAGCGCTCGAGGAAACGTTGATGGAAACCGGGCTCAGTATCCAGACAGGCGGCGGATCCGGCATCGGAACCGTCGGTGCACTGTTCGAGGCCTGCGCGGAGCTTCATGCCAACAGGCCTGCGATCGAATACCGCGGCCGGCACGTGACTTATGGGGAGTTGCGCGACCGGGTCCGTCGGTTGACCGTCCTGCTTGCCGCGCGGGGCCTGCAACGCGGCGACCGGCTTGGCCTGCTGTCGCGCAACCGTCCCGAATATCTCGAGATCGAGTTGGCGGCCGCCAATCTCGGGATCATCACGGCTTGCCTTAACTGGCGGTTGTCGGAGCGCGAGCTCTCCTATTGCATCGAACTGGTGTCGCCCAAGCTGCTGCTGGTCGAGGGAGACCTCGCGGCAAGCCTTCCGCCGGCCGCCAAGGCGAATCCAGTCCTGGAGATCGGACCTCAATACGAAAGCGAACTCGCGCGAGCGGACGGGCGGGGACCCCCGTCTGTCGCCCAACCGGAAGATGGGCTCGTCATTCTCTACACCAGCGGAACGACCGGCCTGCCGAAAGGTGCCGTGATTTCGCACCGCGCGATGGTCATGCGGGCGTTGGTGTTCTCCTCCGAACTCGGTATCGCTCCGCACGACACATTCGTCGCATGGGCCCCCCTGTTCCACATGGCCTCGACCGATCATGCGCTCGCCACCCTGCTGCGCGGCGGAATTGTCGTTGTGATCGACGGCTTCCAGCTTGAACCGCTGCTGACGGCCGTTTCCCAACACGACATCGGCTGGCTGGTCCTCATTCCCGGCATGGTAGAGGCTCTTATCGATGGTCTGAAAGCGCAACGCATCAAGGTGAAGGGAGTGCGGGTGTGCGGAGCCATGGCGGATCTGGTCGCCCCGCACGCCATTGCCGAGGTCACCGAAATGCTCGGCGCCCCCTATCTCAACAGCTTCGGCTCGACCGAGACCGGCCTGCCGCCGGCGACGCGCGCGCTGATTGCGCCAGGCGATGTGCCGGCCAGCCTGTCCAAGCGGCAAAATGCGTTCTGCCAGATCAAGCTGGTGGACACCTCCGACAACGAGGTCGCGCTCGGCGAGCCCGGCGAGTTGGCCATCCGCAGCCTGACACTATTCTCCGGCTATTGGCGCGCGGACGAGACTAACACGCGCGACTTCCGCGGCGGCTGGTTTCACATGGGCGACGTGTTCAGGCGCAACACCGACGGATCGCTCGATTTCGTCGACCGCGCCAAATACCTGATCAAGTCGGGCGGCGAGAATATCTATCCCGCCGAAATCGAACGCGTCCTGCTAGGCGACGATCGGATCGCGGAAGTCGCAGTCGTCCGCGCTGCTGACCCAAGGTGGGGGGAGGCCCCCGTCGCTTTTGTCGCGTGCAGCGAAGGAGCTGCAGTGACGGAAGCTGAGCTCACCGAACTGTGCCGACGCGAGCTGGCGAGCTACAAGCGGCCACGCGAATTCCGCTTCATTGCCTTGGGTGAATTCCCTCGCTCGACAAGTGGCAAGGTCCAGCGCCACGAACTCGAGCGCCTGCTGAAAGCCTCCACATGAGCGACACCAGCCTGAGAGGAAAGGTTGCCGTCATCGGCATCGGATTGTCGGCGGTCGGCAAGGTGCCAGGCCGCAGTCCGCTCTCGCTTGCGGCAGAGGCCGCGGCAAACGCACTCGCCGACGCCGGCCTCGCCAAGAGCCAGGTGGATGGCGTGCTGTCGAGCCATGCCTTCGCCTCCCCGTTCCATCGCTTCAGCGTTGCCTTCAGCGAATATTTTGGAATCTGTCCGACCTTCTCAAACACGTTGCAGGTGTCCGGCGCCACGGCGGCGACGATGTTCAGCATTGGTGCGGCCGCCGTTCACGGCGGCCTCGCCAAGGTGGTGCTGCTGGTCGCAGCCGACAGCCTGATGACGGGGCTGACGCCGGATCTGGCGCTGCGTTCGCTCACCGAAAGCCGGGATCAGCAATACGAGATGCCGTTCGGCATTCCGGTTGCCAACACCTTCGCAATGACCGCGCACCGGCATATGAGGGAGTTCGGCACCACGCCCGAGCAGCTGGCGGAGGTCGCCGTCGTGCACAGGCGTCACGCGGTGCGGACCCCCGGCGCGCAGCAGACGGCGCCGATCACCGCAGCGGACGTGCTGAATTCGCCCATGGTCACCACGCCCTATCACAAGCTCGACTGTTCGCTGATTTCGGACGGCGGCGCGGCATTTGTCCTCACGTCGGCCGAACATGCGAAGGCCCTCGGGATCGAGAAGCCGATTGTCGTCCTCGGTTGCGGCGAATGCTACACCCACGAGCACATCTTCCTGATGCCGTCCCTGACCACGACCGGTGCCGTCGAATCCAGCCGCCGGGCCTATGCGATGGCCGGCTACCAGCCGCGCGATATCGATGTCGCCGGCATCTATGACTGCTTCACAGGCACCGTGGTGATGATGCTTGAGGACCTCGGCTTCTGCCCGAAGGGTGAAGGCGGCCCGTTCGTCGCCGACGGACAAATGAGCTACGGCGGCCAAATACCCTCCAACACCCATGGCGGCCTGCTGTCATTCGCGCATTCCGGAATGCCTGGCGCCCTGTTTCACTTCCATGAGGTCATCGCGCAGCTGCGCGGCCAATGCGGTGAGCGGCAGGTCGACGGCGCCGCGCTTGGGCTGGTGCACAGCCTCGGAGCGGGATTCGCCACCAATGCCACGACCATTCTGGGCACTGAGGGAACGCTGTGATGGCATCCGAGAATTCCACTCGAAAGCCCCTGCCCGCGCCGGATGCCGATACGACCGCATTCTGGCATGGCTTGCGACAAGGCAAGCTCCTGCTGCAGCACTGCCGCCGATGCCGCAACGTGCAGTACTACCAGCAAACCACATGTCGCGAATGCGGCGGCGATGAGCTCGTGCACAGGCCCGCGACCGGCCGCGGCAAGGTGCACTCCTTCAGCGTGGTCTATCGGGCTCCCGGCCCCGCATTCAAGGCGGATGTCCCCTATGCCGTGTTGCTCGTCGAACTCGATGAAGGGCCGCGCATGATCAGCACCCTGACGGGGAGCGATCCGGCGGACGTCACCTTCGACATGGAGGTCGAGCTCGCATTCGACCAGGTCTCTGACGACATAACTCTGCCGCGCTTCCGGAAAGCCTGAGGGATCCGCATGAGTTCTGCTTGCATCCGCGCGCGATCGATTCTAACAGTTGTTAGAATTTTGCAGCACCTCGATTTTGTGGCGCTCGCACCGCCGACCCACCGGTCGATTTACACCAGCGGCAGGTCACCGACGGGCTTGCCGCGCAGCCGCCAGGACCACCCGCAATGGCAATCATGAAATCGGATGTCGTCACCTCGACCGAGGACTACGCCCGCAACCGCAGCGCCTACGCCGAACGCGTTGCGGATCTCAGGCGGCGCCGGGCCACGGCAGCACTGGGCGGTCCGGAACGGGCACGCAAGCTTCACAAGGAACGCGATCAGCTGCTGCCGCGCGAGCGGATCGCGGCGCTGATCGATCCCGGATCACCGTTCCTCGAATTCTGTCAGCTGGCTGGCGACGGCCTGTACGAAGGCGTGCCGCCCGGCGGCAGCATCATTACCGGCGTTGGAATGATCTCCGATCGTCCCTGCATGATCATCGCCAACGAGCCCACCGTAAAGGGCGGCACCTATTATGGTATCACCTGCAAGAAGCATGTTCGTGCGCAGCGCTTCGCCTGGCAGCACCGCCTGCCCTGCGTGACCCTGGTCCAATCCGGCGGCGCCAACCTGCCCGACCAGCCCAATATCTTCCCTGACGATGGCCAGTTTGGCTCGATCTTCTACAACCAGGTCAGGATGTCGGCTGAAGGCATCCCGCAAATTGCGGTGGTGCACGGTCCCTCTACCGCAGGCGGCGCCTACATTCCCGCGTTGAGCGATGAGACCGTCATCATCAGAAACCAGGGCGCCATGTTCCTAGGCGGACCGCAGCTGGTCTATGCGGCGACCCGCGAAGAGGTCGGCATCGAGGCACTCGGCGGCGGCGAGATGCATAGCCGAGTGAGCGGTGTCACTGACCATCTCGCCGAGAACGACGCCCATGCAATTGCCATCACGCGCGAGATCGTCGCCAGTCTCGGCGAGATCCCCCGGCAAACCCGGACCGTCGCCCCGGTGCGCGAGCCACACTTCGACCCCAACGAGATCTACGGCCTGATCAGTTCGGATCCGCGCATTCCCACCAATAATCGCGATGTCCTTGCGCGTCTCGTCGACGGCAGTGAATTCCATGAGTTCAAGCCGCTCTATGGCGATACGCTGGTGACCGGCTTTGCGCGAATCATGGGCCTCGAGATCGGCATTCTCTGCAACAACGGCGTGCTGTTCTCCGAAAGCGCGCTGAAAGCGACGCACTTTATCGAGCTGTGCTGCAAGCGCGACATCCCGCTGCTGTTCATGGCGGATGTCACGGGCTTCATGGTTGGCCGTGAAGCCGAGGAAGGCGGCATCACCAAGAACGGCGCAAAAATGATCACGGCAATGGCAAGCGCCAATGTCCCGAAATACACGCTCATCATGGGTAATGCCTACGGCGCGGGATACCTCGCGATGTGCGGCCGGGCGTTCCGGCCAAATGCCATGATGATGTGGCCAAATGCCCGTTCCGCCATCATGGGTCCCGACCAGGCCGCGACCACGCTCGCGATGGTTCGCGACGAGGTGCACAAACGCGAGGGCACGAGTTGGACGGACGCCGAGCGCGAGGCCTACATGGCGCCGACCCGGCGAACGTTCGAGGATTTCGCCAATGCCTACAATTTCGCCCGCAACACCTGGTGCGACATGGTGATCGATCCGCTCGAAACTCGCAGCGTGATGGCGCTGTTGCTTGACCTCGCCGGGCGCGTCCCGCGTCAGCACACCGATTTCGGCGTGTTCCGGATGTAGACGAAGGGGCCCGCCATGTTCAGGAAAATTCTGATTGCCAATCGAGGCGAAATCGCCTGCCGAATCGCCCGCACCTGCCAACGGCTCGGCGTTGCGGTCTCCACCGTGCACTCCACCGCAGATGCCGACGCCTTGCACGTCAGGGTTATCGGTGAATCCATCGGGATCGGCGGCGCACCGGCATCGGAAAGCTATCTGCGGATCGATGCCGTCATCGCCGCCGCGAAAACCACCGGCGCGGAGGCGATCCATCCTGGCTTCGGCTTCCTGGCCGAAAACACCGACTTTGCCCGCGCGGTCGAAGCAGCCGGACTGGTATTCATCGGACCGACGCCGGATACCATTGAACGGCTGGGCGACAAGGCATCCGCGAAGCGGGAAGCCGTCGCCGCCGGCGTCCCCATGGTACCCGGAAGCGATGCTGCGAGCGAGGATCGCCTCGAAGTCGAACGCATCGTCCGCCGGCTCGCACTGCCGGTCATGCTCAAGGCCGCGGCCGGCGGCGGCGGCAAGGGAATGCGGGCGATCTCGACCTACGACGGACTTGCCGACGAAATCGAGTCCGCGATGCGTGAGGCAAGGAATGCTTTCGGCGACGCAGGGCTGATCGTCGAAAAACTGATCCTGCAAGGCAGGCACATCGAGGTGCAAATCGCAGGTGACGGCGACGGCAACGTGATCCACCTGTTCGAACGTGAATGCACGCTGCAGCGTCGCCACCAGAAGCTGATCGAGGAAGCGCCAGCCGCCAACCTGGCTTCCGCCTTACGCCAGCGTATCCTCGACGACGCCGTCCGGCTCGGACGCAGGCTCAGATATCGTGGCGTCGGCACGGTCGAATTCATCGTCACCGGCACCGACTACTATTTCCTGGAGGTCAATCCCCGGCTCCAGGTCGAGCATCCCGTAACCGAAATGGTTACCGGCATCGACATCGTCGAGGCTATGCTCCGCATCGCCGCTGGCGAAGGCCTGCCTATGAAGCAGGGCGAAGTGTTGTGCCAGGGTCACGCGATCGAGGCGCGCATCTGCGCCGAAGATCCGAATGACAGCTTCATGCCATCCACTGGAGAGCTCGCCCATGTCAGGTTCCCGTCCAGCGGCATTCGGGTCGAGACTGGCGTCGAAAGCGGGTCGATCGTTACGCCCTATTACGATTCGATGCTCGCCAAGCTGATTGCTCATGCCGCCTCCCGCGATCAGGCGCTCGACCAACTTGATCGCGCGCTCGGCGAAACCTCGATCTTCGGTGTTGTCACCAACCGGGATTTTCTCCGTCGATTGATCGCCTTGCCCGCGACCCGCGCCGCGACTTTTCATACCCGTCTGATCGACGAACGGATCGATGCGCTTGCGGCCACCGCTGGCGACGTTGACCCGGAGGCGCTGGCGGTTGGTGCGTATTTCTGGATGATGCGCCAGCGCGCGGCCGCTTCCAGCAACCCCTGGCAGTCCAACAGTCTAACCGGCTGGCAGATGGCGGCAGCCGATGACGGCTTGTCACCGATCCCCATTCTCCACCTCGAGGCCGCAGGCGACAGTGCGGAGATCCGCTTTGCGCCCTTGCAGCCGGATGGCTCGCTGCTGATCGGTGTCGACGATGACAGGATTCGGGTGCAGCTTTCGCCGCTTGCCGACGACATGTTCGCCGCCGCAGTCAACGCGCGCTGCGAGACCGTGCGGATCGTACAGAACGAACAGGCGATCTTCGTGCACGATCCGCGCCGCGCCCATACCATGACCGCGATCCCCTACCTCAGATACATCAGCACCGACGCCGAGATCAGCGGCGAACTGCGCGCCCCGATGACCGGCGTGGTGTTGAAGATCAACGTCACGGTCGGTGGCCGCGTGAAGGCAGGCGATCCGACCGTTGTCATGGAATCCATGAAGATGGAACTGCGCATTGCCAGCGAGGTGGACGGCGTCGTGACCGCCGTCCACTTCAAACCCGGCGACACCGTCGAGCGAAACGCCGTCGTCGCCGTCGTCGAGCCTGACCTCATCCCGCAGTAGCCACCTCCTCACGAACCCTTCAGGAACGCACATGTTACGATTGGGAAGTGTAAATTATGATGTTCAGGGCAACATCGCGATCCTGACGCTCGACGAACCCAACAAGCTGAACGCACTGACCAGCGGCATTCGCATAGGCATCCGTGAAGGACTACAGCGGGCCGACCAGGACGATGCAGTACGTGTCAGCGTCATCACCGGCGCCGGTGGCAAGGCATTCTGCGCTGGCGCCGATATCGGCACCTTCGAATTCGATCCGGAGAAAGCGCGCGCGTTCTTCATCGACGCCATGGAGGTCCTGAGCGCTCCCGAACGGGCCCTCAAGCCGGTGATCGCCGCGGTCAACGGAATAGCCTATGGCGGTGGATTTGAGCTCGCCATTGCATCCGACTTCATCCTGGCGGCGGAGAGCGCTCGCTTTGCCGTACCCGAGATCAAGCTCGGGCTGCTGCCCGGCTTCGCTATCGTTCGGCTTCAGGACATCGTCGGGCGCGCAAAAGCCAAGGAGATGAGCATGCTCGGCGAGCCCGTCGACGCCGCGGAAGCAAGTCGTCTTGGGCTCGTGTCGCGCGTCGTTCCCGACGAACGTCTTCTCGCCAACGCAATCGCGTTCGCGCAACGCATCGCCTCACAGCCCCGCCTTGCCGTGCAGATGGCCAAGTCCTTTTACAATCGCGGTCTTGGCGGCAACGAGATGCGCCATGCGATCGATGGGTTTCCGTTCCTGCTGATGCACGCCGATGCACGCGAAGGCATCGATGCATTCCGGGAAAAGCGCGAGCCGCGATTCGATAAGACGTAGCTGTAACGGCTGCGTTCGGCCCGACCACATCGTCGCGCAGACATCTGGGCGGCCGACCATTCCACTGTCCGATAAAAAAATGAGGGAGAACACGTGAAGAGGAATTTCCTGGCCCTGGCCATCCTGGTTGCGACAGCGTCGACCGCCTCCGCCCAAATCTCGAATGACGTGGTCCGGATTGGCGTGCTGACCGACCTGTCAAGCTGGGGACGCGACAACAGCGGTCCCGGCTCGGTCGAGGCAGCAAAAATGGCCGTTGAGGAATTCGGCCCGACAGTACTCGGAAAGCCGATCGAAATCGTCAGCGCCGACCACCAGATGAAGACCGACGTCGGCCTGCAGATCGTTCGCGACTGGTTCGACAACGGCAAGGTCGACGCGGTAGCGGACATTCCGAACTCGGGTATTGCGATCGCCGTTCACAACATGGTGCGGGAGCGCAACAAGATCGCGCTGCTGTCCGGCCCGGGCGCGAGCTCCCTGACCGACGAATTGTGCAGCCCCAACACCGTACATTTTTCTTACGATACCTACGCGCTGTCCAAAGTGACGGCGTCGGCTGTCATCAAGGAGGGTGGCAAGTCCTGGTTTTTTGTCACCGCCGACTACGCGTTCGGCCAGCAACTTGAGAAAGACGCGACGCGCTTCATCAAGGAGCTGGACGGCAAGGTCCTCGGCAACGTGCGGCATCCGACCAACACCGCCGACTTCTCGTCATTTGTACTGCAGGCGCAAAACTCCAAGGCGGATGTTGTGGCCTTTGCCAATGCTGGCCAGGACACCGACAACGCCATCAAGCAATCCGGTGAATTCGGCCTGGTTCAGGCCGGCCAGAAGCTTGTTGGCCTGCTGATGTTCGATACCGACGTGCACGCTGTCGGCCTGCAGGCCGCACAAGGCACTTACATGACGACGGCCTCCTACTGGAACATGGATGACAAGACCCGCGCCTGGTCAAAGAGGTTCTTCGCCCGGACCAACGTCATGCCGACCATGATTCACACCGGCGTCTACGGCTCCGTGCTGCACTATCTCAAGGCGATCAAGGCCGCCGGAACAGATGATCCCGCCGCGGTCATGGCCAAGATGCGCGAACTTCCGGTCGAGGACACATTCGTACATGGCGCCAGGCTGCGCGAGGACGGGCGGGTGATCCGTGACATGTACCTGGCGCGCGTAAAGAAGCCATCAGATTCCAAGGAGCCGTGGGACTATCTCGAGATCGTCAAGACAATCCGAGGTGAAGACGCGTATCGGCCTGTCAGCGAATCGAAGTGCGCGCTTCTCAAGAAGTGAAACGACCTGATCGGCGCAAAGAGCGAGCGAAGGCCACTGCTTGGCCGGGCGGCTTTTGGGAAACAAGTAAGGCAAATCATTGCCGAACATCAGAAGGACGATCAGTTCGTGACCACAGCACCATCTCCAATCGAACTCGTCGTTGCCGACAGGATCGGGACGATTTGGCTGAACCGGCCGTTGCGAGGCAATGGGGTCGAGCTCGGGCTGGCGACTGCGCTCAGGGCAGCTGCCTTCGACCTCGAAGGTGACGCCAGCGTCAAGGTCGTCGTCATCCGAGGCCGCGGAGCAAATTTCTCGGTCGGCGGAGACCTACGAGCTTTCTCCGCTGCCGGCGCCACCTTCCCGCGGCTTGCAATGGACATCATCACTGCTTTCCACGACGCACTCGTTTCACTGAGACGCTCAGGAAAGCCGGCTATCGCCGCGGTGCACGGGGCTTGCGCCGGCGGAGCAATGTCCCTGGCGTTGGCCTGTGATTTCGTTCTAGCCGCCGACACGGCGCATTTTTCAGTGGCCTACCGGCGGCTGGGCGTTCCCGCCGATGGCGGCATGAGTCACTCGCTGACGCGCCTCGCGGGGCCAAGACGAGCGCTAGAGTTGATGCTCCTCTCTGACCGCATAAGCGCAAGCGAGGCACTGTCGCGCGGATTGATCACGAGAGTATGTGCAGAGCAGGAGCTCGAGGCCGAGCTGACCCGAATGGCGCGGGCGCTAGCCGATAACTCGCCCGCCGCAAGCCGTGCGGTGAAAGCCCTGGTCTGGAGCGCCGATACCGCAACGTTCGACGAACAACTGTCGGCCGAGCTAGCTTCATTCGTCGACTGCGCCTCCTCGGCGGACTTTCGCGAGGGCATGAAGGCGTTCAACGATAGGCGGCCGCCGATATTCGCAGGAGAGTGAGAAAATGGGATCCCTGGACGGTAAGGTCGTTTTCATTACAGGCGCGAGCCGCGGCATAGGCCGGGAGATTGCGCTCAAATTCGCATCGGAAGGAGCGCGAGTTGCGCTCGCGGCCAAATCGAGCGAGCCCCATCCAACTCTTCCCGGAACTATCCATACAGTGGCCGAGGACATTCGTAAGCTCGGTACCGCCGCCCTTCCCCTCCGTGTCGATGTACGCGACGCCGATGCGCTCGCAAACGCCATCGAAAGGACGGTTCAGGAATTCGGCGGGTTGGACATCCTCGTGAACAATGCCAGCGCCATCAGTCCGACCGGCCTGCTCGATACTCCGGCCAAAAAGTTCGATTTGCTGAGTGCCGTGAACGGCAGGGCGACCTACATCTGTGCCTATCATGCTGTACCGCACCTGAAGCGGTCGTCAAATCCCCACGTTCTCACCTTGTCACCGCCACTGCCGAAGTCGGCAATCTGGCTCGGCAAGTATCCGGCGTACGCCACCTCGAAGTACAGCATGACGATGTACACTCTGGCGCTGGCCGAGGAATTTCGATCGTTTGGAATTGCCGCTAATGCTCTTTGGCCAAAGACCATGATTGCGACCGACGCCGTGCGTGTGCACTACCAGTCGGATTATCGCCGCAGCCGCTCGCCTTCAATCATGGCCGATGCGGCACACTTCATCGTTACGCAAGACAGTCGCGCATTTTCGGGCAAGACCTTGATCGACGAGGAGGTTTTGCGTGCGCGGGGTGTCGACGACCTGTCGGTCTATGCAATAGATCCTGCCAGCCAGCTAGCGCCAGACATCTTGATCGAATGACTGCAGCAACGATCAGGGAAAGCTTCTCGGCAGGGAAGCATCGAGGTGTACTGGGACTTACCCGGCTGCAGGAATGGTTTCCGAATGAATACCGCCAGCGCGCGCATCGCCATTGTTGTGAATCCAGCCTTGCCGCTTGGGTTGATTGCGAACACAGTTGCGGCCTTGAGCATCGGTATCGGCGCCGCAGAGCCGGACCTCGGAGGAAACCTCTTGACCGACGGTAACGGGCTCACCGTCTGGACCAGTGCAAACCGTCCGGTACCAATTCTGCAAGCCACGCCCGAAGCGCTGTCCGTACTGCTGACGCGCGCGCAGCCATTGGCAAGCGGCGCCGTTTTGGTCCCCTTTCCTCAATTCGCCAGGGGACTCCACCGCTTTGAGGACTATCTCGCCGAATTTCCGCTGCGCGCGCTCTCGAACGAGACGATTGACGGCTTGGGCTTCTACGGGCCCGAGAAATGGGTTCGGTCGCTGACCGGCAATTTGAAGCTCTTGCGCTGAAGATAACGCCCCGTCGTGAACCTGAGGACTGACCTCATCATGAGCATGGTCGTGTACCCTTACGCCATGGCGCCATCCCCGCTCAAGCATAGCTGCGAGGTGCTCTCGTTGGGAGATTAAGACTTTCAGCCCTCGTGAGCCACGTTTGAAGCTCACCGGGAAGCCCTCGAGTGCGAGCGTCCGGCTACCTCAAGGGGAGCCGTGTGACATTAGAGCTTCTGGATTTCGGCTGGTGGTCGGCCGGCCCGCAGGCCTTCCCGAGCCGAAGCTGTCCTCATCACGGTGGAAAAGCTTTTGCGCTCGTCAGCCAGGCCTTCGGCCAACGGACGGTCGAGAGCTGACCGGGTAAGGCGCTTGGCAAAGGCCAGGCCTTCGGCACTTCGGCCCGATAGCTCAGCGCCGATCTCAAGAGAACGCGCGAGCGGATCGGCGACGACCTCATGCACAATTCCGATTTCGTGCGCGCGCTGTCCCGTCACTGTCAGGCCACGAAGGATCATCTCGAGCGCCCTGGCCTCTCCAACGATCCTGGGCAAACGCTGTGTACCGCCACCACCCGGAAAGATGCCGATGCGCGTTTCCGGAAGCCCGATCGCCGTAACACTGCTCCCGGCGATGCGCAGGTCGCATGCCAGCGAAAGCTCGAAGCCACCTCCCATGCACAGGCCATTGATTGCCGCAATGACCGGCTTGTCGACGGCTGCAATCGCATCCGTCAGCGCGTGGAAACCAGGTGGCCGAGGACCAGGCGACGACGGGGCGCGAGACGCTCCGCGCTCAATCGCATCAGCGGCCTCGGAGAGTTCCGCAACGTCGTAGTGACGGATGAAGATGCCTGGTAGGCCCCCTGTAATGACAATGACCCGGACCGATAGGGCCATCCCTGCAGCGGCTACCGCATCGAACATCTCAGCCGCCCCGACGGCCGTCATGGTGCCGAATGGGGCGTTAGCATAGGTGATGACACGGATCGCGTCGTGATCCTGGATGGAAACAAGGCGCATAGCCTACTCTCACTGCAACCGCTCGCCGGACAATCACGCGTTGGCGCTGCACCGCTCAGAATGCGCCCGGCTCCCGCACCGATCAAGCCTCGGCGCGCTAAGATTGCCATTGCAGCCGCGCGGTTCATTCTTAAAATCCTGCCCCCCCGGCATACGTTTCGGACGGGCCTGTACAGCGGAGTAGACGTTATGCCCAAGCCGGAAAGCTTCCCAATCGAGAAGATCTACGTTCCCGTGAAAAGAAGGAAGGCAATCAAGCCTCAAGTCGTCGAGGAGATCGCTGGAAGCATTCTGGAAATCGGACAACAAACCCCCATTCTCGTCAGGCCCGACGAAGACCGCTTCGTTCTGGTCGAGGGACTACAGCGGCTCGAAGCTTGCAAGGCGCTTGGAGAGACGACGGTTGTGGGCATCGTGGTCTCGGCGGAGGATGCTCAGCAAAGGACGCTCTTGTCCGAGGGACCCGAAGCAGATGCGGAACGCGACAAGATGGCGCGATTGAAAAAGCTGCGTCTCGAGAAGGAAGCTGCAGAAAGTTCGAGTGCTGCCTTGAACCGGACGGATAAGCAGCGAGCCGGCTCGGCAAGGGGCGCGGGCGAGAACCCGAGAACATCGCCAAGCCGGACCTCAGCGCCGACGCCGAAAAAGACGTTGTCGGATTGGATCGCCCAGCAGAAGCGCGACGGTGGCCGTTATTGATTGCCCGCCTTCGGTCCTGCATCCAACGTCATCTAGCTGGCGATGGATTTTTCTTGATCTCTCGCTGCTCAAGCGATCTTCTAAGTCACAGCAATACTTGAACTTTCGCCCCATCCATCCTGCGCTCGTTTGAGCCAGCTTAAGCCAAGAGAAATAACGTCGACACACCGGGTCCGGCTCGTCTGCGTCTGGATTATTCTTGCCAATCCACAAAACTTGTTAGCCGGTCGAGTGACCGTCCACCCGGTCAGCGCCTTGCTTCAGCCGCCATTGCAGCAACGAAAAGGATGGATCGGACTCCGGGTGATGTTCGAAGACTCCTCCAACCTCAGTTCCGATGACCACGGTCTGGCGCGGATCGCCCAGCAGATTACCCACCATGCGCACGCCACCGGCGTGTGGTAGCTCGACGAGCAGCGCGAGATACGGGCCGTGCTGCTTTAGCGCCGGGTGTGACGGATGCCACACGCGTTCCCAACTGTAGATGCGGCCGGTCGGCTCGACGTCCGTCCACCTAAGGTCAAAGGAATGACAATTGTGGCAAATCCATTCAGGCCCGAACTGCCAGGAACGGCAGCGGGCGCAGCGTTGCACCAGCAGGCGGTTTTCCCGCAGGCCCATCCAATACGGCGCCGAAAGCCCATCTGGGTCACTGACCGGAATGGGCAACCCGGCAGGAAGATAGTGCGCACGTGAAGACCCACTCATAGCGTCGCCTCTGAACCCAGAATGAGGTTGCTGGCCGGCGTCACCATCGGGCCGCCGATCACCAGCGCCACATCATTTCGTCGAGCCTGGCTCGCCGACGCGCCACGCACCTGACGAACCGCTTCAAGCACCAGCTCAAAGCCGTGCATGTAGCATTCGGCAAGGTTGCCGCCACTGGTGTTGAGCGGGAGCCTCCCGGATGGAGCGATCAAATTGTCGAAGGTCAGGAAGTCGTTGGCCTTCTCGGGCCTGAAGAAGCCGTGCTCCGCCAGCGCCATCACGACACCGCCGGTGAAGTTCTCGTACGCCTGGACCACACCGACATCTGACGGCCCTACCCCGGCCATGCGGTACAGATCGGATGCAACGGTGCCGAAGTTCGCGGTGGCGTAGAGCGGCGCATTGTGCGCCGTTGCCGCCGCACGATGTCCGGATCCGAAGGCCGCACCGAGCAGATAGGCCGGCTTGTGCCGGAAGTCGCTGGCGCGCTCTGCCGATACCAGCACCAATGCCGCTGCGCCGTCATTTTCCATGCAGCAATCGTAAAGATGGAAGGGCTCCACGATCCAGCGCGAGGCATCGTACTTCTCGATATCCAGCGGCTTGCCTCGCATCACCGCGCGCGGGTTGGCCTGGGCATGATGATAGGAGGCGAGCGCAATCGCGCGCAAAGCCTCCTGTCGCACGCCATGCTCGTGCATGTAGCGTTGCACCCGCATGGCAAAGCGCTGCGGGGGAGCCAGCACCCCATAGGGCATCAGATAGGACCGTTCGCCCGAAACGGTGTGAATCCCGGCTGCCTGTCCGAAACGGCCATATTGGCCCTGCGCCAATGAGCGGAACACCACGACACAATCGGCAAGGCCCGCGACGATCGAGGCGGCCGCATTGGCAACCGCCGCGCTGCAACCGCCGCCGCCCCCGCCCCATTGCATGGTCGCGGAGCGCAGTCGATGCGTACCCAGCGCCGCAGCCAGCCGTGACGCCTCGCTGCGATCGTCGCTGTAGGACGAGAAGCCATCGATCTCGCGGGGATCGAGCCCGGCATCCTCGCAAGCCGTGAGGATCGCCTTCAACGCGAGCTTGAATTCCGGATCGGGAGAAGCGCCATGACGATAATATTCGGTTTCACCGATCCCGATCACGGCCACACGGCCCCGCAGCGTCCGCTCGTCTCGCGCGCGCCCGGTCACGGTTTGGCATCCTGTCGCGAAGCCTCGCTGCCGAAGGCTCCGCCTCCGGCAAGGCGCGCGATCTCCGTCTTGTCGTAGCCGAGCAACTCAAGCAGCACATTCTCGGTGTGCTGCCCAACTGCCGGTGCCGCAACGGGATCCACGATCGGTGTCCGCGAATACCGGATCGGCAGGTTCACGTTCGGCACCCACCCCACCGTCTCATGCGGGATCCGGGTGACGATCCCGCGCTCCCTCGCCTCGGGCGAACGGATCGCCTCGCCGACGGTGCGCAGCTGGCCGCAGGGCACGCCGGCCGCCCGCATCCGCGACTGCCAGTGCGACCAGGGCTGCCGGGCAAAGGCATCGCCGAGGATCGCGAACAACTCCTCGCGCCGGCGGATTCGATCGGGGCCGGTTGCATAGATTTCGGCCCCCGCGAGATCCTCGCGCTCGAGAACCTGCGCCGTCAGGCGCTGGAAGATCTTGTCGTTGCCGCAGTTGATATAGAAGGAGCAATCGCTGGCCTGGAACACACCCGACGGACACGTGTCCGGGCTGGTGTTGCCGCTTCGCCTCGGATCGGCACCGCTAAAGAGCGACTGCGTGGTCGCGTAGCCGGTCATCAGGACGGCGTTCTCGAACAATGACACCTCGATGGCCTGGCCGTGCCCGCTGCGCTCGCGCGCCAACAGGGCGCCAAGGATCGCATTGCTGGCCATCATCGCAGTGCTGATGTCCATCACCGGCGACAAAGCCCGCACGCCTTCGCGGTCGGCATAGCCGTTCATCGACACGAAGCCGCTCTCGACCTGCGCGATCGGATCAAAGCCAAGCCGGTCCGAAAATGCCCCGTCGCGGCCATAGGCCGACACCGAGCAGTAGATGATCTCGGGTTTGATCTTGCGGCAGCTCTCGTAGTCGAGCCCCAGCCGTGCCATCACGCTCGCAGAAAAATTCTCGACAAGGACGTCCGCCGTCGCGATCAGCTCGCGCGCGATCTTCAGGCCCTCCAGGGATTTGAGATCGAGGGCGACGCTGCGCTTGTTCCGGTTGGTCCACAGGAACGGCGCACCGTGCCTGAGATCGGGATGCACCGGGGGATAACGGCGCAGATCGTCGCCGCGGCCCGGCGCTTCGATCTTGATCACCTCGGCCCCCATGTCGGCGAGGATCATGGTGGCAAACGGCCCCGCGATGAAATGCGAGAAATCGATCACCCGGATCCCCTCGAGCGCTCTTGGCGCGCCGGCGGGACGAGGCGTGTGCTCGGGGAAGTCGGCTTCAAGCTGATCCAGCATCGGGATATCCGTCAATTTGAGCAGTGTTGATCCAAGGATCGCGGCCGTCGTCGTCAATTGCTCTTCGGCGGGTCGACGAGCGAGCAACCGCCCTGGTCGAGCGGCCGGAAGGCTTCCGGCACGGACAGCGCGCCGACCTGATCCAGCAGGTCCCACTTGCTCTTCGAGGCACTCGGGCTCTTCACCTTGAAGATGTACATGTTGTGGATGGCGCGGCCGTCGGCGCGCACCACGACCGGCCCGAACAAAGCGTCATCGATCGGCTTCTCCTTCAGCTTCTGGATCACGGCCGGCGCGTCATTGGTTCCCGCCGCCTGCGCCGCGTTCAGATAGGCCAGCACGGAGGAATAGACGCCGGCGTGGAAGGCGGTCGGCGACTGCCCATGCTGCCGCTCGCCGAATTTGGCCGACCAGGCGCGGCTGGCATCGTCGAGGTCCCAGTAGAACGGCTGCGTGATGATCAGCCCCTCCCCGACCGCAAGCCCGCTAGACTCGACATCGTTGGTGGTGGTCAATAGCGCGGCGAAGGTGCGCCCGCTCTGCTTCAGCCCGAACTCGGCGGATTGCTTGATCAGGCTGACGGTGTCGCCACCGGCGGTCGCGAACGCGATCACGTCGGCGCCCGAGCCTTCGGCCTGCAGGATGAACGAGGCATAGTCCGCATTGTTGATCGGTACATTGACCGATCCGAGAACGGTCCCGCCGCCGGCACCGATCACCGCCGTTCCGTCGCGCACCATCGATTTGCCGAGCGCATTGTCGGTGGCGATGAAGTACCATTTCTTGCCGCCGTGATGCACGAGATAGGCGCCGATGGTGTGAGAGGCCGCCCAGGTATCGAAGGTCCACCGAATCGTATTGGGTGAGCAGTATTTCCCGGTCAGGTCGGACGACGCCGCGCTCGATGCGATCAGCGCCGCTTTGGTGCCGCGCATGACCTCGTTGACCGCCAGCCCAACGGCCGAGTTCGGCACGTCGGCGACCGCATCGACCTTCTCCTGATCGATCCAGCGGCGCGCGATGGCGGCGCCGACATCAGCCTTGTTCTGGTGGTCCGCCGAGACGATCTCGACCTTGAAATCCGGATGAAGCCGCATGAAGTCCTCGGCCGCCATTTTGGCCGCTGTCACCGAACCTTCGCCGGCATTGTCCGAGTAAGGGCCGGACGCGTCGTTGAGCACGCCGATCTTCAGAGACCGCGCGGCGACCGCCGTCGCCGGCGAACCGGCACAAAAGGCCAGGAGAGCTATTCCGGCTATCTGCGAAAGATACTTCATTGTTTCCACCCGTCGTATGTTGTTGTGTTAGAGATCGAGCACAAGCGTCCGGGACTTGGCGCCCGAGCAGCAGATCATGACGCTCTTGTTCGCCGCCTGCTCTTCGTTGCTCAGGAACTGGTCGCGATGGTCGGGTATGCCCTCGAGCACGCGCGTCTCGCAGGTGCCGCAGACACCTTCGGTACAGGCATAGTTCGCGGCGATCCCGGCCTCCAGCAGCGCATCGAGAATGGTCTTGCCGGCCTCGACTGCGATGGTGCGGTTGCTTCGCGCCAGCTTGACGTCGAAGCCACCTTCGGTGGCTGGAGCTTCCCGTGCCTTGAAATATTCGACATGTACGTGATCGGCCGGGCGACCGGCCGTCGCCGCCTCGAGCGCCTCAAGCATGGGCACCGGACCGCAACAGTAGAGATGCGCGCGAGGCGGTGCGTTCCTGACGAGCGCCGGGAGATCGAACACCCGTCCCGATCGCTCGTCGTCGAAATCGAGATGTACCCTCGATCGATACGTGCCGAGTTCGTCGAGGAATGCGGCAGCGACGCGCGTCCTCGCGGCATAGAACAGCTCCCAGTGACGTCCAAGCGCCTCAAGCCGTCGGATCATCGACAGCAGCGGCGTGATGCCGATGCCCCCGGCGATCAGGACAGAATGGTCGGCCTCCTCACGGAGCGCGAAGTTATTCCGCGGCTCGGAGATCCTTATGATGTTCCCGACCCTGACGGTGTCGTGGACGAAGCTGGATCCACCCCGGCTCTCGCCATCCCTGTTCACCGCGATGACATACCGGTGCCGCTCGCATTGGTCGTTTACCAGCGAATAGCTGCGGATCATGCCGTTCGGCAGATGCAGGTCGATGTGGCTCCCGGCCGTGAACGGCGTCAGTTCGCCGCCCGTCGGGGCAATCAGCTCATACGAATTGATCCGCTCGGCCTCATATCCGATACGCTTGACCAGCACCTCCAGCGCACCAGCCGTGTGTTTGAATGCGCTCACAGCTCGTACCCGAAATCGGCGCCAAGCTTCGCACGCATGAACGGCGCGCCGACGTCAACCCACAAATCCTCCGGCGGCAACCGCAGCGAGACCGCTCGCACCATGAACACGTCCGGGTCCAAGACTCCTTTGGGCTTGATCGCGTGATCGCGATAGGCGCCAAGCGCTTCAAGAATGAAACGTCGCGTCATCGCGATGCCGGTATCACTTGAGCAGAGCGTCTCCTTGGTGCGATCAAAGATCGGCGAGACGCCGCTTTGGCAGGCGCCGTCCTGCACCCAGAGCCCCGGCAGGCCCGAGAACCAGGTGGTCCGCTGCGCCTCGTAGTCGAACTGAAAGCCGTTGTTCGGATTGTATTTCGTCCAGTAGCCTGCGTATGGGACCGTCACCGGGTGCTGGACGAGCGCATGGCGGCTGGCATGACCACTCTCGCGGCCTTTGTGTCCTTCGGCGAAGACCTGCCGGGTTTTCTCCAGCAGCGGCTCCGATGGATGATAGGAGAACATGATGCAGAGTGTGTTCTCGTCATCGATCGGGACCCAGGCGTGCCCGCTCAAATCCGGGAACGGAGACAGCGGAGGCACCAGCGTATAGAACGGCAGCAGGAACTGGTTGACCCGCCAGTACAGCGTGTTGGCATCGTAATTGCGCCGCGCGGCGATGCTCATGCCGAAATCCTGCTTAATGCATTCGAAGGTCGGGCGCAGGTCGCGCTTCTGGATCCAGGCGCTCGTCGTGCCCTGCGCATCCAGTCGTCCATGAAGCAGCGGCGCGTGCGCCGAATCGATCTCACCCTCGACCGCCTGCAGCCAATTGCACTCCTGGACGCGAACCGAGATGTGCACCTGCTCGGCCGGCACCAGATTCCATTCGAGGTTCGGCAGCGGCGGAAGCTCAGCCTGGTCGGGACCCATATAGGTCCAGATCATCCCGTTGCGCTCCTTGCAGGGATAGGCCTTGATCCGCACCCGCTCCTTGAGGCGGCTGCGCTCTGGTTCTGCCGGCATGTCCGTCACGGCGCCGGTGACGTCGAATTTCCAGCCGTGATAGACGCAGCGCAGCCCGCAATCCTCATTTCGCGCAAAGACCAGCGGCGCTCCGCGATGCGGGCAGGCCTGGTCGACCAGCCCGATGCGCCCCTCGGAATCGCGAAAGGCGACGAGATCCTCGCCCAGCAGCCGGATGCGCTTCGGCTGCCCGTCCGCGGCGAGATCAGCCGACGGCAGGAAAGGAATCCAGTACAGGCGGAAAAGTTCGCCGAGTGGCGTTCCCTTGCCGACCCTCACCAGCCGTTCATTGTCTTCGCGCGAGAGCATGGGGTTGCCTCCTTCAATTGCGTGTGGCCGGGCCTGCCGCGCCGCCGAGAAGCGCGGCGACACGGTCAGACAGTCCGAGATCCTGGGCGGTCCAGAGCGGATCGGATGCGGTGAGCGGCTGGCGTGGAATGGGAGGTTGCTTGCCCTGCTCCACCAGTCGGACGATCAATTCGATGCGCCGCCGCTCGAGCTCGCGCAGAGCGTCCTCGACGACGGCGGCTTCAGCCGTGCACCCCGGCAGCTCCGGATAGGCAAGGCGAACCCGCCACTGCCCCGGCTCGGTTTCGACTGCCTCCGCCTCAAGCAAATAGGGAATCGACAGCAGCTCACGCAGGTCCAAGTTTCAACCTCCCTGAACGACGTCTTCGCATCGCATTTGATACGTATACGTACTATATTATCGGAAGGCTGACAAGAGCCGAGGGCGACCCTGTCTCCCTCAGAAGAGGCTGGTGACGTGGTTCGCCACAGGGTTGAGGACGATCAGCCAAGCTGCTAACGGCTAGGACGCAATTCGCAGAACGCAGCTGGGATCCAGACAACGGCATGGCAGCCGATAAAGGCAAGCAGACAACCTCGGCGGCAGACGTTGCACGCGACTGGCAGCTCGAGGGTGGTGTCGGATTCCTGTTGCGTCTGCTGGAGGCCCGCTACGATGGGCTCTATCAAAGCATGACGCGCCAGAGCGATATCACGCCGCGGCAGTTCGGTGTGCTGATGGCGCTGTATCAGTTAGGTCCTCTAACCCCCTCCGTGTTGGCCGAACGGATCAGCTGCGACCGCAACACGCTCAGCGAAATGCTGAAGCGCATGGTCGCGCGCAGACTGGTCTCGAAGAAAGACAATCCGGACGACCGCCGCTCGCTCCAGGTGCAGATCACGGCTAAAGGCGAGGAAGCGCTTCTCGCCGTCATTCCGGCCGCCGCCGAGCTGCAAAACATCATGCTGGCCCCCCTTCGCAAGGAGGACCGCGCGCATTTCCTGAAATGCCTGCTGGCGATCGCGAAGGCTCCGCCGCCGGACAGTCCGGCCGATACGTGAAATCGCCGGCGTCCAGCGGCCCTACGCCTGCACCTTCCCGAACGTGCCCGCAGCGGCGAGCGTCGCGATTGCGTCCGGCGACAGGCCCAGGATCCGCGACAGCACATCGTCCCGCTGCGCGCCGATCCCGGGAACTCGACGTCCCATCGGCGTATCGGCCCCGGACATCTGCCATGGCGCATTGACGCCGATGAAGTCACCTGCCCCGTCCGAGACGGTCCCAAACACCCCACGTTGGCGCAAATGGGCATCGGTCAGCGCCGCGCCCGGCGTCCGGTACTCGGCGCAGGGAACACCGGCGCGATCCAGCGCCGCGATGCATTCAGCAACGGTGTGGCGTTCGGTCCATTTCTCGATCACCTGCATCATGGCGGTCCAATTGGCGCCGCGCGCTGGAATGGTCGAAAAGCGCGGATCGTTCACCAGCTCTTCCTGCCCGGTCACTTCGCACAGCGCCGCGAAATTACGCGGCGTGACCGGGGCGATCAGAATATCGCCATCGCGCGCGCGGACCGGCCCATAGGTCGGGCGCGGCGAACGGATCGGGAATTGCGCTTCCTGAAGCTCATAGACCAGCAGATTCAACATGCAGTCCATCAAGGCTACATCGACGCGCTGTCCTTTCCCGGTGCGCGTACGCTGCACCATCGCGGTCTGGATCGCGGAATAGCCGAAGATGCCGCCGAGGATATCGGCGACAAAAATCGCGCCCGGCGCGGGACGCTCCCGATCGCCGGCATAGCGCATCAGGGAGCGATCGAATCCGCTCTCGGCATGGACGATCATCGCATAAGCCGCGCGCTCGGCGACTGGGCCCGACTGGCCATAACCCGAGATCGAGCAATAGATGAGGCGCGGGTTGATCTCGCAAAGCGTCTCGTAGCCGAGGCCAAGGCGGTCCATCACGCCAGGGCGGAAATTCTCGACGAGAATGTCCGCCTCCGCGACCATGCGATGTACGAGCCTGATGGCGTCGGCATTCTTCAGGTCCAGCGCCAGGCTACGCTTGCCGGCATTGAGCTGGCCGAAATAGGTGCTGTAGCCTTCGCGCAGCGGCGTTCGCAACCGCATGTCATCGCCTTCCGGAGGTTCGATTTTGATGACCTCGGCGCCGACGTCGGCGAGCAGCCGCGCGCAATACGGCCCCGCCACCATGATCGAGAAATCGAGCACGCGCACGCCGGCGAGCGGCGCCCTGTCGTCATCCTTCTGCATCCGATCTCTCCTATCTCGGCAGCCCGAGCGCGCGTTGGGCGATCAGACTGCGCTGAATCTCGTTGGTCCCGATGCTGATGACCCACATCAGCGAATGCCGCAGGTTTTGCTCGAAGCGACCGTTGTCGATCGCGCTCGGCATCTGCTCTGACAGCGCGGCACGCATGCCAAGAATGTCGAGCGCAGCCTCGCCGAAGCGTTCCATCAGCTCACCGGAGAACACCTTGCTGATCGCGCCATATTCCGGCGGCGTCACGCCGTCGGCGGCAAGTTCGGCGCAATGCATCATCAAGAGACGGCCGATCTCGATCTCTGACGCCAAGGTCGCCATCCTGTCGCGGATGATTGGATCATCGGCGAGAGACCGATCACCTTGCTTCGCCATCACATGCGAACGCAGTTGCTCGAAGGCGTGCGCGACCTTCAGGACGATCCCGCCACCAACCAGCCCGCGCTCGAAGGCCAGCGCGCCGGTCAACACTTTCCAACCGCCATTGACCTCGCCGACCAGGTTCTCGGAGGGGATGCGGACATTGTCGTAAAAGATGTTGGCAAACGTGCCATCATACATTGTTGCTGATGGACGGATCGTGATGCCCGGCGCATCCATCGGCACGATGAACATGCTGATGCCGGCGTGCGGCGGCTTCGCGTCCTTGTCGGTCCGCGCGGCGAGGAACATGTATTTGCCCCACCAGGTGGTGGTCCAGATCTTCTGGCCGTTGATCAACCAGTGATCGCCGTCTCTCGCCGCACTGGTGCGCAGCGCCGCAAGGTCCGACCCTGCCTGCGGCTCGCTGTAGCCCATGCCATGCATCGCTTCGCCACGCAGGATTTCCGGAAGGTATTTCTGCTGCTGCGCTGCCGTGCCGAACATCATCAGCGCATTGGCCTGGATCGCCGCGCCGATCCGCGGCGCCTCGCCCCGCTCCATCGTCTCCATGAAGGCGATCTGCTCCAGCGGCGAGCGCGCCTGGCCGCCGAATTGCTCTGGCCATCCGAGCCCGATCCATCCGGTCTCACCGATGTCGCGGGCGAAGCCGGCATCGAACTCACGCTCGGCGAAGGGTCTTCCGTCGAATGCTTGCTTCGTATCTCCAGTCCAGTGTTGCTCGAGCCAGAGCCGGATCTGCTCGCGAAACGCATTTCCAGCGGCCCCGAGGTCATATTGCGGCAGCCCGACGCCGCCCGCATCCAGCAGCCGCGCTGCCAGCCTGCTCTTGGCATCCGAGGCGCCGCCAAGCGCGATCGTATCGAGATGCACGCGCTTGAAGTGGATTGGCGCCTCGTGCTCTTCGGCATAACCGATCGCACCGAACGTATGCTGGACCTCCAGCGACACCTGCCGCAGCGCATGACCGGAGAACGCCGATGCGCAATCGGCGAAGTAGCGCCAGCCGCCCTCGCCGCCGTCATGCAGTCTGGCGGCATGGTCGAGCATCAACCTGACGCCTTCGAGCGCAATCAGGCAGTCGGCCAGCTTGTGCTGGATGGCCTGGAACCTGCCGATCGGCTGCCCGAACTGGTGCCGTTCCTTGGCGTAGTCCACGGCGAGCTCAAAGGCACGCCGCGCAGCGCCATAGGCACGCGCGGTCAACATCGCTCTGCCCTTGATGCGGAGATGGTCGAGATCGACTGTATCTATGGGAATGCGCGTGAGCGGCGCTTCGTTCAGCCGGACCTCGTAGAGTCCCCACGCTCCCATCGCGCGGGTTGCGACGCACTCGACACCGGAACCGTCAAGATTGATCAGCCCAAGCTGGGCCTGGTCTAGAACGACCAGAAGATGCGTCGCGTCTCCGGCAGCCTCGACAAAACGAAGCACGCCCTTTGCCTTGAGGTCCGTGACCTCAACCGCTCCTGTGCCGGCGTCCGGATCCAGCGCACCGAATGAGAAGGCGACGGTCGCCTCCCCGGACTGCAGCCGCTCCAGCAGATCCACCGCGACGTCGACCTGCGATCCGGAGATCGCAAGATTAGCGAGCGCCGCAGACCACATCGGCGCCGTGCAGCCGGCCCGGCCGAGTTCCGCCATGACGACGAAGATTTCGGCGAGCCCGCCTTCGCCGCTCTCCGCACCAAGCGCGGCGACGCCCTGCCCAACGAGCTTGCGCCAGATCGCCGACACCTCGTCCGGCGAGGACGATGCGGCCAAACCGAGTGGAAGCCAATGCTCGTCCAGGAAACCGCGCAAGGAATCGCGCAGCATTCCTGCGACATCGTCATTCGACGCTTCGATCGCCGCCATGGTGAGGCCCGCGCTATGCCTGGCCGAATCTGGGCTTCCGCTTCTCCTTGAACGACATAGTCGCTTCCTTGTGGTCGGCAGTCTCGAACGTCACCTGCTCCAGCGCCATCGACGCCTCCAGCAGCATGTTGACGCGCTCCTTGACGATCTGATTGATCGACAGCTTGGTCCAGCGAATGGCCCAGGTCGGACCGTTGGCGAGCTCGACCGCGATCGCGCGGGCCTTGGCCAACACCTCCGCGCGCGGCGCGACATGATTGACCAGCCCGATCCGCTCCGCCTCATTTCCCTTCAGGAGCGTGCCGCGGATCAGGAATTCCTTGGCCTTGTTGATGCCGACCAGCAGCGGCCAGATCACTGTGCCGCCGTCGCCGGCGACGAGGCCAACACGCGAGACGTGGGTGTCGCCGATCCGCGCGTCTTCCGCCATCACCGTGATGTCGCAAAGCAGCGCATGGGTCGCCGCAAGGCCGATGGCATCGCCATTGATCGCCGCGATGATGGGCTTGTCGAGCTCGAGCTGGCGGGTGACTCCGCGGCGGCTGATCATGGGATCGTGTACCTCGCCCTCTTCGAGCACGTCGCCGCCGGGCCGCTCGGACATCGCCTTGACGTCGCCACCGACGCTGAAGAAGTCGCCCGCCCCGGTCAGCACCACGGCATTAACGGCGTGATCGTCGGCGAGGTCGTCCCAGATCGTGCGCAACTCGCGGATCAGCTTCTGATTGATGGCATTGCGCGCCTGCGGGCGGTTCAAGGTCACGGTCGCGACCTTGTCCGCGACCTCGACCGTCAGGCATTCATATTTGGCGTAATTGGACACGTTTGCCTCCATTGTTTCGCTGTTTGAGTTGTTGATTATTGGCAACGCAGGCGCGCGCTAGCGGCGCATCCCGGGCTGCACATCCGCCAATGCGACGTGAAGCGACATGGCGCCCGGATCCTGCTCGAGCATGCGCTGCACGGATTCCAGATGCGATCGCAGCAATCGGCTTGCCAGATCGACGTTCCGTTCGCTGAGGGCTGCCAGGAATTGCCGCCGCTTCTCGGCCAGCCGTGCCATCGCGACCCCGCTGGAAGCGACCTTGGCGTAGACGAAGCGCATGTGGATCTCGGTGATCGAGTCCACGATCATCGCAATCACCTTGTTGCCGGTCGAGGCCGCCAGCAGCTTGTAGAACTCGCGCGAACATTCGACCCGGTCGAGCAGCCGCCCCTCCTTGGTCGCAAGCTCCGTCCGCTCGATATTGGCTTCCAATGCATCGAGATCGGCCCGGCGGGCATTGGCACAAGCCAACTGCACCACGAGGTCGAGGACGTGGACCCGCGCCTCCGACAATTCCCGCACCGAAATCGTGCCGAGGCTCAGCATGTCGCGCATGACCTCGTTCATGCGGCGGGTGTCGCCCTGCTGGATGAAGGCGCCGCCCTTGACGCCCTTCTGCAGCCGGAGCACGCCGGCCATTTCGAGGCTGCGCAATGCTTCCCGCAGCACATTCCGACTGACGCCGAGCTGCTGAGCCAGCTCGCGCTCGGCCGGCAGCTTGTCGCCGGGCTTCAGCACGCCGAGCGCGAGTTGCTCGCGAATGCGCTCGCAGATCTCCTCGAACGTCCGCCTGGTGTGAATCGGCTTGAATGTCGGCGCGGCCGGCGAGCCGGCCGCACGATGATCGGTGGCCCGCTCCCGGCGGCTCGGCGAGGCGGCACGGGAGCGCCGCGGCGCGCGAGGGCTTGACTTGGTGCTCATGCGGTGAATTATTAAATGGATCACCCATTCAATGGAAGCCCTTTTTTAGCTTCCGGTAAAGAAAACGAAACGGGAGTTCGCATGAGTTTTTCCGAGGAGCAGGTCGCGTTCCGCGACAACGTGCGCAGAATGGTCGCCAGGCACGTGGCGCCGATCGCCGCCGAGATCGACGAAACCGACCGCTTCCCGCTCGAACTGGTCAAGCTGTTCGGCGAGATGGGACTGATGCAGCTCTGGGTGCCGGAGCGCTATGGCGGCCCGAATGGCAACCTGACCATGGCCTGCATCGCGCGCGAGGAGATCTCGAAGGTCTCGCCCGCCTGCGCATCGATCGCGGCACTCAACACGATGTTCATCATGCCGCTGCTGCATTTCGGCTCGGAGGAGCAGCGCAAGAAGTATCTGCCGATCATCGCCGAGGGCGGCGTGGTCACTGCGATCGCGATCTCGGAGCCGCAGGCCGGCTCCGACGTCGCCGCGCTGAATACCCGCGCCCGCAAGGACGGAGACAGCTATGTGCTGAATGGCCGCAAGCAGTGGTGCAGCTATGGTGTCGCCGCCGACTACATCGTGGTCATGGCGCGAACCAGTGACGGCGCCGGTGCGGACGGCATCAGCGCCTTCATCGTCGAGCCGAAGAGAATGCCGGGCATCACGTTCGGCCGCCACGAGCGCAAGATGGGCTTTCGCGGCGCGCCTAACACGCCGATCTTCTTCGACAATGTCCGGGTCCCCACCGAAAACCTCGTCGGTGAGGAAGGCAAGGGCTTTCGCGCGTCGATGCGCGCGCTCGACCTCAACCGGCCGACCATCGGCGCGCAATCCGTCGGCCTCGCACAAGGCGCACTGGATGCCTGCGTCGCCTACGCCAAGGAGCGCAAGCAATTCAAGAAACCGATCGCCGAGTTCCAGGGCGTGCAGTTCATGCTCGCCGACATGGCCATGCAGATCGAGGCGGCCCGCGCGCTGGTCTACGAATGTGCCCGCGCCGGCGATGCCGGCGACTGGAAGCGGCTCAACGTGCTCGCAAGCATGGCCAAATGCGTCGGCAGCGACATGGCCATGAAGGTGACGACCGACGCGGTCCAGATCTTCGGCGGCTACGGTTACACGATGGATTATCCGGTCGAACGCATGATGCGCGATGCCAAGCTGACCCAGATTTTTGAAGGCACCAACCAGATCCAGCGCGTGGTGATCGCCCGCGAGCTACTGCGCTAGTGCAGATCGAGTTCAAGAAGAAGCAATATAGGGAGGAACGAACTTGAACCACATCATCAACCGGGCGCTGATAGCCGGCGCGCTGTCAGCACTTCTGGCGGTACCTGCTTATGCTCAGAAAGCCTACGGTCCCGGTGCCAGCGATACCGAGATCAAGCTCGGCCAATCGACGCCGCTGAGTGGCCCCGCATCCGCGTTCGGCGCGGGCGCCGGGCGGGCGGTGGTCGGCTACTTCGAGATGCTGAACGCCAAAGGCGGCATCAACGGCCGCAAGATCAACTTCACGCAGCTCGACAATGCCTACAGCGCGCCGAAAGCGGTCGAACAATCACGCAAGCTGATCGAGGACGTCGGCATATTGGCCGAGGTCGGCACGATCGGCACCGCGCCCAACGTCGCGATCCAGAAGTACCTGAACGCCAAGCAGGTGCCGCAGCTGTTCATCACCGCCGGCGGACGCCGCTTCAACGATCCCAAGGCATTTCCCTGGACTATCCCGCTCTATCCCGACTTCGAAACCGAAGGCCGCGTCGTCGCCAAATACATCCTCACCGTAAAGCCGGACGCCAGAATCGGCGTGCTTTATCAGAATGACGACTATGGCAAGGACTACCTGAAGGGCCTCCGCGCCGGCCTCGGTCCGAAGGCCGAGCTGATCGTCGCCCAGGCCTCCTACGAGCTCGCCGATCCGACGATCGACTCGCAGATCGTGCAGCTGAAGGCCGCCGGCGTCGACACCCTGATCGAGCAGTCGTCGTCGAAGGCCGCCGCGCAATCGATCCGCAAGGTTTACGAGCTCGGCTGGAAGCCCCTGCACGTGATCGGCGGCTCGACCGCGTCGGTCGAAACTATCCTGAAGCCCGCAGGCCTCGAAGCATCGAAAGGACTGGTCACAACGCAATTCCTCAAGCAACCGGGCGATCCAGCCTGGGCAAATGATGATGAAGTCAAGGCCTACAAGGAGTTCCTGAAGGCGTACGCACCTTCAGCCAATCCGGACGACTATTCCGTGCTCGTGGCCTATATGAACGTGCACGCTGTGGAGCTGGCTCTGCGCAAATGCGGCGACGACCTGACCCGCGAGAACCTCATGAAGCAGGCTACCTCGCTGAATGGCGAACGATTGCCGATGATGCTCCCTGGCGTCGCGATCAGTACCCGGCCCGGAGACTACACACCCTTCAGAGCTCTGCGGATTGCGACATTTGACGGAGAAAGCTGGTCCTTGACCGGCGCCCCTCTATCGGCCGACTAGACCAGACCAGACTGCGGGCGAGAGCCATCAAGGCTCGCGCCGCGGCAAAGCCCAATAAATTGGCCTAGCCGCCCCGCGCCGTAAAACCCGATTTCCGATCAAACCCAACGGGCTAGACGCAATAACTACTGCCATGATTGCCTCTTGCCCATCCTACCTCAACGTTGGGGCGCATCATCTGCTCCCTCAACTTAGCGATTGCTTCTGTCGCTAGCTTTGAGGAGAATGTTTTTATTGTGCCGGAAGTTTTTCAGTATGTGCTTTTTGGATTGGCCCATTGAAGTCCAACAGGCCGCGCGCAAAGCAGACGCGCGGCGCAAGCGTTTGACCGAAGAACTCGTCGTCCGTTTTGCAAGGAAATTTCCGCAGATCACATACACCTTGATCTGGGACTCGCCACTAATAAACGCGCAGGCTTGGCGACTGGGAGAGCAGCGCAACGTCTATCTCTATGGCGGTTTGGTGCGGCAGCCTGCTATTACGCGCGCCGGATTGGCGCTCGCCTTGGCACATGAGACGGGACACCATCTTGGGGGAGCGCCCTACGACCCGGCCATGACCTGGATGACTAGCGAAGCGCAAGCGGACCATTGGGCTGCAGTTTCAGGCATGCCTAGCACTACTTTGGCAGATTGTTGATTTTGCCGCGTTTTATAGGATTCCCGAATCAATTTTTCAATGATTCATGGGTGGTCGGCTCTTGGAGGGCTGACCATGCCGAGATGGGAAGACGAACTCGAACGCTGGCTAATGCCGTTCTTGGACCGGCTGGGTCATAAGACCCGGCAGCGGATGTGTCCTCTGTATGTTGCGGGATTGATCGGTCCGGGCGATCGCAAGAGCGTTCAGCCGATGGCGGAACGCCTTGCCACGAGCAACTACGACCAGTTGCACCATTTCATTGCGGACGGTGTCTGGGATGCGACGCCGCTGGAGACGGAGCTGCTCAACCAGGCGGACCGACTTGTCGGCGGCAGGGATGCGATGCTGGTTATCGATGACACCTCACTTCCCAAGAAGGGTGAGCGATCGGTCGGTGTTGCGGCTCAATACGCGTCGGCTCTCGGTAAAACCGCAAATTGCCAAACGCTGGTGTCTTTAACGCTTGCACGCGGCGAAGTGCCAGTGATGGTCGCGTTACGTCTCTTTCTGCCTGACAGCTGGACAAGCGACATGTCTCGTTTGAAGCGCGCTCGCGTGCCAGTCGAACACCGAACGCCACGGTCCAAGCCGGAGATCGCTTTGGCCGAGATTGACCGCGCGATGGCAGCCAACATGCGCTTTGGATGTGTGCTGGCGGATGCAGGATACGGCCTCAGCGCACCGTTTCGACAAGGGCTAACAGAGCGCGGGCTGACCTGGGCTGTCGGTATCCCTCGGCACCAGAAAGTGTATCCGGTCGATGTGAAGCTCATTTGGCCGATCACCAAAGTCCGTGGCAAACCACGAAAGCACCACGTGCCCGATATCTTATCGATTGCGGCCGAACAAATGCTGGCCAGCGCCAAATGGAAAACCCTGAGTTGGCGTAGCGGGACGAAAGGTCGGCTCAAAGCTCGATTTGCTGCTCTCCGTGTCCGCACCGCCGACGGCCCTCCGCAGCGAATATGGGATAAAGGTCAGCAGCATCTGCCAGGCGACGAAGCCTGGCTCATTGGTGAGCAACGTGCCTCCGGGGAGAAGAAATACTATCTCGCCAATCTTCCGGCGGCGACGGATCTGCGCACGCTGGCCGCCACCATCAAGGCACGGTGGATTTGTGAGCAGGCGCATCAACAGCTGAAGGAGGAGCTTGGACTTGATCACTTCGAAGGGCGGTCATGGCAAGGTCTTCATCGCCACGCCTTGATGACAATGATTGCCTACGCCTTCCTGCAACATCGTCGCCTCGCATACGCGGGGCGGAAAAAAAAGAATCAACGGGCCTCCGCCTCAGCCAACCATGCCAGCCGTACGTCACGCCATCGTCGATCTCATCCTTCGGCCGCCGCCTCAGCAGTGCCCATATTGCCGAAAGGAAATCCCTGAAAAACAGCGGCGAAAACACAATCTGCCAAAGTAGTGCGAGCCTGTTTGGTAGCAGAGCAAAAAAATTAACCTTGCGAGGTGCCTGCGAGATCGCCGTGGTGCAACGTCAATGTCAATGCGGAGCAAATAGCGACGATAAAGAGGTGAACGAACGAGTTCTTCAATTCTATTCTAGCATTCAGCAGAGTTCGTCTGCTGGCATTGGAGAGAGCAAATGGGAGCGCTGATCAGAACTGTCGGAACACGCATGCTCATCCAGCATTTCAATCACGAATTTTGTGGCAGCCGACTTAACGACATTCGTACACAACATCCGATGGTTGATCCCAAGAATCAGTTGATCCAAGAGTATTTCAAGACAGATAAGGACCTGTTGTGGCTCACCAACAATATAAAGCACGGGCACGCCCGCAGGCCCGACAACAAATGCTTTCTTCCAGTCAAGAACAAGGATAAGGCCGCGCCGAACGCGATATCAAGATGGACTTGGTTCATCGACAAGGCGAATATTAGTGGGCTTGACGCCTTAACGGCTGCAAATCATGTAGCTGTCTGCGATGCGATCTACACAGGCTTGACCGGAGCTTCTAGCACCGGCGGCCGTTACGACCGAATTGAGTTCGATGCCATAGACGGAACGTCAGTAAAGGGAGCAGCGGATCAGTTTGTGCTGCAAGCTGAGGAGACGGACCCTGACGGCGCGAAGTACTACAAAGTTATTTTGGTCACGCCACCGATCCCGGCCGCTGCTGGGGGCGGAAGGCCGAAAAAAGATGATCAACCAGGAGACCCATAAAGAGCGGTGGGGAATTTCCCTCTGTCAGGGAAAAGGATGCGAATTGAGTGCCGAGCCTGCCCTTCAGGCGCTCTTTGCGCGCCTTCAGACTCACGAGGTGACCAAGCCATTTGCTGTCGAAACGGGCCTCGATGAGCCCACGTTGGCACGGGTACGCTCGATTCGTACTGAGCGGCTTCAGACCGGCAAGAACGTGCTCTTGATGGATTTTTCTGCATCTCTCGGTGCACCACCGTGTGCACACGCAGCTCTCTAACCAATTGAAACCCTTGAGCTCTCGCTCCAATCCATCACCACCCAGCTCGGGCAAGCTTCCGCCAAACAGCTCAAACTGGAGGAGGTTCAGGGAGAGCCGGTTTCCGCCGATGGTAAGCTGATGATGCGCGGCGCGCCGACCTCCCGGGGCAGTGGCGCGCCGAGCACAAGCGACAGCTGATGCGAGGCGTCGGTGAGCCGGGCCGCCAACGCCCCGAGATCGGCGCGACGTATGCGTTCGACGGGGCCGCTGACCGTCATGGCCCCCACCAGTGCTCTGTCGTGGCCGAAGACAGCGGTGGAGAGAGAGGCCGTCACGGCGTCGTAAATTCCGGAGCTGACAAAGATGTGCACGCCGTCATCTACCCGGTCCGCCCAACGGGCCATCCTCAGCACTTGTCCTGTCGAGGTCAAATCAAGCGGCGCGAGATTTGTGAGCCGTGCGACGTCGCGTACTAGTTGCGGCGAATCCACCCGAAATAGGCAGAGCCGGCTGTCACGTTCGCGCACGTGAAACGCGCTGCTCTCCAACGTCTGCTGGCTTAGCCGCTGAAGCACCGGCAGCACATGCTGTTCGAGATTGAAATTGGCCCGATAGGTGGTACCGAGCTGGAAAGTCTTCGCACCGAGTGCGTAGCGGCCGTCGCTGAGGCGGACGACGTAGCCGGCTTCGTCCAATGATACCAGCGAACGCATCACCGTTGGTTTTGCCAAACCCGTGATCTTGGCGATGTCGGCCAGGCTGCGCGAGCCGGCTCCAGCGAACGTATCCAAGATCGCCAGTGCGCGCTGCACGGCGGCGACCCCCTGCGTTTTCGGCATCGAAATCCCCTGTTCCGCCGATTCCGGGTTGACCTCGGCGTATCACCATTACACTATGCGTAACGGCGTTCCATTTTCAATGGGGTTCGGTATGGCCGTAGGGTTCAGGATCCACTCCCGCAAGCGCGCTGTCGCGGACGAATGGATCAAGCGGGCTCGCGCCCTTCCGGTCGCCAATATTAGTGATGTGATGTCACGCATGGCCTCGGGCGGCGCGACGCTCCGGCCCATGCATGCGGCCGGTGGCATGGCTGGTCCCGCTCTGACCGTGAAGACCCGCCCCGGCGACAATCTGATGGTTCACAAGGCGCTCGACATGGCAGTTGCCGGCGACGTCATCGTGGTCGATGCGGCTGGCGACCTTAGCAACGCAATCTTCGGAGAGATGATGCTCGCGCAGGCGGCCAGGCGCGGCGTCGCCGGCGTCGTCATCCATGGCGCGATCCGCGATGCCGCTGCGATCCGGGCGAACCCGCTGCCCGTATTCGCAGCGGGTGTCACCCATCGCGGTCCATACAAGGACGGTCCGGGCGAGATCAACGGGCCGATCGCGATCGGTGGCATGGTCATACTGCCCGGCGATTTGGTGTTGGGCGACGACGACGGCGTCCTCGCAGTTGCCGTCGACGATTGCCGAGCGGTGATCGAGGCCGCCGAAGCCAAGGGGGCTGCCGAGACCAAGCAAATGGCGGCGATCGAAGCCGGTACGCTCGATCGTAGCTGGGTCGACGCCTCGCTCCGCCGTCTCGGCTGCGAGATGCCAGAGGTCTAACGATGGCCGGGCGTACGATCTCCGAGAAGATACTTGCTCGAAAATCCGGGCAGGATGCGCAGGCCGGGGACCTCGTGGTCTGCGAGGTCGATTGCGCGCTCGGTACCGACGGTTCAGTCCCGATGGCGCTCGATTATTTCAAGGCGATGGGCGGGAAGAACGTGCACGATTCCGCGCGATTGGTCTTTGCGCTCGACCATTACGTGCCGCCCGCGAGCCCGCAAACGATCGAACTGCATCGCGTGATGCGAGACTTCGCCAAACGCTTCGGCGTCACACTGCACGAGGCCGGCGAAGGAATCGGCCACCAGCTCATCGTCGAGACCGGCCGCGCGCTGCCGGGCAGCTTGGTCGTTGGAGCCGACAGCCACGCCGTGACATACGGGGCGCTGAATTGTTTTGCGACCGGGATCGGCTCGTCCGACCTTGCCGCAATCATGCTGTGCGGCCGGATGTGGTTGCGCGTCCCTGACTCGATCCGCGTCGTTCTGACCGGAGAACTGCCGAGCGGCGTCTATGCGAAGGATGTCGCGCTGGCGCTCGCGGGCCGACTCGGCGCCGACGGTGCGGCCTATCAGGCGCTCGAATTCGCGGGGCCCGGCCTCGCCACGCTCACGCTGGAGGACCGCCTCGTCCTGAGCAATCTTGCGGTCGAGATGGGGGCGAAGACCGGCATCTTCCCGGCCGATGAAGAGACCGTCGCGTATCTGGAAGGTCGCACCGGCCAAGCCTTCGAACCGATCGCATCGGATCCGGATGCCCGCTACACCCGGACCGTGGAGATCGCGCTCGACGCACTCCCGCCGCAGATCGCGTTGCCGCATCTGGTGGATCAGGTCGTGCCACTCGAGGATGTGGCCGGTACGCCGGTGCAGATGGTCTATCTCGGCACCTGCACGGGCGGCAGGCTACGCGATTTCCATCAGGCCCTCGCCGTGCTCGAGGCGGGTGGAGGCGTTGCGCCCGGCGTGCAGCTCGTGGTCACGCCGGCATCGCGCGAGGTCCGCGACGCTATGGCGGCCGACGGCACGCTCGACGCCCTGGTCGGCTTCGGCGCGACGGTGGTCGAGCCGGGTTGCGGCTCCTGCTGCGGGACCTGCGGAGTGATCCCGGCAGACGGGGTTTCGGTGATCTCGACGGCCAACCGCAACTTCAAGGGCCGCATGGGGAACGCCAAGGCATCGATTTACCTCGCCTCCCCGGCTGCCTGCGCAGCCACGGCAACACGCGGCGTGGTGACTGATCCCCGCGAGGAGTCGCGATGACAGCTCTGCGGGGACGCGCGCGACTGGTTGGCGACGACGTCAACACCGACTCGATCATCAGCTCGAGCCGCAAGCGGGAGAGCCTCGATCCCGCCATTCTGAAGCAATTCCTGTTCGAACATGTCGATCCTGCCTTCGCAGCTTCTGTACAGCCCGGAGACATCCTGGTGGCGGGCAAGAATTTCGGTTGCGGTTCGGCCATGGAGGTCGCCGTCACGACAGTGCTCGGCGCCGGCATTCCGGCAGTGCTGGCTCGAGGATTCTCGCGGACCTACTACCGCAACGCCATCAACAACGGCCTGCTGCCGCTCGTCTGCGATACCGGCGGGATTAGTGAGGGCGACATCCTGATCTACGACGGCAGCGGCGCGATCCGCAACGAACGTAGTGGCGAGATGCTCAGCCCGGATCCTCTGCCACCGATCATGCTGGCGATCCTGCGCGCGGGCGGCCTGGTTCCCTACATGCGTCAGAACGGTGACTTCAAGCTATGACGGCCACAGAGACTTCCTCCGCCATCGCCTCGACAGGTTACCGTCTTCGGCTTCCCGGTCCAACTGAGGTGCCCGAGCGGGTGCGGCATGCATTGGCCCGGATAATGGTCAACCATCGCGGTCACGAATGCCGGACCGCGATCGGCGAGGCGGAGAAGATGATCCGTCCAATCCTGGGGACGACAAACCATGTCCTGTTCTTTGCGAGTTCCGGAACAGGCGTCATGGAGGCCGCGCTCGTCAACGTAGCCGGACCCGGCAGCCGGATCCTTGTGATCGAGCATGGTCAGTTCGGCGAGCGTTTCACCGCCATCGCGAAGGCCATGAACATCACGGTCGACACGGTCGCGATCGAATGGGGCCAGGCGATCGATATCGCCGCGGTGGAGACCCGGTTGCGCGAGCACACCTATTGCGCCGTCGTCGCCGTGCACAATGAGAGCTCAACCGGGATCGTGGCCGATCTCGCAGCGCTCGGCGCGCTCGTGCGCAACCGGCCAACGCTGCTGATCGCAGATTCTGTCAGCGGTCTTGGCGGCATCGAGATGCGGCAGGACGAATGGGGCGTCGATATCGTGGTCTCAGCCTCGCAAAAAGCCTTGATGTGCCCGCCCGGCCTCGCACTTGCCAGCGTGAGCGCCAAGGCGTGGCGCGTGATCGGGCAGGACAAGCAGCGATCGACCTTCTATTGGGATTTCCGTCGCGCGCTGAAATCCGCAGAGCAGAACGAGACCGCATTCACGGCGCCGGTGAGCCTCATCTACGGTCTGCGAGAGGCCTTGACGATGATGCATGAGGAAGGCTTCGCCAATGTGCTCGAGCGCCACAAGAAGCTCTCAGCCGCGCTGCGCGCCGGCGGCGCGGCGCTCGGACTAGCAGATTTTTGCCGCGATGGGCCGCGCTCGAGCACGGTCGTGGTCTTCAAGGTCCCAGACGGGCTCGAAGGCGGAGCCATCGTCCGGCAGCTCTACCAGGATCACCGCACGGTGATCGCAGGCGCCCGCAACCGTCTCTCTGGCCGTGTCATCCGGTTTGGCACGATGGGGGCTTTGAGCACGGGGACCATTCTGACCGACCTTCTGCATCTTGAAGACTCACTCACGAAGCTCGGCTTGCCGATTGAGCCGGGCACCGGGCTCAAGGCGGCCACCGTGTACCTCGCTGCCACCACATGAGCGACGATTGAACCGATAAAGGCGAACCATGATGAGATGTCCTGCCTCCGTCCTCGCCAGAGTCGTGGCCCTCGCGGTATCGCTGTTCGCGGCCGGGCTGGCCGCGGCCCAGCAGAGCGTCGTGCTCTATTCGGCCAACGACGACACCGTGAACAAGCTTGTCGCCGAAGGCTTCGCCAAGGCGACGGGGATCAAAGTCGACGTGGTTTCGACCGGATCGGGTGTCCTTGTACGCCGTGTCGCCTCTGAGTCCGCCAATCCGCAGGGTGACGTAATCTGGGGTGTCAATGCGACGCTGCTGCGGCTGGCGAGTCCACATCTTCAGGCTTACCCGGCCACGGGCCGCGAAGTCGTGCCGGCCCAATTCCGCGATCCAAACGACCTTTGGCTGGGCACCAACATCCAGGTCGTTGTGATCGGGCAGAATACCAAGGCGATCGACAAGACCAGCGGGCCCAAATCCTGGGCCGACCTCCTCGATCCGAAATGGAAGGGCAAGCTCGCTTTCACCGACCCGGCCAATTCGGGATTCTCATATGCGGCCGCGACCACACTTCTGTCGCTGTGGGGTGCGGATGACGCGGCCTGGACGAGGATGGACGGGTTGCTTGCCAATGCGAAGGTGCTCAACCGCTCGACCCAGGTGTTCGACGGGATCGGTAGCGGCGAATATCCACTTGGCATCACCCTCGAATATGCCGGCTTCTTGTGGGCCCATAATGGCGCGCCAGTGAGCGTCACCTATCCGGCCGAGGGCACATATGCGGGCGTCGAGGGCGCGGCCATCCTGAAAGGCGGACCGAACCCCGGGCCCGCCAAGCGGCTGGTCGACTACCTGGCCAGCAAAGAAGTTCAGGAGATGTTGCTGAAAGCGACTTTCCGGCGCCCTGCCCGTCAAGATATCGAGCTCGAGGCAGTCGCACCCGGGATGCTGCCCTTCCGGGCGATCAAGGTGCTGCCTTATGACGACGCCAAATGGGAAGCGGCCCGGCGCGACACCCTCGCGCGTCTGAAGACCACGATCCAGAACACGCGCTGATCCCATGACCAGGATTCGGATTGAAAGTCTGACCCGCACCTTCGGCGCGGTGCGGGCCGTGGACGACATTTCGCTCGACATCAGGCACGGCGAGCTGTTCACGCTGCTCGGGCCTTCGGGCTGCGGGAAGACGACGCTGCTGCGCATGATCGCCGGCTTCGTGGATGTCGAATCCGGATCCATTTCCTTCGACGACCGGCGCATCGATGCCGTACCCGCGCATCGCCGCAACACCGGCATGGTGTTTCAGAACTACGCGATCTTCCCGAATCACACCGTCGCCGAAAACGTGGCCTACGGGCTGAAGGCCAGGAAGGTCCCGGCTGCCGAGATCGCATCGCGTGTCGACAAAGCGCTCGAGCGGGTGCGCCTAGCAGGTTACGGTCCACGCTCGCCACACCAGCTCTCCGGTGGCCAGCTTCAACGCGTGGCGATCGCCCGCGCGCTCGTGATCGAACCCGCCGTGCTCCTGTTCGACGAGCCTCTCTCCAATCTCGACGCGCAACTGCGCACCGAAATGCGAATCGAGGTCCGACAGCTCCAGCAGGCGCTCGGCCTCACTGCGATCTACGTGACGCACGATCAGGAGGAGGCGCTCGCCATCTCCGACCGCATCGCCGTCTTGCGTCGCGGCAAGATCGAGCAAGTGGACACGCCCGAACGCATCTATCGGATGCCGCAGACTGCGTTCGTCGCCGAGTTCCTCGGTTCGACCAATGTGGTGCCGGGCATCGCCGGCGCTTTCGATGGCCGCAACACCCCTGTCGCGGCGGCCGGAACGGAGTTCTCGGTCAGAGGCGAGGTAGCGTCACCGGGCGCACCGGTGTTGCTGTCGGTCAGGCCGGAGGCCCTGCGGCTGGGAAGCAGTTCCGAGGGTCCGCTCGTCCAGGCACGTCTGGCGCTACGCGAATTTCTGGGCCCGATGCAGCGTCTCCACGCAACCTTGCCGGACGGCACCCAGCTACGGATCACAGCGCTCGGCGGCCAGGTACTTGATGTCTTGCCCGGCGCGCCGCTCACCCTTGCCTACGATCCTGCCCAGATCACGGCGTATCCGGCGCCATGAAACGCTTTGCCACCATCGTGGCGCTGGCGGCGCTGGTGCTGCTCGCGGTCTTTCTGCTCTACCCGCTGGCTCTCGTTCTGGATGCGAGCATACGGATCGACGGCACAGGCGGGCTGACGCTTGGGAATTTTGCGGCGATTGTGAAGAGCCGATACTACCTTGGCGGCATCGGCAATAGTCTGCTCTGCGCCGCGCTCGCGACGGCCTTCACATGCGCGATCGGCATCCCGCTCGCCTTCTGTCTTGCCCGGATCGACATACCGGGCCGCGCACTGCTGCTAACGCTTGCCTCCCTGCCGCTGGTCCTGCCCTCCTTCGTCAGCGCCTATGCGCTCGTGCTGCTGTTCGGTCATGCCGGCGTCATCACTAGCGCCTTGCGCGGACTCGGCATCCCGATCGGCTCGATCTATGGCCTACCCGGCATCGTCATCGTGTTCACGTTGACTCTCTATCCCTACGTCGTCATGCCCGTGATGGCCGGCTTCCAGGCCGTCGATGCTTCGATGGAGGAGGCAGCCCGCAATCTCGGCGGTTCACGGTCCTATGTGATCCGCACCGTGCTGCTGCCGATCGTGATGCCGGCGATACTTGCCGGCGGAATTTTGGTGTTCATTGAGGCGCTGGAGAATTTCGGCGTGCCAGCGGTGCTGGCTGAGGACCGCCCGTTCCTGGCCGTCGACATCTTCAAGCTGTTCGCCGGCGAATCTGACGCCAATCCGGCTGCTGCGGGTGTGCTCAGCGTGCTCCTGATCGCCTGCACGGCGCTCGCGCTTGTCGTTCAACGGCACTATCTCGGCAAGCGCCGCTTCTCAACCAATGCCCGCAGTGCGGCCGCGAAGCTGCCGCTGACACCGGGACCGCGGCTGGTGGCTACGGTCGTGAGTTGGGGCATTGTGATTGCCTCGCTGCTGCCTTTTGCAGCCGTGTTGATGATCTCCGTCCTGCGCTTCCGTGGCCCCGTGCTGACCTGGGAGTTCGGATTGGGCAATTACGCGACCTTGTTGTCGGGCTCCTATCGGCCGCTGCTCAACACGCTGATACTCGCCAGCATTGCGGCCATCGCCACTATGCTGATCGGCGCTCCGATCGGCTACGTGGTGGCCCGGCACCGCTCGCGCTTGTCAGGATTGCTCGATTTCGTCGGCATGGTGCCGTTTGCGGTTTCCGGTACGATCCTGGCGATCGGACTTATCATCGCGTTCAACAGCGGCCCTTTGATCTTGACCGGCGGCTGGCTGATCCTGGTCATCGCCTACGTCGTCCGCAAATTGCCCTTCGCGATCCGGTCGTCCTCAGCGATCGTGCATCAACTCGATCCCTCGCTCGAGGAAGCCTCAATCAATCTCGGGGTCTCGCCGAGCAAAACCTTCGCGACTCTGACGGTGCCGCTGATGGCGAGGGGTCTTGTCGGCGGGCTGGTGCTGGTCTGGATCACCGCAGCCTCCGAGTTGAGCGCAACTATCGTGCTCTATGCGAGCGGCTGGGTCACCACAACCGTCGTGATGTACCATGCCATCGAGGGCACTGGCGCGGGACTCGCAGCCGCCGCAGCCGCGGTGCTCATCCTGGTCACCGCACTCCCGTTGCTCCTGATCAACTGGCGCATAAGCAAACACGAAACGACCGTGATCTGACGGCGGCCGAGGACGGCATGAACGAAGCAACCAAAGCGCTCCCGAATTTTCGCAGCGACAACGTCGCGCCGGTCAGCCCTGAGATACTGCGAGCGATCGAGGAGGCTAATCGTGGCTCAGCCGCCGCTTATGGCGACGACGATTATTCGAAATTGCTGAATCAGCGCTTCTCGACGCTGTTCGAGACCGAGGTCGCGGTGTTCCCAGTCTCGACCGGCACGGCAGCCAATGCTTTGTCGCTCGCAGCCTGCGTGCGGCCCTACGGCGCGATCTATTGTCACAAGGAAGCACATATCGACACGGCGGAAGGCGGCGCGACCGAAGCCTTTACAGGTGGCGCAAAGCTTCTCACGTTGCCCGGCCGGCATTTTCGGATCGAGCCACCAATCCTGCGCGAGGCGGTTACCGGGGCGGCTTGGGGAGTCCGCAATCGCGCCCAGCCCGATGCGGTGTCGATCACTCAGGCCAGCGAATATGGGACGGTCTACCCTCTCGCCGAGATCGCCGCGATCGGCGAAATCGCCCGTGACAAGAATCTGTCGCTGCACATGGATGGCGCCCGGTTCGCCAACGGCTTGGCGCGGCTCGGCTGCAGCCCGGCCGATATGACCTGGCGAGCGGGCGTCGACATCCTGTCGTTTGGAGCAACCAAGAACGGGGCGATGTCAGCGGATGCGATCGTGGTCTTCGACCACGACCTTGTTGAACCCCTGTCCTATCGGCTTCGCCGCGCCGGACAGACCGCGTCGAAGATGCGTTATGCGTCCGCACAGCTGCTCGCTTATGTCGAGGATCGCCTTTTTCTACGACTCGCGGCAAAGGCCAATTCCGTGGCTACCTACCTTGGAGCAGGACTCGCCGCACTGCCTGACGTTCGGCTCGTCGCTCCGGTGGAAGCCAATTTGATTTTCGCCAAGCTGCCCGCACTAGCCATCGACCGGCTCGCGGCGAACGGGCTGCAATTCGCGCGACGAGGCGACGAGGTGATCCGGTTCGTCGCCCGCTTTGACAGCACCGAGCAGGAGGCCGATGAGGTCATTGCCCTCGTCCGTCACGCGGTCACGGGACTAACATCAGCTGACTTGTGACGCCTGCGCGCCCCCTGTTGATGAACATAAAAGAGCAGTGTGGCGGACAAAGTGCAGCCCATGCGAACAGGGAGCGACCCAAACCCCACATTAACTCTATCGTCGACTGTAGTTGGTTCAGCTTCTCCCGAACGGCCGAATGCCGTGAGGAACACTAGGTGGTGTGGACATTTATCGCATCCATAAGACGATGGCTGCGAGAGTAACGACGGCCAGGTAATTTCGGGCGGTCTTTTCGAAGCGGGTTGCGACGCGGCGGAACTGCTTGAGTTTTGAGAAGCAGCATTCGACGAGATGACGCTGGGCATAGAGATGCTTGTCCAGCGGATATTTGAGCGCACGTGACGGGTTGTTGGGGATGACGGCGAGCGCGCCTTTGGCAGCGATCGCCTGGCGCAAGTGATCGGCGTCATAAGCCGTATCCGCCATGACGACCTGGGCAGGTAATCCCT
>NZ_JAGKJL010000059.1:0-54740 GCF_020329495.1 Bradyrhizobium australafricanum | reverse complement strand
GGGAACTCCTGCGGCAACGCCCGCCACTGGCAGCCGGTCGAAACGATATAGAGGATCGCTTCGATCACACGACGCAGCTCCGTCTTACGCGGCCGGCCGCGCCGGTTCGCTCGCGGCAACAGGCGTCTGATCAGCGCCCACTCCGCATCGGTCATATCGCTTGCATAACGCAGATCGTCCCGCCGATATTGCTCCCGAGTGATCTTGGTCCAGGGCATCGTGCTCTCCCTCGAATCTTTGCAAATCCGATGGAATCACACCCCACTGAGATCACTTACCCATTTTTCAGTCAGGCTCTAAGGGCGCGGCTTGAGGAATTTGTGAATCACTGATGTCAGCGCGCCGGCAGCCGGCGAGAACGATTGTCCGCGCAACGAGACGATGCAGACCGTGCGCTCCAGCACAGGATTGACGATCGGTAGCGCCTGCATCGTCTTCCTGACCGGCCGCGGCAAGGCGACCTTCGGCAGGATGCCGACGCCGAGACCGGCGCCGGCCAGCGCGGCCAGCGTGTAGCTGTGCTCGACCTCGAACTTGATCTTCATCTGCAGATTGCGCGTGGCGAGCGCGCGCTCCAGCATCGAGCGCAGCGCCGCCGATTTTGAGTTCAGCAGGATCGGATAGGCGGACAGTTCGGTGAGGTCGACAGCGCTGCGCTTGCGAAACGGAAACGCTCTTGTCGCCAACGCATAGATCGGGTCGTTGAACAGCGGCGCGAACTGAAACTCGGTCGAGCCGTCCGTCTCCGGCCCGATGCCGAAATCCGCCTCGCGCCGGCGCAGGCAGTCCAGCATGTCTTCGGCCGCAAGCTCGCGCAGATTGATGTTGATGCCGGGATAGCTCGCCTGGAAGGCGTGCAACGCCTGCGGCAGGATGGTCGCGGCAATGGTCGGAACGCAGGCCAGCGACAGCGTGCCGCGCTGGATGTCGATGACCTCGCGGATCTCGCGCAGGCCGTTCTCCCATTCGCCGAGCGCGCGCCGCGCATGCGTCAGCAGTTGCAGTCCCTCCGCGGTCAGCTCGACGCGTCGCGTCGTGCGATGAAACAGCGCGGCGCCGACCTGATCCTCCAGCAGCTTGATCTGCATGCTGACCGCGGATTGCGAGCGGTTGAGGTGCTCGGAGGCCTGGCGAAAGCTCTTGTTCTCGGCGACCGCGATGAACATGTGCAGCAGCTTGAAATTGATCTGCGACATCGTTTTTGCCCTGCAGGGATTGTCCCGAAGAACTGAACAGTTCTTAAGATAATCTCGTTAGAAAGATCAGTGTCGGACATCTAGCATGATTGTTGTTGGCCGCGGGAGACGATCCTGCGGCGTGATGCAGAAAAGATGCTCCAGAAAAGACGCTCCGATGTCCTTCACCGTCACCAAGCCGCGCACGCGCCGCGTCCAGCGTTCCGAACTCGCGGTTCCCGCGACCTCGACCCATTTCTTCGAACGCGCAGCGAGTAGCGCGGCCGATTTCATCTTCCTGGATCTGGAGGACGCGGTTGCGCCGCCGCGAAAACCCGAGGCGCGCGAGATCGCGATCGAGGCGCTGAACCGGATCGACTGGGGCAACAAGACGCTGGCGGTGCGGATCAACGGGCTCGACACCGAATGGGCGCATCGCGACGTCATCGAGATCGTCAGCCGCGCGCCGCGCCTCGACCTCGTCATGGTGCCGAAGGTTGGCACCGCGTTCGACGTCCGTTTCGTCGACGCGCTGCTGGCGGGGCTCGAGCGCGAGTTCCCGCGCGCAAGGCCGCTGGGCATCGAGATCCTGATCGAGACCACGCTTGGGCTCGCCAATGTCGAGGACATCGTGCAGGCGTCGGAACGGCTGGAAGCGGTCATCTTCGGCATCGGCGATTACTCGATCGACCTGCGTACCTGCGGCGAGATCATCGGCGCCTCCGATCCGCGCTATGCCGTGCTCACCGATGCGGACGAGGGCGGCGCGCGCCGCATGCACTGGAACGACCAGTGGCACTTCGCGCTCGCCCGCATCGCCAATGCCTGCCGCGCCCACGGCCTGCGTGCCATCGACGGCCCCTTTGCCAATTTCGGCGATGCCGCAGGTTTTCGCGCTAGTGCGGCGCGGGCGGCCGCGCTCGGCTTCGAGGGCAAATGGGCGATCCATCCCTCGCAGCTCGAGACCGCCAACGAGGTGTTCTCGCCGACCGCACGCGAGATCGGCTGGGCGCGCGAGATCACGGCCAAGATCCAGTCCGCCAGCGCCGGCGGCGACGGCGCCTTCGGGCAGGACGGCGTGCTGATCGATCTTGCGGTGCTCAAGCGCGCGCAGGCGATCATCGAGCGCCATGACGCAATTCAGGCGGCAGGCAGACAAGGAGTGCGGGATGTCGCATGAGCCACCGCTCTCCGGAATTCGCGTGCTCGACATCGCGACCTTCGTGGCGGCGCCGTTCTGCGGGACGGTGCTGTCCGATTTCGGCGCCGAGGTGATCAAGATCGAGCAGCCGGGCACAGGCGATCCCTTGCGCCGGTTCGGCACCCCGAGCGACTGCGGCGACACCTATGTCTGGCTCAGCGAGGCCCGCAACAAGAAGTCGGTGACGCTCGATCTGCGCACCGAGCAAGGTGCCGCGCTGTTTCGCGAGCTGGTCCGCCAATCCGACGTGGTGCTGGAGAATTTCCGGCCGGGCACGCTGGAAAAATGGGGGCTCGGCTTCGAGGCGCTGCGCGAGATCAACCCAAAACTCGTGATGCTGCGCATCAGCGCCTATGGGCAGGACGGCCCGCTGCGCGACAAGCCCGGATTCGCCCGGATCGCGCACGGCTTCAGCGGGCTCGCTTATCTTGCCGGCGAGGCGGGGCGGGCGCCGGTGATGCCGGGATCGACCTCGCTCGCCGATTATATCTCCGGGCTATGGGGTGCGCTCGGCGTGCTGCTGGCGCTGCGCCATGCCGAAGCCACCGGACACGGGCAGGTGGTCGATATCGGGCTTTATGAATCGGTGTTTCGGCTGCTCGACGAGATGGCGACCGTGTTCGCCAAGACCGGCTTCGTCCGCGAACGCCTCGGTGCCGACACCGTCAATGTCGTGCCGCACAGCCATTACCAGACCGCCGACGGAAAATGGGTGGCGCTGGCCTGTTCGAGCGACAAGATGTTCGAGCGCCTGGCGCAGGCGATGCAGCGCCCCGAACTCGCGACCGACCCGCGCTATGCGGCCATGGCCGGCCGCCTGGCGCGGCGCGAGGAGGTCAACGGGATGGTCGCCGACTGGATCGGCTCCAAGCCGCTGGAGACGGCGCTTGCCGAGTGCGAGCGCTACGACGTGCCCTGCGGGCCGATCTACAGCATCAGTGACATCTTCGCCGACCCGCAATACCGCGCCCGCGGCAACATCGCCGAGGTGCCCTCGCGCGCCGGGCCGATTGCGGTGCCGAGCGCGATCCCAAAAATGTCGCGCACGCCGCCGCAGTTCAAGCATGCCGGCGTCGCGCTCGGCGCGCACACCGACGAAGTCCTGACCTCACTTGCCGGCGCAACCGCGGCGGCGCTCGCCGCGCTGCGCAGCGACGGGGTGATCTGACATGCCCCAATTCTCCCGCGGCCACGAAGGAACCACGCCATGACCAGGCAGATGAAATTGATCGGCTTCCTGCAGGCCCAGAATTGCTCGAACTATCCCGCCTCCTGGCGCCATCCCGACTCGAAGCCGAACTGGTTCTCGCGCGACTATTACCAGGAGATCGGGCGCACGCTGGAGCACGGCAAGTTCCATCTCGCCTTCTTCGACGACCGGCTCGCGATCCCCGATCGCTTCGGCGACGATTTCCGCGAGACCATCCGCCACGGCGTGCGCGCGGCGAAGCTCGATCCGGTCTCGGTTGCGCTCACGATGGGATTGGCGACCGAGCGGCTTGGCATCGGCGTGACCTATTCGACCACCTATTACGAGCCGTTCCACGTCGCGCGGGTGTTCGCGACGATGGACCTGCTGCTGAACGGCCGCGCCGCCTGGAACGTGGTGACCTCGCTGAACGACTCCGAGGCGGCGAATTTCGGCGCCTCGCAGCACCTCAGCCATGATCTGCGCTACGACCGGGCCGACGAGTTCATGGAGGTCGTGCTCGGCCACTGGAACAGCTGGGAGGACGGCGCCGTCAGCTTCGACCGCGAGAGCGGGCTGTTCGCCGACCCGGCCAAGGTGCACCGGCTCGACCATCACGGCCAGTTTTTCCGCTCGCGGGGCCCGTTCACGGTGCCGCGCTCGCCGCAGGGCCATCCGGTGATCATTCAGGCCGGCCAGAGCGGCCGCGGCAAGACCTTCGCGGCGCGCTGGGGCGAATTGATCTTCGTGATCTATCCCAATCTCGACATCGCGAAGAAGCAGTATGCGGACTTGAAGGGGACGCTCGCCAAGACGGGCAGGGACATCAGCATCGCGCCGGCGGTCTATCCAGTCGTCGCCGAGACCCAGGCCGAGGCCGAGGACAAGTTCGCGGCGATCAACCGGCTCGCCAAGCCGATCGATGCGCTGACGCTGTTGTCGGAGGTGTTGAACTACGATTTCGCGGCCAAGCCGATGGACGAGCCGTTCACGTCGGATGAGCTGGCTTCGATCAGCGGGCTGCAGGCGATCCGCGACCGCGTGATGAACCTCTGCGGCAAGCCCAATCCGACGCCGCGGGACTTCGTGCAGTTCAGCGGGCGCGGAACGCTCGCCGAACTGCCGACCTTCGTCGGCTCGCCCAAGGCGGTCGCCGATCAGATGGAGCGCTGGTTCTGTGAAGGCGGCTGCGACGGCTTTGTCGTGGCGGCCACCCATGTGCCCGGCACCTACCAGGACTTCGTGCGCCTCGTGGTGCCCGAGCTGCAACGCCGCGGCCTGTTCCAGCGCGAGTATCAGGGCGACACATTGCGCGAGAATCTCGGCCTGCCGCGGCCGCAAGCCGTGCATGCAAGCGCAGACGAGGAGGCGCGCGTCTCGACCGGATGACGCCGGGACAGAATGCCGGCGCAGACAACGATCAAAACAAAATCAAAATCAGGGAGGCTGAAGTGACCAAGGGCGTTAACGCGGGGGGCCGGCTCGACAGATTGCCGATCGCCGGATTTCACTACCGGATATTCGCGCTGATCGGAGCCGGACTGTTCGTCGACGGCTTCGAGATCTTCCTCGCCGGCAGCATTCTCGGCGCACTGGTTCAGTCCGGCTATTCGGACCTCGCCCAGAATGCACGCTTCATCTCGGCGACCTTTGTCGGGATGCTGATCGGTGCCTGGCTGGCGGGCGTCGCCGGCGACCGCTTCGGCCGCAAGTTTGCCTACCAGGCCAACCTCCTGATCTTCGGCCTCAGCGCGCTGGCGGCAACACTCGCGCCGTCGATGAACTGGCTGATCGGGGCCCGCTTTGTGATGGGCCTCGGGCTCGGCGCCGAGATCGTCGTCGGCTATGTCGTGCTCAGCGAATTCATCCCGCCGCAGCAACGCGGCCGCTGGGGCGCGGCGCTCGCGACCTGCACCAACGGTGCGCTGTTCGTCGCGACCCTGGTCGGCTGGGTCGTCATTCCGCATCTCGGCTGGCGCTGGATGTTCGCGCTGTGCGGCATCGGCGCGATGATCGTCTGGTTCCTGCGGCGCTCGCTGCCGGAATCGCCACGCTGGCTCGAGACGCAGGGCAAGAGCGCCGAGGCGGAGGCCGTGCTAACTGCGATCGAGCAGGAGGTCGGCAAGGGAAGGACCCTGCCGACCCCGGCCTATCAGCCGGCCCCGGTGCAGCCGGACGTTCGCTTCACGCGCCTGTTCTCGCGCGCATTGATCGCGCGGACCATCGTCGGCTGCCTGATCCTGATCGGGCTCAACACCGCGGTCTACGGCTTCATCGCCTGGATTCCGACCTTCTTCGTCAAGCAGGGCATCAACCTGTCGTCATCGCTCGGCTACACCATGCTGATGACGCTCGGCAGCCCGCTCGGCACGCTGTCGGGCATGTGGATCGGCGAGAAGATCGACCGCAAGCCGTCGCTGATCGTGCTGTCGCTCGCCGCGGCCGGGCTCGGGCTGATCTATCCGATGTTCATCAACCCGGTCGCCTTCGTCGTGATCGGCTTCCTCCTGGTCTTCACGGTGGCGGTGATGCTGGCGCTGGCCTGGGGGCTCTACATCCCCGAACTGTTCCCGACCGAGCTCAGGATGCGCGGATCCGGCATCTGCAACACCGCCGGTCGCCTGATGTCGATCGTGACGCCGTTCATCGTGGTCGAGCTGTTCACAAGGTTCGGCGTCACCGGCGTTGTCTCGGTGGTGGCCGGGCTCCTGGTGGTGCAGGCGATCGCGGTTGCGGTGCTCGGCATCGAGACCCGCAAACGTCCGCTGGAGGCATTGCGGCCGGAGGCGATGGACAGCGAAGCGTCATCCGCGGAGGTGCGCGGCAAGCTGCAACCAAGCCCCGGCGGGATCGCCGGAGGCGGGGAGTAGGCGTCGGGCCAAAGGCCCCGGTCGAAAACGGCCGCGTTACAGCGCCCGCACTGTGCTCAGATGCGAGCGCTCGACGCTGACCTCAGGTCGATTTCATTCCGCTGCGGAAATCAGCGCGGTTTGGCTCACCCGCGTCTCGCCCTTGAGATTGTCGACGGTGACGTGTGTGTCGTACCAGGTCAGCCGCGGCCGGACTCCGAACCGTCCGGTGAGCTCGACGATCTTGGCCTCGGTAAACCATGCCTCGGCCGCCTCTCGGCTCTCCCAGAGATAGACGCCGCCGGTACCGGCCTCTCCATTGAGATAGTCTTTGCGGATCAGCCCCTTTGTTGCGAGCTTTCGGTAAATGGGGGCGGTGCCCATGCCACCCCTGATGGCCTGTTCTTCAGTTCGTTTCGGAAGGTCGAATTGAACGACGACGATACACTGTGCCATCCCTTTTCTCCGATCTGAGCCACATGGTGTCAGATTCGCTCGGCGGCACGCCGATCAACTCCGACACTACAGGATTTATCCGACGCTTGTCCCGAATTGACAGGTTCCGTTTCGCGATTTCGATGCGAATTGATGTGATCGCCATGGGCTCGACGACATCAGGCCGTTGGGTAGGCCAGAAGGTGGGCGGGGCGCTGCTGTTGACCTTATGTCGCGTTTTCACGAGACTGTTGCTGGACGCCCCGCGATGGCGGGGCTAGGGCCCTCAACATTCTCTCGGATCCTCCAGAAACCTCTCGTGAGTGGCAGGCAGAACAATTTCCTCGCTCAGGCGCTGCAACAAGGCGCCTTGGCGTTGCGGGCGCAGCAGTTTGCTCAGGCCGAGCAGATTGCGACGAACGTCCTGAAATCAAACCGCACGGACAGACACGCCGCGCTTCTTTTGGCGCATGCCCTGATGGCGCAGAACCGGGGCGGCGAGGCGATCGCCGCGCTCGAGCGGGTTGCGCGTCGCGCCGACGATGGAGAGGTCGAGACTTTGCTCGGCGCGCTGCTGTGCGGCGCGGGCCGCGTCACCGACGGCATCGCACAGCTTCGGCGCACGGCGGCACGCCGCCCGCCATATTTTCCGTCCTTTCAGGAACTCGCCGGGCGGCTTGCCAAGGCCGGTCAACATGACGAGGCGATCAGCACGATCGAGGCCGGTCTCGCGCTCGCCCCTGAGAGCGTCGACCTGAAGCTCGATCTCGGGCGCCTGTTGCAGGAGACCAATGACATCGCGCGGGCTGCAAGCGTTCTGACGGCGGCACGTGATGCTGCGCCGGGACGCCCCGACGTTCTCAACCAACTCGGGCGGGTCCTGATCCTGCTTGGCGACTACGCCGCAGCCGCGGATGCGTTCCGCCGCGTGCTCGCGCAATACCCGGATGATCGCTCGACCCGCGCCCATCTCGCCACGTGCCTTTTCGAGCAGGGTGAGCGCGATGCTGCCGAGGCAGCGCTGCGCTCGGTGATGCGCGGTCAGCCCCAGCTGTTTGGACGCGCGGCATTCGTCATGGCCTCGGGGTCTCATGGCCGCTTCTTCTTCTCCCAGAGCGCCGCCGCGAAGTTCCTCGGCGGGGAGTGAGACTGAGCGCGGCGGACGGCATCGCCTTACGCCCTGAAGTTTCTCCGGTAGAGGTTCGGCTGCCGTCTGAGCTCGGTGCGGAGTTCGCCGACCCGCTTGGCGTCTTCCGCGGTGAACGGCGATGCCTGCGCGGTCCAGTCGTCTCGCTTGACGGGAATACATTGCGCGATCGGGGTCCCCTTGGGGAGGACGCCTCTGAAATTCCTGTCGTGCCAGTAGGCCGGAAAGTGCACCCAATTGTCGGCATAGAGGTCGGAATTGACCAGGCCGCTGAGTGTGGTGAATGGCAGATCGAAGCGGTTGACGGGATGGGTGAAGTAGATCGCGTAGCCTTCCGGGGCTTCGACGGTCCACAAATTGTGGAATTTGAGAAAGAAGCGGCCCTCTTCAAACAGCGGGGTGCCGGTGACCTGACCCGCGTCGTGGAAGCCGATCGGTGAGCGTGGAAATTCCGGCGTGCCTCCCGGCGGCAGGTCCTGGTCCCAGGTGATTTCGCCGTCCTCGACCTTGAGATCGCAAACCAGCGGCAGCAAGAACCCGCAGGTCATCGCATCCACGAACGGCGGGCAGCGCTTGATGGTGTCCTCGTCGTGCAGGTTGATCGAGGAGAACGCCGTCGCCGGCATGGCCTTGAGCCAGTCGGGAACGCCCTGCGCCGCCGGTATGGGGGCCGGTATCAGTCCGTCAAGCTCCGTCGGACAACGGAATTTGAGCGTCAGCTTGTTGTTGGTCGACATTGGGCGCTCCGATTTCGGATCGACCTACATGAATGCGACGCAAAGGTGAAGCGCGCGCTCAGCAGCCAGGATCGCCGCTAGCTCACGAGATACTTCGCGACCGCCGGCTCGTTCCACTCGATGCCGAGCCCGGGACCGCGGGCGGTCACGGCGCCGTCGACGATCTCGGCGGGCTTTGTGAGGATCGCGCCGGCGAAGTCGAGGAATTCGAGCCAGTGCGCGGTCGGCGTCACCGCGAGCAGATGCGCGCTGACCTCCGCGAACAAATGGCTCGACATCGGAATCGATGCGGCGTCTGCTTGTCCCGCGACCTGCATCCAGCCGGTGACGCCGCCGACCTTCATGACGTCGGGCATGATGAAGTCGGATGCGCCGGCGGCGATCGCCTCGGCGAAACCGCGCGGAAACCACCAGTTCTCGCCGGCCTGGATCGGCGTCGGCGAGGTCTCGCGGACCTTGGCGTGGCCGGACAGGCTCTCCTGCGGCACCGGCTCCTCGATCCAGTGCAAATCGTAGGGCGCAAGCCGGGCGATGCGGCGGGTCGCCTCCGCCGGATCGAGCGACTGGTTGAAGTCGATCATCAACGCAATATCGGGGCCGAGCAGGGCGCGCACGCCCTTCACGACGCGCTCGTCATTGGCGGCATCACCGTCGCCGCCCTTGATCTTGATTCCCTTGAAGCCCTGGTCGAGCGAGCGGCGCAGCGCGCGCTCGTCGGCAACGGGATCGACCACGCCGTAGCTGTCATAGGCCTTGATCGGCTTCACCGAGCTGCCGAGCAGTTCGACCAGCGGCCGGCAGGCGAGCTGGCCGAGTACATCCCAGTACGCCATGTCGAGACCGGATACCGCCATGCCGACCAGGCCCTGCCAGCCGAGCAGCCGGAACTTCGCGTCCATCGCCTTCATGAGTTCGAACGGGGCGACCGGCTTGCCGATGAGCTCGCGGCCGATCTCCTCGATCAGATAGGCAAGAGGTTTAAGCGTGAGCTTGCTGTAGGCGAAGATGTAGGTGCGGCCGGTAACGCCTTGGTCGGTCTCGACATCGATCAGAACCAGCGGGCCGGAATCGATCACGCCGAAGGCGTTCTTCACAGGGCGCTTGATCGGCACCACGACGCTTCGCGCCTTGACTGCGCGGATCGCTGCAACTGTCTGGCTCATGGACGTTTCCTCTTGTTGTTATTGGACACTGTACCATCGGACGAGCCGCGGCGCGGCCCAGTCGGTCGCGAGCTGCTCGATCAGATAGCGGCCCGGATATTCAGCGAGGAAGGCGATGCGCTGGGTCTGGCCCGGCTCAATCGCGAGCGTGTCGAGCCAGAACGGCTTCCAGCCGTCGTCGAGCCGGTCGAGCAGACGGAAGTGATGGCCGTGCAGATGGAAGATGCTGGCGATCGGGCCGCGGTTGGTCAGCGCGAGCACAACCGGCCGGCCGGCTTTGGCCTGAAAGGCCGGCGCGGATGATGGCTTGAAGTCCGCCGGCCGGAACCATTCGGTCGGCGTGCCGAGGGTTAGCTCGAACCTTGCGACGCTCTTGAGATCGAGCTGGGCGGGCATGTCGTTGCCGGGCAGCGGCGGTGCCGGCGGGAACGGCGCCGAGCGGACCGGCGGGTCGTTCGAGACGGCCAGCTTGCCGACCGGGCGAGCCTGCTTGCCGTCGTGCAGCAGGATCGGAAAGCTGGTTCCGGCCGGTCCGGCCGCGTCGATGAAGACATCGGTGCGGCTGCCGGGAGCGAGGACGAGGGCACCGTTGCGGGCCGGAAACGGTTCGGCCGGCTGGCCGTCGATGGCCATCACACGGACATCGAGGTTCTCCAGCTTGATCGCCAGCACGCTGCGTTGGCTGCCGTTGATAAAGCGGAGTCGGAGGCGGGCATTGGCCGGTGCGGAGATATCGTATGAGGTTTTGCCGTTAATCGTATGAATTTGCGTCGAATCTTTTGGATCATTGCCGGCCGGGATTGCGCTTCCGTCCGGCCGCAAGCGCCACTCCTCGATCAGCAGGACCTCGTCGCGATCGACCGCGACCGGCGAGGTGCCGGTCACGATCAGCGGCCGCGGCCGTACCGGCGCCGTGCCGCCATCACCGAACAGCGGCTCGCACAGAAAGGTGCCGGCATGCCGGAGCGGCAGCTGGAAGCTATCCTTCGCCCCGGTGGCAAGCAGCGCCCGGGAGGCCAGTGGCTCCGCCGCCGCGACGCCGTCGAGCCCGCGGCAATCCAGCGCGGCCGCGACCGGCAGGTCATTGCCAAAGGTGACGTCAAGGACCTCGCCGCGCTTGAAGCGGAGGTCGCCGCCGCCGAGTGACCAGACCGATGTCTCCGGTCCGCCCGGACGAAGCGAGATGCGGTCGGGTTTGGCCTGGAGCGCGACCGCGGTCCGGCCCTGTGCCGCGCCGGTGGCCGGCAGAGCGGGGCAAAGCGCCGCGGCGCCAAGGGCGGCGATCAGATCGCGCCGGGTGAGTGAAAATTCGGGACTTGCGGGAGGACTTGCCATCCGGCCGATGCGGACCATTTTCAAGTGTACCTGTCCAGTCGCGATCGGTCGCAGGGCGGGCTCAACAGCGGCCATTTTTTTGCTGCGAACCGGTGGGCGCATGTTATAAGCCCGGCCGCCCGCGGCATCGCGGCCGGACTGGGATGCTTTTCGCGCGGGCGTGGCGGAACTGGTAGACGCGCTGGATTTAGGTTCCAGTGACGAAAGTTGTGGGGGTTCGAGTCCCTCCGCCCGCACCAAGCGCTTACAGCGTTTGCATGACGAATTCTTGGAGAACCTTTGGCCCCGATGGGGTGAGGGTTCGCCGAACCCACAGACGTTAGGCCGCAAGGCCCATCGTCGAACAGATTGAACACTGCCACGGCCGCTCGGGCCGCGGCAAAAGCGGAAGAAGATTGATACCATGCAGGTCACCGAGACCCTCAACGAGGGATTGAAGCACGAATTCAAGATCAGCGTCCCGGCATCCGATCTCGATGCCAAGGCGGACGCCAAGCTGGTCGACCTCAAGGACAAGGTCCGTCTCAACGGCTTCCGTCCCGGCAAGGTGCCGGTGGCGCATCTCAAGAAGATCTACGGCCGCTCGGTGATGGCCGAGACCATCGACCAGACCATCAGCGACACCAACCGGCAGATCTTCGAGGATCGCGGCTTCCGCCTCGCCGGCGAGCCGAAGATCACGATGCCGACCGAGAAGGACCAGGTCGAGGAATTGCTGTCGGGCAAGACCGACCTGACCTACACCGTCGCGATCGAGGTCGTGCCGCCGATCCAGCTCGCCGATTTCAAGTCGTTCTCGGTCGAGAAGCCGGTGGTCGACGTCTCCGACGCCGATGTCGACGATGCCATCAAGCGGATCGCGGAAGGCAGCCGCCCGTACAATGCCAAGACCGAGGGCGTGGCGGAGAAGGGCGACCGCGTCACCATCAGCTTCAAGGGCACCATCAACGGTGAAGCCTTCGACGGCGGCACCGGCGAGGGCATCCAGGTCGTGATCGGCGCCGGCCAGTTCATCCCAGGCTTCGAGGAGCAGCTGATCGGCATCGGCACCAATGAGACCCGCACGCTGAAGGTCTCGTTCCCGAAGAACTATCTGAACGAGAAGCTCGCCGGCCAGCCGGCCGAGTTCGAGACCACCGCGACGCTGATCGAGGCGCCCGGTGAGACCACGATCGACGACGAGTTCGCCAAGACGCTTGGCCTGGAATCGCTCGACAAGCTGAAGGAGGCCGCCCGCGAGCGCCTGACGGCCGAGTTCGCCGGCGCCACCCGCCAGAAGGTCAAGCGCGCGCTGCTCGACCGGCTCGACGAGAGCCACAAATTTGAGGCGCCGCCGTCGCTTGTCGCCGAAGAGTTCAATCTGATGTGGAACTCGATCAAGGCTGAGATGGACTCGTCCGGCAAGACCTTCGCCGACGAGAACACCACCGAGGAAGCGGCAAAGGAGGAGTACCACAAGATCGCCGACCGCCGCGTCCGGCTCGGCCTCGTGCTGTCGGAGATCGGCGAGAAGAACAAGATCACCGTGACCGACGACGAGGTGTCGCGCGCCGTGATCGAGCGTGCGCGCCAGATGCCCGGCCGCGAAAAGGAAGTCTGGGACTACTACCGCAGCAACGCCCAGGCGCTGGCCCAGCTCCGCGCCCCGATCTACGAGGACAAGGTTGTCGACTTCGTCCTGGAGCTCGCCAATGTGACCGAGAAGAAGGTCACCAAGGAGGAGCTGTTCAAGGATGAAGACGCCGAGAAAACTGCCGCTTAATTTCGGCACCTCGCGTTAATGATGAACCGCGAAAGCGCGCCTGGCGAGGGTCCCCGTCGCTAGGCGCGAAGACGCGAATCAGCTTGAAGGTCTGCGACCTGCCCAGGTGGCTAGTGCGGCGAGTTGACGGCCTTGTCGGCCGGAAATTGGCCCATATCTGGGTTAAGCCTTGAGGCAGTAGTCTTGAGCCAAGTAGTCTTGAGCAAAGTTCTGCATCACCCCTAACCCTTGGGTTCTTTCATGCGCGATCCCGTTGAAACCTACATGAACCTCGTGCCGATGGTCGTCGAGCAGACTAATCGCGGCGAACGCGCCTACGACATTTTCTCGCGCCTGCTGAAAGAGCGCATCATCTTTGTCACCGGTCCGGTGGAAGACGGCATGTCGACGCTGATCGTCGCGCAGCTGCTGTTCCTCGAGGCCGAGAATCCGAAGAAGGAAATCTCGATGTACATCAACTCGCCGGGTGGCGTGGTGACGTCGGGCCTTGCGATCTACGACACGATGCAGTTCATCCGTCCGCCGGTATCGACGCTGTGCACGGGGCAGGCGGCCTCGATGGGCTCGCTGCTGCTGGCCGCCGGCGAGAAGGACATGCGCTTCACGCTGCCGAATTCCCGCATCATGGTGCACCAGCCGTCCGGCGGCTTCCAGGGCCAGGCCACCGACATCATGCTGCACGCGCAGGAGATCCTGAATCTCAAGAAGCGCCTCAACGAGATCTACGTGAAGCATACCGGTCAGACCTACAAGGCGATCGAGGACGCGCTGGAGCGCGACAAGTTCCTCACCGCCGAGGACGCCAAGGCATTCGGCCTCGTCGACAAGGTCATCGACAAGCGTCCGGACGATCCGGCAGCCGCGAAGGCGGCCTGATCCGGGCAGGCATCTCGAGGCGTCGGTGTGATCTCCACATTGACGCCTCACATAACCGGCAAAAGCAGGGTGCTGGACCCGCCGGCGGGTGCATGCGCACAGGCGGAAAGTTCCGCTTTCGTGCTCATATACCGACGTGGTAATCCCGCAACGTTCCGTGGATTTCGACGCGTATTCCACGTGCGATCGTTGAAAATCACGGTATTGTCACGGTCTTGAGCCGGCCATCCGATTAGCGAATTCTTGATAGTCGGGTGCCAGCATGGTTGGCTGTGATGCATCGGCTATGATCGCGGAGATTCGAATAAACCGTGATCCACACGGTCAGTATTGCGTAGGGTCTTTTTTGGTACGGAATTTGCTCTATCTACCCAACAGCCCGGTTGTGTGCCGGATTGGGTCGATCTGGCAAACGAGATCGAACGGCGGACGGAGATAATGAATGAGTAAGGTCGGCACGAGCGACGCCAAGAACACGCTATATTGCTCGTTCTGCGGCAAGAGCCAGCATGAAGTTCGCAAGCTGATTGCCGGACCGACTGTCTTCATTTGCGACGAGTGTGTCGAACTGTGCATGGACATCATTCGCGAGGAGAACAAGTCCTCGCTGGTGAAGTCGCGCGACGGCATCCCGACGCCGAAGGAAATCTGCAAGGTGCTGGACGACTACGTGATCGGCCAGAGCCATGCCAAGAAGGTGCTGTCGGTCGCCGTCCACAACCACTACAAGCGGCTTAACCATCAGACCAAGCACAACGACGTCGAGCTGGCGAAGTCGAACATCCTGCTGATCGGTCCGACCGGTTCGGGCAAGACGCTGCTCGCGCAGACGCTGGCCCGCATCCTCGACGTGCCCTTCACCATGGCCGACGCGACGACGCTGACCGAAGCCGGCTATGTCGGCGAGGACGTCGAGAACATCATCCTGAAGCTGCTGCAGGCCGCCGACTACAACGTCGAGCGTGCGCAGCGCGGCATCGTCTATATCGACGAAATCGACAAGATCAGCCGTAAGTCGGACAATCCCTCGATCACCCGCGATGTGTCGGGCGAGGGCGTCCAGCAGGCGCTGCTGAAGATCATGGAAGGCACCGTGGCCTCGGTCCCGCCGCAGGGCGGCCGCAAGCATCCGCAGCAGGAGTTCCTGCAGGTGGATACCACCAACATCCTGTTCATCTGCGGCGGTGCGTTCTCGGGCCTCGAGAAGATCATCTCCGCGCGCGGCCGTTCGACCTCGATCGGCTTCGCGGCGCAGGTGCTCGCGCCGGAGGATCGCCGCACCGGCGAGATATTCCGTCACGTCGAACCGGAAGACCTGCTGAAGTACGGCCTGATCCCTGAATTCGTCGGCCGTCTGCCCGTCGTTGCGACGCTGGAGGACCTCGACGAGACCTCGCTGAAGAAGATCCTGACCGATCCGAAGAACGCGCTGGTGAAGCAGTACCAGCGGCTGTTCGAGATGGAGAACATCGAGCTGACCTTCGCCGACGAGGCTCTTGGCGCGGTCGCCCGCAAGGCGATCGAGCGCAAGACCGGCGCGCGCGGGCTGCGGTCGATCCTGGAGAGCATCCTGCTCGAAACCATGTTCGATCTCCCGGGCCTGGAAGGCGTCGAGGAAGTCGTGATCTCGCGCGAGGTCGTCGAGGGAACGGCGCGTCCGCTCTACATCTACGCGGATCGTTCCGACCGCGCCGTCGAGAGCAGCGCGAGCGCCTAAACGGCGCTCGTCTCGACCCGCCAAAAATGCACGGCTGCCGGACGCTCCGGCGGCCGCCGTGGCGCAGCGGCGGCGCCCTGCGGCGTAGCAGCAAATGCTTGTTTAGCCTATATTTCCCGACACTTCTGAGACTTGACACCCCCCCGCCTGATAGCCACCTAATGCTATCGGTGAGGGATCTCATCCGTTGAGATTCGTCGCTTCACGATGCGGAATAAGCGGCTGCCGAAGGCATTCTCATTCCGCATCACCAAGGCACCTTGTGGCGGTTGCGCAAGCAGGCGGACTGCGTGCAAGGGGGCACAACAAAAGGATTAGGCCATGACGACCTCAAAACCCCGGCCAACGATCGTCCACGGCGAAAGCCACTCCTATCCGGTGCTGCCGCTCCGCGACATCGTCGTCTTCCCGCACATGATCGTGCCGCTGTTCGTCGGCCGCGAGAAATCGATCCGCGCGCTCGAAGAGGTGATGAAGAACGACGCGCTGATCATGCTCGCGACGCAGAAGAACGCGTCCGATGACGATCCGGCACCCGATTCAATTTACGAGACCGGTACGCTCGCCAGCGTCCTGCAGCTCCTGAAACTGCCCGACGGCACCGTCAAGGTGCTGGTCGAGGGCCTCGAGCGCGCGCGGGTCGAGAAGTATTCCGACCGCAGCGAATATTACGAGGCGACCGCGGTCGCGCTCGCCGACACTGACGCCAACTCGGTCGAAGCCGAGGCGTTGGCGCGGTCGGTCGTGTCCGACTTCGAAAGCTATGTGAAGCTGAACAAGAAGATCTCCGCCGAAGTCGTCGGCGTGGTTCAGGCGATCACCGATTTCGCCAAGCTCGGCGATACCGTTGCCTCGCATCTCGCGGTCAAGATTGCCGATCGGCAAGCGATCCTGGAGACGTTGTCCGTCACGCAGCGCCTGGAGAAGGTGCTGGGCCTGATGGAAAGCGAGATCTCGGTGTTGCAGGTCGAGAAGCGCATCCGCTCGCGTGTCAAGCGCCAGATGGAGAAGACCCAGCGCGAGTATTACCTGAACGAGCAGATGAAGGCGATCCAGAAGGAGCTCGGCGACGACGAAGGTCGTGACGAGTTGGCCGATCTGGAGGAGAAGATCTCCAAGACCAAGCTGTCCAAGGAAGCACGCGAGAAGGCCCAGCACGAGCTGAAGAAGCTGCGCCAGATGTCGCCGATGTCGGCGGAAGCGACCGTCGTGCGCAACTACCTGGATTGGCTGCTGTCGATCCCGTGGGGCAAGAAGTCCAAGGTCAAGAAGGACCTCGAGGCCGCGCAAGCGGTGCTGGACTCCGATCACTACGGACTCGAGAAGGTCAAGGACCGTATCGTCGAGTATCTCGCGGTGCAGTCGCGCGCCAACAAGCTGACCGGACCGATCCTGTGCCTGGTCGGGCCTCCCGGCGTCGGCAAGACCTCGCTCGGCAAGTCGATCGCGAAGGCCACGGGGCGCGAATTCGTGCGCGTGTCGCTCGGCGGCGTGCGTGACGAGGCCGAGATCCGCGGTCACCGCCGCACCTATATCGGCTCGATGCCCGGCAAGATCATCCAGTCGATGCGCAAGGCGAAGACCTCGAACCCGCTGTTCCTGCTGGACGAGATCGACAAGATGGGCGCCGATTTCCGCGGCGATCCGTCGTCGGCGCTGCTTGAGGTCTTGGACCCCGAGCAGAACTCGACCTTCAACGACCACTACCTGGAGGTCGACTACGACCTGTCCAACGTGATGTTCATCACGACCGCGAATACGCTGAATATTCCCGGCCCGCTGATGGACCGCATGGAGATCATCCGGATCGCCGGCTACACGGAGAACGAGAAGGTCGAGATCGCGCGCAAGCATCTGATCCCGAGCGCGCTCTCCAAGCACGGTCTGGACTCCAAGGAATGGTCGATCGACGACGCGGCCTTGCTCTTGATGATCCGCCGCTACACCCGCGAAGCGGGCGTGCGTAACCTGGAGCGTGAGCTCTCCACACTCGCCCGCAAGGCGGTGAAGGAGCTGATGATCTCCAAGAAGAAGTCGGTGAAGGTCACCGAGGCGAACATCGAAGAGTTCCTCGGCGTTCCGAAGTATCGCTTCGGCGAGATCGACGACGAGGATCAGGTCGGTATCGTCACCGGTCTGGCCTGGACCGATGTCGGCGGCGAGTTGCTCACCATTGAAGGCGTCATGATGCCCGGCAAGGGCAAGATGACCGTCACGGGCAATCTGCGCGATGTGATGAAGGAGTCGATCTCGGCGGCGGCGTCCTACGTCCGCTCGCGTGCGATCGTCTACGGCATCGAACCGCCGATGTTCGACCGCCGCGACATCCACGTTCACGTGCCGGAGGGCGCGACGCCGAAGGACGGTCCGTCCGCCGGTGTGGCGATGGCCACCGCGATTATCTCGGTCATGACCGGCATCCCGGTCCGCCACGATGTCGCGATGACCGGCGAGATCACGCTGCGTGGTCGCGTGCTGCCGATCGGCGGTCTGAAGGAGAAGCTCCTGGCTGCCGCCCGCGGCGGCATCAAGACGGTGCTGATCCCGGAGGACAACGCCAAGGATCTCACGGAGATTTCCGATGCGATCAAGGGCGGCATGGACATCATTCCGGTCTCGCGGCTGGATGAGGTCGTCGCCAAGGCGCTGGTCCGCGTGCCCGCGCCGATCGTCTGGGAAGAGGAGACCAGCAAAGTCGACGTCAAGCCCGATGCTTCCGATGAAGCGTCCGGCGGCCTGACGGCGCACTGAGCGAGCTCAGATCGACATAAGAAAACGGCGCCTTCGGGCGCCGTTTTTGTTTTCGCTGTTCGCGATCAGGTCGGGAAGGCTGCGGCTCTGTCCGCGGCGGCAAAGTGCGCCATCTGATCGGCATGCGCTTTTGCGAAAGCCGGCCGGGCCGTGGCGCGCGCGACGTAGTCGCGACACGCGGGATATTCCGCCAGTCCGTCGAAGCGGTCGACCAGGCGCAGCACATCCGCCATGAGAACGTCGGCGACGGAGAACGGCCCGGCCAGCCATTTGCGGCCCGTCAGCACCGGCTCCATGTGCCTGAGCCGGGATTGCAGGAAGCCGTCGAAGCGTGTCCATGCCGACGTGCCGCCGCTCTCGCCCGAGAATACCAGGAGCGACCAGGGCAGGCTCGCCATCTCGACCGAGTTGAGCGCTGCGAACAGCCATTTCAAAGCCTCGTTGCGTTGGTGCGGATCGGTCGGCAGCAGCGCGTCGCTGCGCTCGCCGAGATGCAGCAGGATCGCGCCGCTCTCGAAGATCGAGATGTCGCCGTCGGTCAGCCACGGCACCTGGCCGAACGGCTGGTGCGCGAAGTGCTCGGCGCTCCGATCGCGAAATGGCACGCTCGCAACGCGATACGGCAAGCGCGCCTCTTCCAGTGCCCAGCGCACGCGGAGGTCGCGCACAAATCCCCGCGGCATCTCCGGAACCCAATCGAAGGTGGTCAGCGTCAGGTCGGCCATTGGGTATCTCCATTTGCTGGCTTCACAGGCAAAAGGACGAACGAATGGCGCGCGTTCCGACACCCCGACGGGCTTTTTCGTCGTTGCGGTACGGAACGATCGAGTTGCCGACGTGGGTACGCCGGCGCCGGAACTAGTCTTTCCTCTCGACGACGAAATTGCCGATCGCGCCGAGTGCCATCAGCACGCTGGTGCCGAGGAACACCGCGGGCATGCCGATATGGCCGCCGATGAAGCCGCCGGCGAGCGGGCCGATCACCTGGCCGGCATATTGCGCCGAGATCGAATAGCCGAGCATGCTGCCGGTGACCGCATCGGGCACGTTGTGCCGGATCACGCTCGCGATGCAGGGCAGGAGGCCGCCGAGTGCGAGCCCCATCAGGAAGCGGAGCAGGATCAACTGCCAGCCGCTGACCACGAAGGCCTGCGGGATCAACAGCAGCGCGGAGACAGCAAGGCAGATGGTGATGATCCGCCAGTGGCCGACCCGATCGGCCAGCTTGCCGAGATGCGAGGACGACAGCAGGCTGCCGAACGCCGCCGCCGACATCACGAGGCCGGCGACGAACGTCACCTGCGGTGCCTCGACCAATTGCGCGACATAGACCGTGATGATCGGCTCGATCGACATGTTGGCGACCATCAGCAGCAGGCCGGTTCCCCACATCGCGACGACAGGGCGCTTGTCCGGGACCAGCGACCAGCCGCCGCGCGCCTTGCCGCCTTTCGCGGTCTTCGGACGTGCTTCCTCGCGGATCAGGAACGTCGTGCCGAGGAAGGTGAAGAAGATGACGCCGCCGATCAGGAAGAAGGTCGCGCGGATGCCGATCAGCCCCGGCAGCACGCCGCCGATCAAGGGACCGACCAGGCTGCCGGCCATGATGCCGGCCGACAGCACGCCGATCGCCCAGCCCGATCGCGCTTTCGGCGTCTGTGCCGCGACCAGCACGGTCGAACCCGACGCGTAGCCGCCGAGCAGGCCGGTCAGCAGCCGCAGGCCGACCAGCTCATAGACGTTGTGCGCCATGCCGATCAGCGACATCGCGATCGCCATGCCGAGGCTGGCGCGGATCAGCATCAGCTTGCGGCCGTAGCGATCGGCGAGCCGTCCCCACAACGGCGCCGTCAGCGCCGCGCTGAAGAAGGTCGCGCCATAGGCGACGCCCGACCATTGCACGATCGCGGCATGATCGGTCACGCCGAGTTGCTCGACATAGAGCGGCAGGAACGGCAGCAGCAGCGTCATCCCCACGATTGTCGTGAAGGAGCCGAACACGCAGACGATCAAATTGCGTTTCCAGGGGCCCGCGTCGAGCAGGGCTTCGCGATCGACTTCGATGTTCATGTCAGCGCAGCCCGATCACGGCGAAGCCGCGCGCCCGCAGGCCGCGGCGATCCTCGTTCAGCGAACGCAGCAGACGATCACGGGTATCGGTGATGTGGTCGGCGGCCTCGCGCGCGGCGGCATCGCGATCGTTGGCCTTGATGAAGCCGAGGATGCGCCGGTGCTCGCGCCAGGCCTGCTCGCGCGACGGCTCGGTCCACACTTCCAGCCAGCGCGCCCGCGACAGCCTCGTCATGGCGCCAGCGATCGCCTTGACGATGAAGGGATTGCCGGAGAGCCGCGCGATCTCGACATGGAAATCGGTGCCGACCCGATGCCATTCCTCGCGCGGCGCGCCGGACTGGCAGGCATCCAGCATCTCCTCGACGCCGGCGATATCGGCTGCGCTCGCCCGCGCGCAGGCGAGGCGCACCGCCGTCGTCTCCAGCGGAATCCGGAACTCGGCAAGCGCCTCCAGCTCACCGAGGTCGATCGGTGCGACAATCCAGTTGCGGCCGTCGCGGCGCACCAGCTCTTCGCCTTCGAGCCGGACCAGCGCGGCACGGATCGGCGTGCGCGATCCCTCGAACCGGCTCTCCAGCCAGCGCTCGGTCAGCCGCTCGCCGGGGCCAAGGTCGAGCGACAGGATCATCTCCCGGAGCTGGTCATGGATCTGAAGCATCTGCGACATGGCGCCGTCCTTTGGCCGCCTTAGCGGGCACAGAATCTCGGTCTGGCGGGTTTCGTATCCCGATTTGGTATCCCAAACAAGGGAGCTATGGGATACCGACGTTACTCCGTTAAGGGAGGTGGACCGAGAGCCAGGCCCCTGGACGATGGAACCGCGCCCACGGCGGTTGCTTTGTTTGACGGAATTGGAGAGCGCCACATGCGTATAGACGGGCAATGCCATTGCGGGGCTATCACCTATCAGGCCGAGATCGATCCCGAACGGGTGTCGATCTGCCATTGCACGGACTGCCAGGCGCTGACCGGCTCGCCCTACCGCGTCACGGTGATCTGTAGCGCCGAACAGGTGCGGCTGACCGCAGGTGCGCCGAAGCTCTACAGCAAGCGGGGCGATAACGGCCGAATCCGCTTTCAGCACTTTTGCGGCGATTGCGGTTCGCCGCTGTTCACGAGCGGCGAGGACGGCGGGCCCGACGATTGGGGCATCCGCTGGGGCAGCATTCGCCAGCGCGGCCAATTGACCCCGCGACGCCAGGTCTGGTGCCGCTCCGCCGCGCCATGGATCAATGATCTCAAGGAATTGCCAGCGCGCCCCAAGGATTGGAGCTGACGGATTGAGGCGTTTGCGACCTTGCGCCCTGAGGGCTGGCGAGGCTAAAGAGGCGCGCTGGCAAGGGCGGTTAGCTCAGCGGTAGAGCACTGGTTTTACACACCATTGGTCGGGAGTTCGATCCTCTCACCGCCCACCATTCGCGACCCTCAGGCGAAGCCTATCGAGCGGGCCAGCCGTCCGGACGCGCGGGCATGCTTCTCCCGATGATTGGGAGATTGCATCGGCCCTTGCCCGTTGAGGCAAAGGCGCTGGATCCAGCCCTATGGTTGCAGCATCCTGATGGTCGCGATCGGCCACTTCCCGATGTGGCCCTTGATCGAGATGCGCAACCCATGAGATTCGTCCAGAAACACGCCCTCGACGGTCCCTGCGGTTCCATCGGTGAGAACCGCGGCTCGTCCGACCAGCTCGGCCTCCGCTTGCACATGCTCGCGCAGGATGACGGTGGCGCGGTGTTTCACGAGCTGCAAAGCCGCCTCTGGTTGATGAGCCCTACGGAGTAAGGCCATTGCACGGCTCTCGGTGAACGCGCGGAGAGGGCGCGATCCCGGCCGTGGAGTAGTCTCATGGGGATGGCCGGGACCGCGCTTGCTCCGCGCTGGCGTGCCGAATGTCATTCGATCCCCGATGGTGCGAAAGGTGCCGAAAGTCACGCGCTCAGATTTGATGCCGACGCTGCAGCGATGCTATTCTGTCCGCCTAACCGGGAACTTGATGCATGCGCAAACTCGCCGCGATTTTTCTTCTCACCATGATTGCCGGACCCGCATTCGCACAGTCGGATCACGTTCAGCGCTATCGCGAAGAGGTCGAGAAGTCGCCGGCCGATGCGGCCAACGAGGCGCGCCAGCAGCGCGCCTATCAGCGTGCGCTCAGCGGTGTGCCGGATCAGAAGCCGACCGATCCCTGGGGCATCGCGCGCAGCGACGGGCAGGGCGCGCCCAAGGCGAATGCCGCGAAGCCGAAACCGGCCAAGCCCACGAGCGCAGCCGCCAAATAGAGCTCCGAGCGCGGATCAGGTCGATGAAATACTACGTCTGCAAATTGACCGGACCGCGCCCGACCTTTCCTCAGGATATGACGCCGCAGGAAGCCGCCATCATGCAGGCGCACGTCGCCTATTGCGGCGAACTGCTGCAGGCCGGCAAGGCGCTGGTGTTCGGACCGGTCGCCGATCCCGCCGGCGTCTGGGGCCTCGGCGTGCTGCAACTGCCTGACGATGCCGATCCGCAGGAGATCGTCGCCAACGATCCCGTCACCAAGGCGGATGCCGGATTCACCTATCAGCTGATGCCGATGCTGCGCGCCGCGACGCGCGAGAGCTGCTAGGGCATGATCCGGAAAAAGTGCGAAGTGGTTTTCCGAAAAAGATCATGCCCAAACATGAGACAACAGAAGCTTCCTCACAAGGTTTCGATCGCATGAACGCTGGCCATCCGCAGAACGCCGACCAGATTGCTTATTGGAACGGGCCGGGCGGTCAGCGCTGGGCCACACGTCAGGCCGCGCAGGATATCGTGCTGCAGCCGGTGCTCGACCTCTTGATCGATCGCGCCGCGCCGAAAGCCGGCGAACGCGTCGTCGATGTCGGCTGTGGCAGCGGCGCCTCGAGCTTCGCGCTGGCGGCCAAGGTCGCGCCCGCAGGTCACGTGCTCGGCGTCGATGTCTCGGAGCCGATGCTGACGCGGGCGCGGCAGAGCGCGCCGCAGGGTTTGCCGGTCGAGTTCGCGCTGGCCGATGCGACCGTCTATCCCTTTGTCGGCGAGAGCTTCGATCTGTTGGCCTCGCGCTTTGGCGTGATGTTCTTTGCCGATCCCGTGGTGTCGTTCGCCAATCTGCACAAGGCGATGAAGCCGACGGGCCGTCTCGCCTTCGCCTGCTGGCAGGAGCCGCGCGAAAATCCGTTCTTCATGACGCCGCTTGCTGCCGTCTACAAGCACGTACCGAAACTGCCGCCGCTCGGGCCCGAGGATCCCGGCCCGTTCGCGTTCGCCTCCGAGGCGAGGGTGAAGCGGATCCTGGGCGAAGCCGGCTTCTCCGGCATTGCCATGGAGCCGTGCCGGGTCGAGCTCGATGTCGCGACCGGGCGCGGCATCGATGCCGCGATCCAGGGCGCGCTCGAGATCGGGCCGGCCAGCCGCGCGCTGGAAGGGCACCCGGATGACGTGCGCGCTGCTGCGATCGCCTCGATGCGCGAGGCGCTGGCGCCTTTCGTGAAGGGCGATGCCGTGCTGCTGCCCGGCGCGATCTGGATCGTGACCGCGCGGGCCTGATCAGGCCTTCTCTTCCCAGATCATCGCAAGGTGCACGATGGTCTGCACGGCCTTCTCCATGTCCTGCCGGCTGACCCATTCGAGCCGCGAATGGAACGCGTGCTCGCCGGCGAAGATGTTCGGGCAGGGCAGTCCCATGAAGGACAGCCGCGAGCCGTCCGTGCCGCCGCGGATCGAGGTCCTCACCGGCGTCAGGCCGGCGCGCTCGATCGCCTCGATCGCATAGGCGACGATCTGGGGATGGCGATCGATCACGTCTTTCATGTTGCGGTACTGCTGCTTGACCTCCATGCGGTAGGTCGAGCGCGGATATCGCTTCATGACGTCCTTCACGATGTCTTCCAGCAGCGCTTCCTTCTGCTTCAGACCGGCCTCGGTGAAATCGCGCACGATGAAGTCGATCCGCGCGTTCTCCAGCGCGCCGGAGATCGCGACCGGATGCAGGAAGCCTTCCTTGCCCTCGGTGGTCTCGGGCGAGCAGGTGTCCTTCGGCAGGCGATCGACGATCGCGGCGGCGATCTTGATGGCGTGCTCCATCTTGCCCTTGGCGAAGCCCGGATGGGTCGCGACGCCTTCGATGATGATGCTGGCGCCATCGGCCGAGAAGGTCTCGTCCTCGATATGGCCGGCGGTCTCGCCATCCATGGTGTAGCCGAAATCGGCCCCCAGCTTCTTGATGTCGACCTTGTCGACGCCGCGGCCGATCTCCTCGTCCGGCGTGAACAGGATCTTGATGGTGCCGTGCTTGACCTGCGGATTGGTGATCAGGAAATGCGCGGCATCCATGATCTCGGCAAGGCCCGCCTTGTTGTCGGCGCCGAGCAGGGTGGTGCCGTCGGTGGTGATGATGTCGTTGCCGATCTGGTCGGCCAGCGCTTCGTGCTCGGCGGGGCGGATCACCTGCGAGGCATCGGCGGGAAGCACGATGTCGCCGCCCCGATAGTTCTTCACGACCTGCGGCTTGACGTTCTTGCCGGTGCAGTCGGGAGAGGTGTCCATGTGCGAGCAGAAGCAGATCACCGGCACCGTCTTGTCGGTGTTGGCCGGGATCGTCGCGTAGACGTATCCGTGCGGGTCAAGATGCGCGTCGGATATCCCCATCGCCTGCAGCTCGGCGACCAGCAGGCGCCCGAGATTCTTCTGCTTCTCGGTGGAAGGCGTGGTGGGTGAATCCGGGTCGGACTGGGTATCGATCACGACATAGCGCAGGAAGCGCTCGGTGACGGTGTGCTTGAAGTCGAGAGCCGGTGCCAGCATGAAAACCGCGCAAAAAACTGGAGAAAGGAACAATGCGCTTTGGCGAAGTTGGTTCGCGCAAGCAAACCGCGTCAAGGCGAGTTTCGAAGGACAATCCTATAACAGAAAAGCGCCACTCCGGGGCCGCGTCACGAGCCGGAATGGCGCTTTGCCTTAACGGAGAGAGAAGGCGCTAGACGGCTTCCTTCAGCTCCTTGGCGGCGCGGAAGGCGACCTTCTTGCTGGCCTTGATGTGGATCTGTTCGCCAGTCGCGGGGTTGCGGCCCATGCGGGCGGCGCGCTTGCGGACCTGGAGGATGCCGAGGCCGACGATCCTGATGCGCTCGCCCTTCTTGAGGTGCTTGGTGATCCTTGTGACCATGTCGGTCAGGATCGCCTCGGCCTGCTTCTTGGACAGCTCCTGCTCCTCGGCGATGGCCGCCGCCAAATGCTTCAGCGTGATCGTCGCCGGTGTCGCTGCTTTCTTCGCCATGTCTGGCCCTCCTCGTTGCTGAATGGCTGGATTGCTGCTTTTCACGCGAATGGCGCGCCGTTCGCGTCGGGAAAATGCGTCCGGACAAGTCCTGAAAACCGCCGGTTCCGGGAACGGGCAGCGCCGGGCCGGCCACAGGAAACCCAGACGTATCAGGCCTTATTTGATTCGGGGCTTCGCTGACTACGCCGTTTCCCCTGAAAACAGGCGACAACCCGCGTACATGCCGCGAAAATGCCGACGCTGTGCAGGGATCCGCAACCTCCTTGACTAACCGGATGCGGGCCTTTATGCCCTCGGTCCTGCGCGGATCAATCCGATGATCGGCATCCGCGGGAGTAGCTCAGTTGGTTAGAGCGCCGCCCTGTCACGGCGGAGGCCGCGGGTTCGAGTCCCGTCTCTCGCGCCATTCATTTCAATGACTTAGCAGCGTGTTTGGCCCGAAACCATTGGTCCTTCTGGACCGATGCCGTAACGAGTTGCCTGCCCTCCTGTTCACTGCACCTGGCGAACTGCCGCGACAGCTCAGGACGCCGCGAGGCCGACAACGCTGACCGGTTGAGCGGCCTGCTCGGGCCTGACTGATAATGCCACGCGCTGTTCGGGCGTCAGCCACCACAGCAGGAACAGCAGTGCTATCCCGTTCGACAGCAGGCCTGTCGTGAGCGGCACGTTCATGATCGCCTGAACTGCGATGCCCGACGAAACCGCGATGAAGCGCGGCGACAGGTGCTTTGAGACCATCGATCCCACCGACAGGATCAGCCCGCAGACGAAAGCCGACACCGGAGCGAGCGCAAGACCGACCGATGCGATGCCCTCGGTGGCGAGGAAGGACGCGTTGAAATTGCCGTCCTGATAAATCGCTCCGAGGGTCGGGCCGAGCTCGCCGTACGGGCAGGCGGCCATGTATCGCAGGACGGTGATCTGGCAGAACCGGGTGAGTTCGCGGTGCGCAAAGAAGTCGGCGTATTGATCGAGCGCGAGCGACGGGATCGCGACGAAGCGCAGATTGATGGTGCTGAACACGATGTAGGTCTTGTCGGCGGCGAGAATGACGAAAGCCGAAAGGCCGACGATCATCGGGATCAGAAATGCGAGCACCGTGGCCAGCCGTGGGTCGAACCGGCCGTACAGCCAGAACAGAAACGGCAGCCAGATCGGCAGCAACAGGACGGTCTTGTTGTTGACGAGGGGATAGAAGCAAAGCGCAAGCAGCAGCACCCCGGCTGCCGGCATCCATCGGCTGCGCGATGCGAAATGCGCGAACAGGTAGGGCAGGACCGCGCCGGTCATGATTCCGGTGAGATAGTTCAACAGCGCCGGGCGCACGACGGCGGTGCGGGCTGCGCCATAGGGATTGCCAAGATTGGCCCCGTAGGAGATGTCGGCCACCAGCACGGCGAAGCACGACGCCAGCAGCAGAATCGCGATGCGCTTGACGGCCGCCTCGGACAAATCGGGCCGCCAAACCGGGATATTCTGCAACATCAGGGGGATCATCGCGGCGGCCAGCGCGGCGATCATGGCCCAGCGGGCGACGGCGTGCGGATAGTCGAACGCGCTGAAGAAGCTGAGCCAGACGAAGCCGAACACGGCTGACAGCAGCGAGAAGCCGATCAGATAACCGAAGCTGAATCGTGCCGCGACGAACGCCGGGACGAACGCGACCATGATGGCGGTGCCGAGGACGGCCTGCGCGGTGATGCCGGATCGCCAGACATGCATCGCCGGGAATGCGTGCCCGCAGGCGATCATCGAGGCGACGCTGAGGACGAAGAACCCGGGGATCGTGATCCCGACAACCAGGTCATCGCGCGTCAATGTCATCGGTCCGTCCGAATCCGAAAGCTGCCAGGCAGCTAGCCGGTCGGCCCTGGACGAAGCAAGTTAAGCAATATCTCGGTCTGTGTTGTTATGTTTCTGCCTGGCCATTCGTCACCGCGATGCCCTATTGAATTCACACAACGGCAACACCTTGCCTTGATCAGGCAAAGAATGCGGCGACCGCGTTGAGGTCGGATTGTCCCGGCGCATCGCCGCGCAAATTGGCGTCGATGATGCGGCGACAGGCGTCAACCGTGTGAGTATCGCCCAATTCGTTGGCGGCCTCGAGGATCGACCAGACCGTGTCCAAGGGAACGTCGCTCTGCGTGGTCGCCTTCGGGTCTGACAGCATTGGCGGGGCCGCGGTTAGAATTCGAACAGGTCGCGGCCGCGCCGCGCCAAATTGTGCAGGTCCGCGACCGTGCCGCGCACCGCGTTGCAGCGGCGGCATTCGATGATGGTGTCGCCGGATGCGTGCGCCGGATCGGCGACCTTGATCGCCAGGCTGCCGCAATCCGTGCAGATGATCTTGAAGCCGGTTGAAATTACTTGCTGCTGCAAATTCATTGTGGCCTGCGCCTTTGTTGACGCTGACCTTAGCCGAGCAACTTTTAAGACTGGGGTCGCGGAGCGGTTTGCAATCGAACGACCGCGTTAGGACGAGGTTAAGATTTCGCCGCGGCCGCGCGGCCCTGCAGATGCAGCGTCGGCCTGCCGAGCCCGGCCGCGGCGGCGCGCACGGCATCGCGGGCATTGACCGTGATGATGCCGGCGGCGTGGGCCCAGACCGCGAGGTCGGAGGCGCTGTCGCCGGCGTAGATGAAGCCCCCGGGGAATGTCTTCCGCAACAGGTCGGCCTTGTTGGCGCCCTTGAGATTATGTTCGCCGTCGGAGGCAAGCACCTGGTCGATCCATGGCAGACGCGACGCCAGCTTCTGTGCGAGCAGCGCGTCGGCCGCGGTTGCCAGCACGATGCGGCGGCCGGCCGCGTTCTCGCGCTCGGCCAATGCGACGACGTCCTGGTGCAGTTCGATCCGGCTCCAGTCGATGCGCTGGTGCTGTGCGAGCCGGCGCTTCAGCGCCGCGCGGCCGCGCGTCAGCCAGGCGGCGCATGACACGGCGATCAGCGGATTGCGGCGCAGGATCGAGAAGAAGCTCAGATAGAGCAGGTCGCCCGTGATCAGCGTGCCGTCGAGGTCGAGCACCAGCGGCAGCGATGCCGGAAGACCGAGCAAGGGCGCCCCGTCGGTGCGGGAAGCATCCTGCGGCTTCGCAGTGTCGTCGCCGGCGAGGCGAGGCTCAGTCATTCGCGGCACTCAGCCGGGTTGCGACCTTGCACACGTCGATCGCGTGCACTCCGGTCTCGGTGGTCCGGCAATCGCCGTACCCGAACTTGCTCGCAAAGGCCACACCGTGCTGGTCCGAGCTTGAGACGACCAGGACCAACAAAAAAGGCCGCCCGAGGGCGGCCGTCTTACCTGTCGAAGCCAGCAAAAATCTTTAGCGGACCGTGGAGGTGCCCGACGAGGTGATCGCCACCGGTTTGCCGGCCTTGATGACCTGGGTGGTCTGGGCAGTCTGGGTGAAATCCGCGTTGTTCCGGGCCGAAATACCGAGCGCCGCGATCCCGATCCCCGCAATAAGGGCAACCACCACAATCTTGAGATGGGTCGCGCGGTCAGCTGAATGGATCGAGTGGTTCATGGTCGCCTCCGGGCGTCTGTGCGCCGTCTATGGCAGGTACTGGTAAGGCCCATCTGTTTCCGGATCGTTTCGTGAGTTCCGGGAAATGGTTTCGTGCCACGGGCGGATTGGTTTCACCGTGCCTTGCGTCACACTGCCGGCCGGCTAAAACTGCCCCAGGCGCGGAACTGCGCTTGGGAGAAAAACAATAATGAAAACAATGAGACTAACCCGGCGCCGGGTGCTTGGAACCGGCTCCGCGGCACTCGCCGCCACGGTGTTTGGTAAGCGCGCCGTTGCGGCCGCCGAGTTCGACTTCAAGCTCGGTGTCAACACTCCGGAAACCCATCCGCTAACAATCCGCCTGACTGAGGCCGCCAAGGCGGTCGGCGCCCAGTCGTCCGGCCGGGTCAACATCACGGTGTTCGCCAACAGCCAGCTCGGCGGCGATCCGGAGATGCTGTCCCAGGTCCGCGCCGGCGGGATCGAGCTGCTGGCGGCGCCCAGCATGACGCTGTCGACGCTGGTGCCGCTGTCGGGGCTGCCCAGCATCGGTTTCGCCTTTCAGTCCTACGACCAGGTCTGGGCGGCGATGGACGGCGGCGTCGGCGACCTCGTGCGCGAGGCGATCACGAAGACCGGCGTCGTGCCGCTGAAGAAGGTCTGGGACAACGGCTTCCGTCAGATCACCTCGTCGTCGAGCCGGCAGCTCAACAGCGTCGACGATCTCAAGGGTTTCAAGATCCGCGTGCCGGTGACGGCATTGCTGACGTCGCTGTTCTCAGGGCTCGGCGCATTGCCGTCGAGCATCTCCTACAGCGAGCTCTATTCGGCGCTGCAGACCCACATCGTCGAGGGGCAGGAGAATCCGCTGGCGCAGGTCTCGACCGGAAAACTCTACGAGGTGCAGAAATTCTGCGCGCTCTCGAACCATTGCTGGAGCGGTTACTGGATTCTCGGCAACCGCCGCGCGATGGCGGCCCTGCCGCCCGATCTGCTCGAGCTTATCAATGCCGCGTTCGACGCCGCGGCGGTGAAGGAGCGCGCCGATCTGGTCGAGATGGATCGCTCGCTGCAGGCCGAGCTGACCGAGAAGGGCATGACATTCAACAAGCCCGATCCCGTGCAGTTCAGGGCCGCGTTGGTGAAGGCCGGCTTCTACACGCAGTGGCAGAAGACCTACGGCGCGGACGCCTGGGCGGCGCTGGAGAAATACACCGGCAAGCTGACGTGAGCGCAGCCTGACATCACGCGCCGGCTCGGCTGAGACGGGTGCTAGCTCGCGCGCGCGATGTCGGCGCGGATCGCGCGTGCCGCCAACACGAACAGCAGGGCACCGAGGGTCGTCGTGAGCGCGGCCGACAGCAGCGAGTAGCGAACCGCATCGACGCCGTAGGTGCCTTTCAGCGCGTCGTTGATCATGCCGACGGCGAGGGGGCCGACGCCCTGGCCGAAGCAGGTGGCGGTCAGCAGTACGATCGCCGAAGCCAGTGCGCGCATGCTGGGTTTTGCCACGGTCTGAGCGATCGCGAAGATCGGGCCGAGATGGAAGCCGACCATGAACGAGGTCAGCGCCAGGGTCGCGACCATCAGCGTGAAGCTTTGCGTCAGCATGGACAGCGCGAACACCGGGCCGGCGAGGCCGGACATGATCGCGGGCGCCCACAGCTTCCAGCGGTCGTCGCGACGGCCGATCTGCGCCACCACGAGGCCACCTATCAGCGTGCCCGCCATGCCGGCGAGACCCTTGAAGGTGCCGGCATAGGTGCCGATCTCGGCGCTGGTGAGGTGATGGATGCGCGCAAGGAACGGCGGGATCCACACCGCGGTGGCGTAGTTGGTGTAGGTCGTCAGACAAAAGCCGACCAGCACGATGACGAAGCTCGGCTGCGATACTAGGAAACGCAATGTCGGCCCGATCGGCTCGGCCTTGAAGCTCTCGGCCATTGCGCCGCGCTTCGGCTCAGTGATCGTCAGCCACAGCACGGCGGCGAGCGCGATGCCGGGCAGGCCCGCGGTGAAGAAGGCCATTCGCCAGCCATAGTGCTGGTTGACATAGCCGCCGATGAAATAGCCGAGGAAGACGCCGAGATAGGTGCCGATCGCGTAGATGCCGAGCGCGCGCGGTCGTTCGTTCTTGTCGAAGAGATCGGCGATCATCGATTGCGAGGCCGGCGTGCCCGCCGACTCCCCGATGCCGACGCCGACCCGGGCCAATGCCAGCGTCGTGACGCTGGAGGCGAGGCCGCAGAGATAGGTCATCGCGCTCCAGAACGCGAAGGCGACCGCGACGATGTTGCGGCGGTTGAGGCGATCGGCCATCCGCGCGATGGGAATGCCGAGCAGCGAATAGAACAGCACGAAGCCGAACCCGGCGAGCAGGCCCATCGTGGTGTCGCTGAGCGTGAACTCCTTCTTGATCGGTTCGATCAGCACGTTGAAGATGGTGCGGTCGAGGAAGTTGAGGGCGTAGATGATCGTGAGCAAGGCGAGGACGTAGTAGCGGTGCGCCGAGGGCGCGGCCGCAGCTTGGGTTGGCGCGGCCGCCTGCGGTGCGACATCGACCATGACTTCCTCCCCCGATCTTCTTTGTTGTTGTTGCTTGCGCGCGGGCCTTACGCCTCGCGGACGTAATTCCCTGCCTCGAATTCGACCAGCCTCGTGTCGGCGTCGAACGACACCCCGATCGGGTCGCGGCCGGTGGCCATGGCCTCGAGCTGGTCAGCGAGCATCCGGCGGATCATCAGGATGCCGCGGTCGCTCTGGCCAAAATGCTCTTCGGAATGGATCGTCACCGCTCCCTGGCCGACCTGGGCTTCGTAGTCGCCGGGAAATTGCTGGTGCTCGGCCTCGGTCATGTCCCACCAGAACTTGCCGTTGAACTTCGAGCGCATCCGCCCGATATCGCCCGCGTTCTTGACCCGGCCGGCGACGTAGATGCGAAACGAGGTGTCGTCGATCGGCAAGGTCCAGCCGATCGATTCGACGCGCGCGAACTGCGCGACGCGCGGATTGGGCACGACGCGCAGTGTGGGGAGGGCGGCCTCGGTGACGCGATAGAACACCTTGCCGTCGTCCTGCCTGCGGATCGAACGCACCGCGACGCCGCGCGGCGACATCTCGAACTTCACTTCGGGCATCGAGGCCATCATGTTGGTGAACTGCGGGCCGCTGAATGAGCCGTGCAGCACCGGCACATGGTAGGGGTCGGCGACGTTCTCGAAATGCTGCAGCCAGTTGCAGGGGATCACGGCAGGGCCGCCGCCGCCGATCGAGGAGTCGTCGGCCTCGACGAACTCGCCGTCGTCCATGTTTTCCAGGCACTCGTAGCGCGGCAGCACCGGCCTTTTCTCGGCCGGCCCCATATAGGCGAAGATCAGGCCGTAGCGTTCCTGCACCGGATACCAGGGCTGGCGCACCTTGTCCTTGAACAGGCCGCCGTCGGGCTCGCAGGGTTGTTCGAGGCAGCGGCCCTCGGTGTCGAATTTCCAGCCGTGATAGCAGCAGCGGATGCCGTCTTCCTCGACCTTGCCGTAATAGAGCGTGGTGCCGCGGTGGCAGCAGCGCGCATGTAGCAGGCCGGCCCGGCCATGCCGGTCGCGGAACAGGATCAGGTCTTCGCCAAGCGCGCGGACTTTTCTGGGGATATCGGTGGCGTCACCGGTGAGGCCGACCGGGTGCCAATACCGGCGCAGCAGCTCGCCCATCGGCGTGCCGTGGCCGACCGAGGTGAGCTCGGTCCGGGTGCTGGACGGCTTCATCGCATAGGCCGTGCCGAGATCGCGGTCGCGCTGGGTGATCGTCATGTTGTCCTCCCCGCCGCTGGTCGGACGCCGGCGGCTGATCTATCGTTGACCAAGTCAACGATAGATCGATGACAATGTCAACGATATCGTTGAGCTTGGCAGCGCGCGGCTTTGTTGGCAGAGGTTGGTGATGACCGAGAAGCTCAGGACTGAGAGGGCCTTGCCGCCGGAGGCCGTTGTCGATTCCGAACTGGCGCCGATCACCGCGATGATGTCGTCGCGGCTGATGGTGCTGGCGAACCTGCTCAGGCGCGGCGCGATGCTGCGCTACAAGCGCCTGACCGGCCTGTCCTCGGTCGAGTTCGGTCTGGTCGCCTCGCTCGGCCGGCGGCCGCCGATGAGTGTGGTGCGGCTCGCCGAGGCCGTCGGCATGGACAAGGGGCAGATCAGCCGGGCGCTCGCCGAGCTCGTGGCGCGCAAGCTCGTGGCGAAGGCGGCCAACCCGCGCGACAACCGGGAGACTTTGGTCTCTCTTACCAAGGCCGGCCTGGCCGCCCATGATGCCATCGTGGCCGGCGCCCAGGAACGAAACCGGCGCCTGCTGGAACAGCTTGCGCCGGGGGATCTCGAGCTGCTGCTTGGACACATCGATCGGCTCACCCTGACCGCCGCCGAGATGCTCGCTGCCGAACGGGGGCTGGGCTGATATGGGGAGAGCGCAGGGCACCGGATGGCCGCCGCGGCGTTGCCCATGGAGGCAAGCGCATCCGCCTGATGAGGCCAAGAGCCCGCGGGAAGGACGGTAAAAGCGTCAAAATAGCTTGTCTTGCGCCCTCTGTTGCGCTGCGCTAAAGCCTCAAGAACAATTCCAATCAACGAATCTGCGGCACGTCCGAAACCGCAGCAAGAAGGCCTCGCCGATGACCGGCATCCTGCAGAATTATCTCCCACTTGTGGTCTTTATCGGAGTTGCGAGCCTGATCGGTCTGGCGCTTCTGATCGCACCGTTCCTGGTCGCGTTCCAATCGCCGGACCCGGAAAAGCTGTCCGCCTATGAATGCGGATTCAACGCTTTTGACGACGCCCGCATGAAGTTCGACGTCCGGTTCTATCTGGTGGCGATCCTCTTCATCATCTTCGACCTCGAAGTGGCGTTCCTGTTCCCCTGGGCCGTGGCGTTCGGAAAGCTCGGCGCCACCGGGTTCTGGTCGATGATGGTGTTCCTGGCCGTGCTGACGGTCGGGTTTGCGTATGAATGGAAGAAAGGCGCGCTCGAATGGGATTGAGCCCCACCGCCGCAACCTCCCAGCCGGCGATTGCCAAATCTGAGATCGCCATGGCTCCGAAGGGTATTCTTGATCCGTCGACCGGCAAGCCGGTCGGCGCCAACGATCCGTTTTTCCTCGAGGTCAATCACGAGCTGTCCGACAAGGGCTTCTTCGTCGCCGCGGCCGATGACCTCATCACCTGGGCGCGCACCGGCTCCCTGATGTGGATGACCTTCGGTCTGGCCTGCTGCGCGGTCGAGATGATGCAGGTCTCGATGCCACGCTACGACGTCGAGCGCTTCGGCTTCGCGCCGCGTGCCTCGCCGCGGCAGTCTGACGTGATGATCGTCGCGGGCACCCTGACCAACAAGATGGCGCCGGCGCTGCGCAAGGTCTACGACCAGATGCCGGAGCCGCGCTACGTCATCTCGATGGGCTCCTGCGCCAATGGCGGCGGCTACTACCACTACTCCTATTCGGTGGTGCGTGGCTGCGATCGCATCGTGCCGATCGACATCTACGTGCCGGGCTGCCCGCCTACGGCGGAGGCACTGCTCTACGGCGTGCTGCTGCTGCAGAAGAAGATCCGCCGTATCGGCACTATTGAACGCTAAGGTTTCAGGTATGGACGACGGCAAGCTCGACGCCCTTGGGCAGACGATCGTGAGCGCGCTTCCGGGCGCGGCCACGGCGCACTCGGTCGCGTTCAATCAGCTCACTATCGACGTCGAGATTGGCAGAATCGTGGAGGTCGCCAGGTTTCTGCGTGACGATCCCGGCTGCCGTTTCGTCAACGTCACCGACGTGACCGCGGTCGACTATCCGAGCCGCGAGAAGCGCTTCGACGTCGTCTACCATCTGCTGTCGCCGACGCTGAACGCGCGCGTCCGTTTGCGCGGGCAGGCCGACGAGACCACGCAGGTGCCGTCGATCATCGGCGTCTTCCCGGGCGCCGACTGGTTCGAGCGCGAGACCTACGACCTCTATGGCGTGATCTTCACCGGCCATCCCGACATGCGCCGCCTGCTGACGGACTACGGCTTCGACGGCCATCCGCTGCGCAAGGATTTCCCGCTCACCGGCTTCGTCGAGGTCCGCTACGACGACCAGGAGAAGCGGGTGCTGTATGAGCCGGTCAGGCTCAACCAGGAATTCCGCAAGTTCGATTTCCTTTCGCCCTGGGAAGGCGCGGACTATCCGCTGCCCGGCGATGAGAAGGCCAAGGCGGAGCCGAAGCCATGAATGAACAGCCGCAAAACCTTCGTAACTTCACCATCAACTTTGGGCCGCAGCATCCGGCGGCGCACGGCGTGCTGCGTCTTGTGCTGGAGCTCGACGGCGAAGTCGTCGAACGCGTCGATCCGCATATCGGCCTGCTTCACCGCGGCACCGAGAAGCTGATCGAGCACAAGACCTATCTGCAGGCGATTCCCTATTTCGACCGGCTCGACTATGTCGCGCCGATGAACCAGGAGCATGCGTTCTGCCTCGCGGCCGAAAAGCTGCTCGGCATCACGGTGCCGCGCCGCGGCCAGTTGATCCGCGTGCTGTATTGCGAGATCGGCCGCATCCTGTCGCATCTGCTCAACGTCACCACGCAGGCGATGGACGTCGGCGCGCTGACCCCGCCGCTGTGGGGCTTCGAAGAGCGCGAGAAGCTGATGGTGTTCTACGAGCGCGCCTCGGGCTCGCGCATGCACGCGGCGTTCTTCCGCGTCGGCGGCGTGCATCAGGACCTGCCGCCGAAGCTGATCGACGACATCGAGGCGTGGTGCGATCCGTTCCTCAAGGTGGTCGACGACCTCGATCGGCTGCTCACCGGCAACCGCATCTTCAAGCAGCGCAACGTCGATATCGGCGTGGTGCCGCTCAAGGAAGCCTGGGAGTGGGGCTTCTCCGGCGTGATGGTGCGTGGCTCGGGCGCGGCCTGGGACCTGCGCAAGTCGCAGCCCTACGAGTGCTACGCCGAGATGGATTTCGACATTCCGATCGGCAAGAACGGCGACTGCTACGACCGCTATCTGATCCGCATGGAAGAGATGCGCCAGTCGGTGCGCATCATGAAGCAGTGCATCCAGAAGCTCAAGGCATCCGACGGGCAGGGCCCGGTCGTGGTCGAGGACAACAAGATCGCGCCGCCGCGCCGCGGTGAGATGAAGCGCTCGATGGAAGCGCTGATCCATCACTTCAAGCTCTACACCGAAGGCGTGCATGTGCCGGCCGGCGAAATCTATGCCGCGGTCGAGGCGCCGAAGGGCGAGTTCGGCGTCTACCTCGTCGCCGACGGCACCAACAAGCCCTACAAGTGCAAGATCCGCGCGCCGGGCTTCGCCCATCTGCAGGCGATGGATCACATCTGCAGGGGCCATCTGCTGGCCGACGTTTCCGCCATCCTGGGCTCGCTGGACATCGTGTTCGGCGAAGTCGACCGGTGACGATGTCCGCATCCGAACCGCGCGCAATGAGAGTTTGATCGATGTCCGTCCGCCGCCTTGCCCCGAAGGAATTGCAGCCCGCGAGCTTCACGTTCACGGACGAGAATCTTGCCTGGGCCAAGAAGCAGATCGAGAAATATCCGCCGGGCCGTCAGGCCTCGGCCGCGATCGCGATCCTTTGGCGCGTGCAGGAGCAGCATGACGGCTGGGTTTCGGAAGCCGCGATCCGCGCCGTCGCCGACCTGCTCGAGATGCCGCATATCCGCATGCTGGAGATCGCGACCTTCTACACCATGTTCCAGCTCTCGCCGGTCGGCAAGAAGGCGCATGTGCAGGTGTGCGGCACCACGCCGTGCCGGCTGCGCGGCGCCGCCGACCTGATCGAGGTCTGCCAGCATCGCATCCATCACGATCCCTTCCAGCTGTCGAAGGACGGCAACTTCTCCTGGGAAGAAGTCGAGTGCCTAGGGGCCTGCGTGAACGCGCCGATGGTACTGATCTGGAAGGACACCTATGAGGATCTGACCAAGGAAAGCTTCGGCAAGGTGCTCGACGGCTTTGCCGCCGGCAATCCGCCGAAGCCGGGCCCGCAGATCGACCGTCAGTTCTCGGCACCCGCGGGCGGGCCGACGACGCTGAAGGAAACCACCTGATGCGGAGCTTTCAGGTGCTGGCAAACGGGCAGGAAAACAAGGCAGGAAGGGGCGCTGCGATGAAGGCCTGGCGCACGATCGCGCTGCATACCGCTGTCGCGGCCGGCTTCATGTTCCTGCTGCAACGCTACGGCCTGAGCGCCACGCTGGAATCCAGCCTGTTGTGGGCCATCGTGTTCGGCGGCTGCGCCGCCGGGCTCGCTTATTCGCAAGCCAATCGGTGATGTTCGGAAAGTTTTGAGCATGCTCGACGACAAGGACCGCATCTTCAAGAACCTCTACGGCCTGCATGATTGGGGCCTCGAGGGCGCGCGCCGCAGAGGCGCCTGGGATGGCACCAAGGGGATCATCGACAAGGGTCGCGACTGGATCATCAACGAGATGAAGGCGTCGGGCCTGCGTGGCCGCGGCGGCGCCGGCTTCCCGACCGGCATGAAGTGGTCCTTCATGCCGAAGGAATCCAAGGACGGCCGTCCGAGCTACCTCGTCGTCAACGCCGACGAGTCGGAGCCCGGCACCTGCAAGGACCGCGAGATCATGCGGCACGATCCGCATCTTTTGGTCGAGGGCTGCCTGCTCGCGAGCTTCGCGATGGGCGCGCATGCCTGCTACGTCTATATCCGTGGCGAGTTCATCCGCGAGCGCGAGCGGCTGCAGGCGGCGATCGACCAGGCCTATGAGGCCAAGCTGGTCGGCAAGGACAATATCAACGGCTGGCCGTTCGACATCTATGTCGCGCACGGCGCCGGCGCCTATATCTGCGGCGAGGAGACCGCGCTGCTCGAGAGCCTTGAGGGCAAGAAGGGGCAGCCGCGGCTGAAGCCGCCGTTCCCGGCCAATGTCGGCCTCTATGGCTGCCCGACCACCGTCAACAACGTCGAGTCGATCGCGGTCGCACCGGACATCCTGCGCCGCGGCGCCGCCTGGTTCGCCGGCATCGGCCGGCCGAACAATGTCGGCACCAAGCTGTTCTGCATCTCCGGCCACGTCGAGCGGCCCTGCAACGTCGAAGAGGCGATGGGGATTCCGTTCCGCGAGCTGATCGAGAAGCATTGCGGCGGCATCCGCGGCGGCTGGGGCAATCTGAAGGCCGTGATCCCCGGCGGTTCGTCGGTGCGCATGGTGCCGGCCGAGCAGATCATCGACACGCCGATGGATTTCGACAGCCTGAGCAAGCTGCGCTCCGGCCTCGGCACCGCGGCCGTGATCGTGATGGACAAGTCGACCGACCTGATCCGCGCGATCGCGCGCATCTCCTATTTCTACAAGCATGAGAGCTGCGGCCAGTGCACGCCGTGTCGCGAGGGAACCGGCTGGATGTGGCGCGTCTTGACCCGCATGGCCGAGGGCCGCGCCCACAAGCGTGAGATCGACATGCTGCTCGAGGTCACCAAGCAGGTCGAGGGCCACACCATCTGCGCGCTCGGCGACGCCGCGGCCTGGCCGATCCAGGGCCTGATCGCACATTTCCGTCACGAGATCGAAGAGCGCATCGACCAGTATTCGCACAAGGCCGATCTCGACGATCAGGGCGTGCGCGATCCCATGCACATGGTAGCCGCGGAGTAATGCTGGCGATGACGCAACAGGCCGCATGGTGGCAGAAATACGGGACGCTTGCGCAGATGGCGCAGGCGACCGTGGCGCTGCTCGGCTTTGTTGCAATCCTGCTGCAGATCAACGAAATCCGCACCTCGAACCGCGCTTCCAGCGCGCGATCGGCGTTTCTCGGCTACACCGATCTCGCATTCCAGAATCCGAAATTCGCTCAGCCCGATTACGAGGCCATCAAGGCCGCCGGCCGCGAAGAGCGGTCCCAATATGAGAGTTTTGTCTCGTACTTCCTCTATGCCTGCGAGGAGACCTTTGCCGCATTCGCGGACAAGCGCGAATGGCAGGCATCGTGTGACTACGACCTGAAACCGCATCTGCCGTTCCTCTGCGAGAAGAATCAGGCGCAGCCTGCCTATCTCGCGACCTACGGCGCCGACACCCAGCAATGGGTGAAGACCTCATTGAAAACCGCGAGCGTCGCACCGCCCGACTGCAAGCTCGGAAAGACTTGAGACAGACATGAGCAAGATCATCGTCGATGGCAAAGAGATCGATGTGCCGCCGGAGTACACGCTGCTGCAGGCGTGCGAGGCGGCCGGCGCAGAGATTCCGCGCTTCTGCTATCACGAGCGACTGTCGATCGCCGGCAATTGCCGGATGTGCCTGGTCGAGGTGAAAGGCGGCCCGAAGCCGGTCGCCAGCTGCGCCTGGGCCGTGCGCGACTGCCGTCCGGGCCCGAAGGGCGAGCCGCCGGAGATATCGACCCGTTCGCCGATGGTGAAGAAGGCGCGCGAAGGCGTGATGGAGTTCCTGCTGATCAACCATCCGCTCGACTGCCCGATCTGTGACCAGGGCGGCGAGTGCGATCTGCAGGACCAGGCGATGGGCTACGGCGTCGACACCAGCCGTTTCGCCGAGAACAAGCGCGCGGTCGAGGACAAGTATCTCGGCGCGCTGGTCAAGACCTCGATGAACCGCTGCATCCAGTGCACGCGTTGCGTCCGCTTCTCCGCCGAAGTCTGCGGCGCGCCGGAAATGGGCGCGACCGGCCGCGGCGAGGACATGGAGATCACCACCTATCTCGAGCAGGCGCTGAGCTCGGAGCTGCAGGGCAACCTGGTCGACATCTGCCCGGTCGGCGCGCTGACCTCAAAGCCTTACGCCTTCGCGGCGCGGCCCTGGGAACTCGGCAAGACCCAGTCGGTCGACGTCATGGACGGCGTGGGATCTGCGATCCGCGTCGACACCCGCGGCCGCGAGGTGATGCGCATCCTGCCGCGCATCAACGAGGCGGTGAACGAGGAGTGGATCTCCGACAAGACCCGCCACGTCGTCGACGGCCTGCGCACGCAGCGCCTCGACCGGCCCTATGTGCGCGAGAACGGCCAGCTCCGGCCGGCGACCTGGCAGGAAGCCTTCGCCGCGATCGCCGCCAGGGCCGGCCGCAGCGACGGCAAGCGGATCGGCGCGATCGCCGGCGATCTCGCCGCGGTCGACGAAATGTATGCGCTGAAGGAACTGCTCGCGAAGTTCGGCTCGGTCAATCTCGCCGTGCAGGGCGGCGATGCGTTCGACGCCAAGGCCGGCCGCGGCTCGTACATCTTCAATCCGACCATTGCCGGCATCGACCAGGCCGACGCGATCCTGATCATCGGCTCGCATCCGCGCAAGGAAGCCGCCGTGCTGAACGCGCGGATCCGCAAGCGCTGGCGCACCGGCGGGCTCAAGGTCGGCATGATCGGCGCCAAGGCCGATTTCACCTATGACCACGACTATCTCGGCGCGGGCACCGATACGCTGGCCGATCTCGTGGCGGGCAAGCACTCCTTTGCCGACGTCTTGAAGAAGGCCCAGCACCCGATCATCCTGGTCGGCGCCGGCGCCTATACCAGGCATGACGGCGCGGCCGTGCTGGCGCAGGCCGCCAAGCTCGCGGTCGACGTCGGTGTGCTGAAGGACGGCTGGAACGGCTTTGCCGTACTGCAGGATACCGCCTCGCGCGCCGGTGCACTCGATATCGGCTTCTCGCCGGCGGCGGGCGGGCTGACCTCGGCGCAGATGACGACCTTCGGCACGCTCGACGTGCTGTTCCTGCTCGGCGCCGACGAGATCAAGGCGCCGGACGGCACCTTCGTGGTCTATATCGGCACCCATGGCGACCAGGGCGCGCATCGCGCCGACGTCATCCTGCCGGGCGCGGCCTATACCGAGAAGTCCGGCATCTACGTCAACACCGAAGGCCGGCCGCAGATCGCCAACCGCGCCGCGTTCCCGCCGGGCGAGGCCCGCGAGGACTGGGCGATCATCCGCGCGCTGTCCGACGTGCTCGGCAAGAAGCTGCCGTTCGACTCGCTGCAGGCGCTGCGTCAGGCTATGTTCAAGGCCTACCCGCATCTGATGCGGCTCGACCAGATCGAGGCCGGCAAGCCCGACGACGTCAAGGCGCTGGCAGGCAAGGGCGGCAGCGTCGACAAGGCGGCATTCAAGCCGACCGTCGAGGACTTCTATCTGACCAACCCGATCGCGCGGGCCTCTGCCGTGATGGCGGAGTGCTCGCGGCTGGCGTCGGGCCGAATGCTGACGGCAGCGGAGTGAGCGTGACCTGATGGCTGAATTCTTCGCAAGCTCGTTCTGGACCGGCTTCCTCTGGCCGCTGATCATCATGGTCGCGGAGAGCCTGTTGCTGCTGGTCGTGCTCCTGATCGCGATCGCCTACATCCTGCTCGCCGACCGCAAGATCTGGGCGGCGGTGCAGATCCGCCGCGGCCCCAACGTGGTCGGGCCGTTCGGATTGCTGCAATCCTTCGCCGACCTCCTGAAATTCGTGCTGAAGGAGCCGGTGATTCCGTCCGGCTCCAACAAGGGCGTGTTCCTGCTGGCGCCGCTGGTGTCGTGCATCCTGGCGCTGGCCGCCTGGGCGGTGATCCCGTTCGATCTCGGCTGGGTGATCTCCGACATCAATGTCGGCGTTCTCTACATCTTCGCTATCTCGTCGCTGTCGATCTACGGCATCATCATGGCCGGCTGGTCGTCGAACTCGAAGTATCCGTTCCTGGCCGCCCTGCGCTCGGCGGCGCAGATGGTGTCCTACGAGGTCTCGATCGGCTTCGTCATCATCACCGTGCTGCTCTGCGTCGGCTCGCTGAACCTGTCGGCGGTGGTCGAGGCGCAGAACACCCGCGGGCTCGCGCACCTGATCGGCCTGCCGCAGCTCACCATCCTGAACTGGTATGTGTGGCCGCTGTTCCCGATGTTCGTGGTGTTCTACGTCTCGGCGCTGGCGGAAACCAATCGTCCGCCGTTCGACCTGGTCGAAGCCGAATCCGAACTGGTCGCCGGCTTCATGACCGAATACGGCTCGACCCCGTATCTCCTGTTCATGCTCGGCGAGTATGTCGCGATCACCACGATGTGCGCGCTGGCGTCGATCCTGTTCCTGGGCGGCTGGCTGCCGCCGGTCAACCTGCCGCCGTTCACCTGGATTCCGGGCATCGTCTGGTTCGCCCTGAAGGTGTTCTTCATGTTCTTCATGTTCGCGATGGCGAAGGCGATCGTGCCGCGCTACCGCTACGATCAACTGATGCGGCTCGGCTGGAAGGTGTTCCTGCCGCTGTCGCTGGCGATGGTGGTGATCGTGGCCGGCGTGCTGCAGTTCGCCGGCATCGCGCCGAAGTGAGGCCGTCATGAGTGTCAATGTCAACGCAACAGCCCGCTCGCTTCTGCTGTCGGAATTCGTCTCGGCGTTCTTCCTGGCGATGCGCTATTTCTTCCAGCCGAAGCCGACCCTGAACTATCCCTTCGAGAAGGGCCCGATCTCGCCGCGCTTCCGCGGCGAGCACGCGCTGCGCCGCTATCCGAACGGCGAGGAACGCTGCATCGCCTGCAAGCTGTGCGAGGCGATCTGCCCGGCGCAGGCGATCACGATCGAGGCCGGCCCGCGCCGCAACGACGGCACCCGCCGCACGGTGCGTTACGACATCGACATGGTGAAGTGCATCTATTGCGGCCTGTGCCAGGAGGCATGCCCGGTGGACGCCATCGTCGAGGGACCGAATTTCGAATTCGCGACCGAGACCCGCGAGGAACTGTACTATGACAAGGCCAAGCTGCTCGCCAATGGCGACCGCTGGGAGCGCGAGATCGCGAAGTCGATCGCGCTCGACGCGCCGTACCGGTGAGGTGAGGGCATGATCCTTCCGGCGCTGTTCTTCTACCTGTTTGCTGCGGCCTGCGTGGCCTCGGCGGTCATGGTGATTGTCTCGCGCAATCCCGTGCACTCCGTGCTGTTCCTGATCCTGGCCTTCGTCAACGCGGCCGGGCTGTTCATCCTGATGGGCGCCGAGTTCCTCGGGATGATGCTGATCGTGGTCTATGTCGGCGCCGTCGCGGTGCTGTTCCTGTTCGTGATCATGATGCTCGACGTCGACTTCGTCGAGCTGCGCGAGGGCTTCATCCAGTATCTGCCGATTGGCATCGTGATCGGCGGCATCTTCATGTGCGAGCTGCTGCTCGTGGTCGGCGCCTGGGTGATCAACCCGGCCGTGACCAAGACGATCACCGCGGCGATCCCGACCAATGTCAGCAACACCGAAGCGCTCGGCCTCGTGCTCTATACGAAGTACATCCATTACTTCCAGCTCGCCGGCATGGTGCTGCTGGTTGCGATGATCGGCGCCATCGTGCTGACGCTGCGCCACAAGGCCAAGGTCAAGCGGCAGAACATCAACGTGCAGAACGCGCGCACGCCCGAGATGGCGATGGCGATGCGCAAGGTGGCGTCGGGGCAGGGCCTGCAGGATGCCGACGCGGCGGAGTGGGTGAAATGACGATCGGGCTCGGACACTATCTCGCGGTCGCCGCGATCCTGTTCACGCTCGGGATCCTCGGCATCTTCCTCAACCGCAAGAACATCATCGTCATCCTGATGTCGATCGAGCTGATCCTGCTGTCGGTCAACATCAATCTGGTGGCGTTCTCGACCTTCCTCGGCGACATCGTCGGCCAGGTGTTCGCGCTCTTGGTGCTGACGGTGGCCGCCGCCGAGGCTGCGATCGGTCTCGCCGTGCTGGTGGTGTATTTCCGCAACCGCGGTTCGATCGCGGTTGAAGACGTCAATCTGATGAAGGGCTAGGCGCAGTTATGGTTCAGGCAATCGTATTCCTGCCTCTGCTGGGCGCCATCCTCGCAGGCATTATCTCGCTGGTCGGTGCCCACGCGCGCTGCCCGAGCGGCGATACCGTCGACCATCACGACGATGCGCATGGCGACGCCCATGCCGCCGCCGCCCATGACGATCACGGTCATGACGACCATGGCCATGACGATCACCATGTCTCCGAGCCGGCGGCCGCCGGCTCGCGCCTTGCCGAGCTGATCACCACCGGCCTGCTGTTCGTCTCGGCGGCGCTGTCCTGGTTCACCCTGGTCGATGTCGGCTTCATGCACCATGACGCGCGTGTCGTGCTGCTGCCCTGGATCAACTCGGGCGACCTGCAGGTGGCCTGGACGTTGCGGGTCGACACGTTGACCGCGGTGATGCTGGTCGTGGTCAACACGGTGTCGGCGCTCGTCCACCTCTACTCCATCGGCTACATGGACGAGGATCCGAACCGGCCGCGCTTCTTCGGCTATCTCTCGCTGTTCACCTTCGCGATGCTGATGCTGGTGACGTCAGACAACCTCGTGCAGCTGTTCTTCGGCTGGGAGGGCGTCGGCCTCGCGAGCTACCTGCTGATCGGGTTCTGGTACCAGAAACCGTCGGCCAATGCCGCGGCGATCAAGGCCTTCGTGGTCAACCGCGTCGGCGACTTCGGCTTCGCGCTCGGCATCTTCGCGATCTTCGCACTGGTCGGCTCGACCGATTTCGAGACCATCTTCCATGCCGCGCCCGGTCTGACCGGCAAGACCATCAACTTCTTCGGCTGGCAGGCCGACGCGCTGACCTTGACCTGCCTGTTGCTGTTCATGGGCGCGATGGGCAAGTCGGCCCAGTTCCTGCTGCACACCTGGTTGCCGGACGCGATGGAAGGTCCGACCCCTGTGTCGGCGCTGATCCATGCCGCGACCATGGTCACCGCCGGCGTGTTCATGGTGGCGCGGCTATCGCCGCTGTTCGAGCTGTCGCCGACCGCGCAGGCGGTGGTGATGTTCTTCGGCGCGACCACGGCGTTCTTCGCCGCCACGATCGGCCTCGTGCAGAACGACATCAAGCGCATCGTCGCGTATTCGACCTGTTCGCAGCTCGGCTACATGTTCGTGGCGATGGGAGCGGGGGCCTATTCGGTCGGCATGTTCCACCTGTTCACGCATGCCTTCTTCAAGGCGCTGCTGTTCTTGGGCTCCGGCTCGGTGATCTACGCGATGCATCACGAGCAGGACATCCGCAACATGGGCGGGCTGTGGCGCAAGATTCCGTACACTTTCGCGGTGATGTGCATCGGTACCCTGGCGCTGACCGGCTTTCCGCTATTCGCCGGCTACTTCTCCAAGGACGCGATCATCGAGGCGGCCTATGCGGCCCATAATCCGTTCGCTTCCTATGCCTATCTGCTGACGATCGTGGCCGCCGGCCTGACCTCGTTCTACTCCTGGCGTCTGATCTTCAAGACGTTCTTCGGCGAGCCGCACGACCAGAAGCACTACGAGGCGGCGCATGAGAGCCCGGTGTGGATGCTGGTGCCGATCGGCGTGCTCGCCGCCGGCTCGATCCTCGCCGGCCTGCCGTTCAAGGAGCTGTTCGTCAACCCGCACGGCGTCGAGGAGTTCTTCCGCGAGTCCGTGAAGATGAACCCGCACATCCTCGAGGACATGGAGCACATGCCGGGCTGGCTCGCGCCGCTGCCCACCGTGATGATGGCGCTCGGCCTGTTCATCTCGTATCTGTTCTACATCCGCAGGCCGTATCTGCCGGTCGAGCTCGCGCAGCAGCAGCCGATGCTGTACCAGTTCCTGCTCAACAAATGGTACTTCGACGAGCTGTACGACTGGATCTTCGTGCGCCCGGCGAAGTGGCTCGGCTACACGCTGTGGAAGAAGGGCGACGGCTTCATCATCGACGGCTTCGGCCCCGATGGCGTCTCCGCCCGCGTGCTCGACGTCACCCGCAACGTCGTGAAATTGCAGACCGGCTACCTCTATCACTACGCATTCGCGATGCTGATCGGGGCCGCCGGATTGATCACCTGGTTCATGTTCGGCTTGGGAGGCCAGTAAATGACAACCTGGCCCATCCTTTCGGTCACGACCTTCCTGCCGGCGGTCGGTGCGATCCTGGTCTATCTGCTGGCGCGGGGCGGTGACGAGACCGCGAGCCGCACGGCGCGCTGGATCGCGCTGTGGACCACGCTGATCACCTTCGCGATCTCGCTGATCCTGGTGGCGCGCTTCGATCCGGCCTCGACCGACTTCCAGTTCGTCGAGAAGGCGTCCTGGCTCGCCACCGGCATCACCTATCACATGGGCGTCGACGGCATCTCGCTGCCGCTGATCATCCTGACCACCGCGATCATGCCGCTCTGCATCATCGCGAGCTGGAAGTCGGTGACGCAGCGGGTCGGCGAATACATGATGGCGTTCCTGATCCTGGAAACGCTGATGGTCGGCACCTTCTCGGCGCTCGACCTCGTGCTGTTCTATTTGTTCTTTGAGGGCGGCCTGATCCCGATGTTCCTGATCATCGGCGTCTGGGGCGGCCCGCGCCGGGTCTATGCGTCGTTCAAGTTCTTCCTCTACACTTTCCTCGGCTCGGTCCTGATGCTGCTCGCCATCATGGCGCTGTACTGGAACGCCGGCACGACCGACATCCCGACCCTGATGCACACCGCGGTGCCGCGGTCGATGCAGACCTGGGCATGGCTGGCCTTCTTCGCCTCGTTCGCGGTGAAGATGCCGATGTGGCCGGTGCACACCTGGCTGCCCGACGCGCACGTCGAGGCGCCGACGGCGGGCTCGGTGATCCTGGCCGCGATCCTCCTGAAGATGGGCGGCTACGGCTTCCTGCGCTTCTCGCTGCCGATGTTCCCGCTGGCCTCGCACGACTTCGCGCCGTTCGTGTTCGTTCTGTCCGTCATTGCCATCATCTACACCTCGCTGGTGGCGATGATGCAGGAGGACATGAAGAAGCTGATCGCGTATTCTTCCGTCGCGCATATGGGCTTCGTCACCATGGGCATCTTCGCGGTGACCACGCAGGGCGTCGCCGGCGGCATGTTCCAGATGGTCTCGCACGGCATCGTCTCCGGCGCGCTGTTCCTTTGCGTCGGCGTCGTCTACGACCGCATGCACACCCGCGAGATCGCGGCCTATGGCGGCCTCGTCAACCGGATGCCGCTCTATGCGCTGACCTTCATGGTCTTCACCATGGCCAATGTCGGTCTGCCGGGCACGAGCGGATTCGTCGGCGAGTTCATGACGCTGCTCGGCACCTTCAAGATCTCGCTGCCGACCGCGTTCTTCGCCACCACCGGCGTGATCCTGTCGGCCTGCTACGCGCTCTGGCTCTACCGCAAGGTGGTGTTCGGCGCGCTGGTCAAACCGTCGCTGATGTCGATCAAGGATCTCACCTTCCGCGAATGCGTGACGCTGTTCCCGCTGATCGCACTGACCATCCTGTTCGGCGTTTATCCGAAGCCGGTGCTCGACATGTCGGCGGCCTCGGTGCAGCAGCTCGTCAATAATTACCAGACCGCCGTGACTGCCGTGAAGGCAGCCGCGCTGGTTACGCAATAAGGCCCTCGTCATGAGCTTTTCCAGTGCAGGTTATCAGTTGCAGCCGGTGCTGCCGGAGCTGGTGCTCGCGGTCGGCGCCATGGTGCTGTTGATGATCGGAGCCTATCGCGGGCAGGGGACGACGCGGCTCGTGACGGCGCTCGCGATCTGTCTCCTGGTGCTGACCGGCGTGCTGGAGCTCTGGTTGCCGGCCGGCAAGCTCGTGACCTTCGGCGGCAGCTTCATCGTCGATGATTTCGCCCGCTTCCTGAAGGTCCTCGCGCTGATCGCCTCGGCGGCAACCTTGATCCTGTCGACGGAGTACCTGTCACAGCCGTCGAGCCGCAACTTCGAGTTCTCGATCCTGGTGCTGCTGTCGACGCTCGGCATGATGGTGCTGATCTCGGCCGGAGATTTGATCTCGCTCTATCTCGGCCTCGAGCTGATGAGCCTTGCGCTCTACGTCGTTGCCGCCAGCCAGCGCGACAATGCCAAGTCGAGCGAGGCGGGCCTGAAGTATTTCGTGCTCGGCGCGCTGTCGTCGGGCATGCTGCTCTACGGCGCCTCGCTGATCTACGGCTTCACCGGCACGGTCAGCTTCGCCGGCATCGCGGCCGCGGCAACCACCGGCAGCATCGGCATTGTGTTCGGCCTGGTGTTCCTGCTCGCCGGCCTCTGCTTCAAGGTCTCGGCAGTGCCGTTCCACATGTGGACGCCGGATGTCTATGAGGGCGCGCCGACGCCGGTGACGGCGTTCTTCGCGTCCGCCCCGAAGGTCGCGGCGCTCGCGGTGTTCACCCGCGCGACGCTGACCGCGTTCCCGGGCATCGTCACCCAGTGGCAGCAGATCCTGGTGTTCGTGGCGATCGCCTCGATGGCGCTGGGCTCGTTCGCGGCGATCGGCCAGACCAACATCAAGCGGCTGATGGCCTATTCCTCGATCGGCCATATGGGCTTTGCGCTGGTCGGCCTCGCCTCCGGCACGGTCGAGGGCGCCCAGGGCGTCCTGATCTACATCACGATCTACGTCGCGATGACGCTCGGTTCCTTCAGCATCATCCTGGCGATGAAGCGCAACGGCCAGGCGCTGGAGCAGATCAGCGATTTCGCCGGGCTATCCCGCACCAACCCGCTGCTCGCCTTTATCTTCGCGATGCTGCTGTTCTCGCTGGCCGGCGTGCCGCCGCTCGCCGGGTTCTTCGGCAAGTGGTACGTGTTCGTCGCCGCGATCAAGGCCAATCTGTTCACGCTCGCCGTGATCGGCGTGCTGACCAGCGTGGTGGGTGCGTTCTACTATCTGTCGATCGTCAAGGTGATGTATTTCGACCAGCCGCTCGGCAAGCTCGACCCGGTTCGCGTCGAGCTGCGCACCGTGCTGGCGGTCGCCGGCATCTTCAACATCTTCTACTTCGCCTATCCGGGCCCGCTGGTGAGCGTGGCGACGGCGGCGGCCAAATCGCTATTTTGACGCGTGCGGTTCCGAAATCGGGATGCTGGCTTTCGGAACCAATCATGCGCATAACGCTGACATGACCTTCACGCTCGGGCCCCGGGCCATAGCGGCGGGCTACCGGCTCGCCGCCTTCGATCAGATCGGCTCGACCAATGCCGAGGCGATGCTGCGCGCCCGCGGCGGCGAGCAGGGGCCGATGTGGTTCGTGACGCCCGAACAGACCGCGGGCCGCGGGAGGCGGCAGCGGGTCTGGGTCGCGCCGCGCGGCAATCTCGCCAGCACGATCCTCGAGGTGACGGACGTTCAGCCGGCAGTCGCCGCCACCCTCGGCTTTGCCGCCGGGCTGTCGCTCGAAGCCGCGCTGCGGAAGGTCCGCATCGAGGCGGCGCTGCGGCTCGGGCCGGACAGCCCGAAGTTCACCCTGAAATGGCCGAACGACGTGCTGGCCAACGGCAGGAAGCTCTCGGGCATCCTGCTGGAGGCCGAGGCGATCGCGAGCCGGCTGGCGGTCGTGGTGGGCATCGGCACCAATGTCGTCGCAGCACCCGAGGGGACGCCGACGCCGGCCGTATCGCTCGCGGCGCTCGGCATCCAGATCGGGGCGGAGGAGCTGTTTGCCGCGCTGTCGGACGCCTGGGTCGAGTTTCGCGGCATCTGGGACGACGGCCGCGGCTTCCCCGAGATCCGCAGGCTGTGGCTCGAGCGCGCGGCCGGGCTCGGCGAGAAGGTCGCGGTCCAGACCGGCTCGGCGACCCTTGAGGGCACGTTCGACACCATCGATGATACCGGCTGCCTGATCGTCCGCACCGCTGATGGCGAGCGCCTGCCCGTGACGGCGGGCGAGGTCTATTTCGGCACCGCAGCCTCGGTGAGGGCGATCTGATGGCGCGTCCGGACGAGCTCACCTTTGCGCCGCTCGGCGGCGTCGGCGAGATCGGCATGAACCTGTCGATCTACGGCCTCGGCAACCGCCACCAGCGGTCCTTCCTCGCGGTCGATCTCGGCGTCTCCTTCGGCGACGAGGAGCATCTGCCGGGCATCGACCTGATCATGCCCGACGTCCGCTTCCTCGAGAAGGAGCGCGACAATCTGGTGGGCCTCGTGCTGACGCACGCCCATGAGGATCATTTCGGCGCGATCATCGATCTCTGGCCGAAGCTCGGCTGCAAGATCTACGCGACGCAATTCAGCGCCGCGCTGTTCGAGGCCAAATGCGCCGCCGAGCGCAACCCGCCAAAAATCCCGGTCACGGTGATCCCGTCGGGCGGGCGGGTCGATATCGGTCCGTTCAATGTCGAGTTCATCCCGGTCGCGCATTCGATTCCGGAATCGCACGCGCTGGCGATCAAGACCGATGTCGGCACCGTGCTGCACACCGGCGACTGGAAGATCGATCCGACCCCGATCATCGGCCAGCCGACCGACGAGCGGCGGCTGCGCGAGCTCGGCGATGAAGGCGTGCTGGCGCTGGTCGGCGATTCCACCAATGCGGTGCGTGACGGGCGTTCGCCGTCGGAGACCGAGGTTGCCGCCACGATCAAGAAGCTGGTCAAGGCCGCCAAGGGCCGGGTCGCGGTCACCACCTTCGCCTCCAATGTCGCCCGGGTGCGGGCGGTGGCGGACGCCGCCAACGCCGCCGACCGCGAGGTGGTCGTGGTCGGCCGCGCCATGGAGCGCGTGGTGCAGGTGGCGCGCGAATGCGGCTATCTCGACGGCTCGCATAAATTCCGCAGCGCCGACTATTACGGCCATTTCCCGGCCGACAAGGTGCTGGCGCTGTGCACCGGCAGCCAGGGCGAGCCGCGCGCGGCGCTGGCGCGGATCGCCAATGACGACCATCCGCAGGTCACCCTGAACAAGGGCGACACCGTGATCTTCTCCTCCCGCACCATTCCCGGCAACGAGAAGGCGGTCGGCTCGATCATCAACAACCTCGTCATGCAGGGCGTCGAGATCATCACCGACCGCGAGCACCTGGTGCACGTCTCCGGCCATCCGCGCCGCGACGAGCTGCGCGACATGATCTCCTGGGTGCGGCCGCAGCTCTTGATCCCCGTCCATGGCGAGGCGCTGCATCTCGCCGAGCACGCCAAGCTGGCGCGCGCCGCCGGCGTGCCCAAGGTCCTGACCTGCCGCAACGGCGACCTCGTCAAGCTCGGGCCCGGCGAGCCCGGCATCATCGGCGAGGTGCCGGCGGGCCGGCTCTACAAGGACGGAACCATTCTGGAGGACGCCAAGTCGCGCGCCGTGGTGGAGCGGCGGCGGATGGGCTTTGCCGGCTGCGCCTTCGTTGCCATCGCCATGACCGCGCAGGGCGAGCTCGTCGACGACCCCGAGGTTGATCTGGTCGGCATGCCGGAGAACAATGCGGCAGGCGAACTGCTCGACGACATCGTGTTCGATGTGGTGGTATCGACGATCGAGGGCCTGCCGAAGCCGCGACGGCGCGATCCGGACGCGCTGGGGGAATCGGTGCGGCGCGCGGTGCGGGCGGCGCTGAACGAGCAATGGGGCAAGAAGCCGATCTGCGTCGTGCACGTTCTGACGGTTTGAGCCTAAGCATGATCCGGAAAAGTGCGAAGCGGTTTTCCGAAAGGATCATGCTCAACTAAAGGGAGAATGAGATGCTGGGCCGGCTCAATCACGTCGCGATCGCGGTCAAGGACGCCAAGCAGGCCGCGAAGATCTACGGCACCGCCTTCAATGCCGAGATTTCCGATGCGGTTCCGCTGCCGGAGCACGGCGTCATCACCGTGTTCGTGACGCTGCCGAACACCAAGATCGAGTTCATCGAGCCGCTCGGCGAGGCCTCGCCGATCGCGAAATTCGTCGAGCGCAATGCCGACGGCGGCATCCACCATGTCTGTTACGACGTGCCCGACATCATCGCGGCCCGTGACCGCATGATCGCCGAGGGTGCGCGGGTGCTGGGCGACGGCCAGCCGAAGATCGGCGCGCATGGCAAGCCGGTGCTGTTCTTCCACCCGAAGGACTTTTCCGGCGCGTTGGTCGAGATCGAACAGGCCTGAGGCCATATGGCGTACCAGATCTCCACAGGGCTAGCGATCTACTTCGTGCTTTGGTGGCTCGTGCTGTTCCTGACGCTGCCGTTCGGCATACGCAGCCAGCATGAGGACGGCGTCGGCGCGCCCGGCACCGATCCCGGCGCGCCGATCCTGGCGCGGATGGGCCGCAAGCTGTTGTGGACCACGCTGATCTCGGCCGTGATCTTCGCGATCGCGATGTGGGCCTATCATTCCGGCTATCTCTCGATCGAGCGGCTGTCGAAACTGATGGGGATGCCGTTCTGATACGCAGTTTTCGTTGGATCAGAAGTAGCCCGCATGATCGAAGCGACATGCGGGATCACTTTCCCGGGTATCGCGGAGCCTGTCATCGGGCGCGCGTTCGCGCGACCCGTTGGCTCACCCGGGCTACGTACCGATGGGGATGCTGTTTTAGAAACTGATGCCAATGGAGCGGGGATCAACCTCGCCCTGGCAATGTGGAGGAGGCGACCACGATGAACCTGCAGTCCCAGCCGGGCTCCGGGCAGAGCGCATATCGAATCCTGCGGGAAGGTGATCTGCGGGATTATCTCGCGGGGCTGCCCGCCATCGGCGCGCAACTCGGCGGCGCGACGGCGGACTGGTCGATCAGCGAGGTCGGCGACGGCAATCTCAACCTCGTCTTCATCGTCAAGGGCGGAAGCGGCGGCCTCGCGGTCAAGCAGGCGCTGCCCTATGTGCGCCTCGTCGGCGAGAGCTGGCCGCTGCCGCTGTCACGGGCGCATTACGAGCACATGGCGCTGGTGCATCAGGCACGGCTGGCACCAAAGCTCGTGCCGGCGGTGCTGCATCATGATGCGCCGCTCGCGCTCACCGCGATGGAGCTGCTCGAGCCGCACATCATCATGCGCAAGGGCCTGATCGAGGCCACGCGGTATCCGCGCTTTGTCGAGGATATTTCGACCTTCCTGGCGCAAACGCTGTTCTTCACGTCCGACCTTGCGTTGTCGGCCGCGGAGAAGAAGCAAGGGATCGCCGATTTCGCCGGCAACCATGCGCTCTGCAAGATCACCGAGGACCTGATCTTCACCGATCCCTACCGCGCAGCCGAGCAGAACCGCTGGACCGCGCCGTATCTCGACGCCACGGCCGCGGCGTTCCGCGAAGACCTTGACCTGCATGTCGCGATCAGCCGGCTGAAGCTGAAATTCATGGCGAGCCCGGAAGCGCTGCTGCATGGCGACCTGCACACCGGCTCGATCATGGTCACCGAGAGTGAAACCAAGGTGATCGATCCCGAATTCGCCTTCTTCGGCCCGATGGGCTTCGACATCGGCGCGGTCATCGGCAATCTGCTGATGTCCTATCTCGCCTCCGCCGGCCACGAGCGCGCGCCGGGCGACCGTGCCTCTTTCGAGGCGTGGCTGCTCGAGACCATCGAGGGCGTCTGGGCCGGGTTCTCGCGAAAATTTCTCGCGCTGTGGCGCAGCGAGGCTGATGGCGACGGCTATCCGGTGTCGCTGTTCACGGGCGAAGCCGGCGCCGCGCGGCTGGAGGCCGAACGGCAGGCCTACATGGCGCGGCTGTTCCAGGACACCGTCGGCTTCGCCGCAGCCAAGACCATCCGCCGTATTCTCGGCCTCGCGCACAACATCGATTTCGAGTGGATCACGGACGAGAAGCAGCGCGCGATCTGCGAGGCGCGGGCCCTCAAGCTCGCCCGCAACATGATGCTGGAGGCAGCATCCTTCACGACGATCGGCGCAGTCACCTACGCCGCGCGCGAACTGCGCCACTGGCAGCCGGATTTCGCCAGGTAGCGGGGGCGGTGGAAATATTCGTATTTTCAGAATTTTATCTTGACGTGGACCCCAACTCAGATGTTTAATCCCTCCGTCTCACCCGATCGAGGGGCGTTTCGCGGTCGTCACGAACGCGGGTCGAGATGCGGTGGACGCCGATTGCGCAGTTGACGAACGCGCATGAGGCGGACGGTGAAGTCGTGTGGTCCTGACGCCCTAGCGGCAGGTGTCTTTTCCGATTGCGCGGTGCGCGTTGCGAAGACGGTGACAAGCAAGCCCAGTCTCGCCGGGGAGAGCACGAAGTAAGCCGTAACCCATCGCGCAGGGAAAGCCGGGTTGTTTCCGGTTACACCTGTGGTCCTACCCCCGTGCTTTCTACCTATTGCACGGGGCCCATGGGTGCGATCGGCACCCGGCTTTCCCTGCGCCCTCTGCTTTCAGAGGGTGAAACGAACAGCAAAGCTCGGGCAATTCATGTCGCGAGAATGCGGATGCTTGACTCACAAGCGACACACACTCGGCGTCGTCCCGGCGAAGGCCGGGACCCATTATCACGAATGCAAATTGCTGCCCGACGCTGGGGCCACAGCCTGCTCTCAACAACCCAACCCTGTGGTTATGGGTCCCTGCGTTCGCACTAGTGCATCTACACGTTTGTCGGGCCATTTGCGAGGATTTGGAAGCGGGCCATTCCGGTGTGGAAGGTGATTGGTCCAGGTGGACGGTGGGAGGCGTAGCCGGTCCATCCGCCGAGTTTTGCGATGATCCATGCCGCCCAAGCAAGAGTGTTGGGGCGATGGTGGTTTTTCTGAAGCTCGGTGCGACCTTTCATGGTTTTGTTGATGGCCCTGAGCGTCTCGATCTCTTCTGCGGTGAAGACAAATTCAGCCGGCAATTCTTCGCCACTGTTGCGG
>NZ_JAGKJL010000058.1:0-54911 GCF_020329495.1 Bradyrhizobium australafricanum | reverse complement strand
GTATGCGGCCGACCCCCACCCCGACCCTCCCCCTTGCAGGGGGAGGGAGAGCTCGCGCAGCGCGTTTGGCTTCAAATCACTCACTCAGTATCCAGGTGTCTTTGGTGCCGCCGCCCTGGCTCGAATTGACGACGAGCGAGCCTTCCTTCAGCGCGACGCGGGTCAGCCCGCCGGGCACGATGGTGGTGTGGCTGGAGCCGGTCAGCACGAACGGGCGGAGGTCGACATGACGCGGCGCCAGCCCCTTGTCGGTGCAGGTCGGGCAGGTCGACAGCGCCAGCGTCGGCTGGGCGATGAAGCCCTCCGGCTCGCGCTTGAGCTTGTCGCGGAACGCCTCGATCGTCGCCTTGGTGGCGGCGGGGCCGATCAGCATGCCGTAGCCGCCCGAGCCGTGCACCTCCTTGACGACGAGGTCGGCGAGGTTGTCGAGCACATAGGACAGATCCTGCGGTTCGCGGCAGCGCCAGGTCTGCACGTTCTTCAGGATCGGCTCCTCGCTGAGATAGAATTTTACGATGTCCGGCATGTAGGAATAGATCGCCTTGTCGTCGGCGATGCCGGTGCCGACTGCATTGGCGAGCGTGATGTTGCCGGCGGCGTAGGCCGACATCAGTCCGGGGACGCCGAGCGCGGAGTCCGGCCGGAAGGTGAGGGGATCGAGGAAATCGTCGTCGACGCGGCGGTAGATCACGTCGACCCGCTTCAGCCCCTCGGTGGTGCGCATAAACACCTCATCGTTCTTGACGATGAGGTCGCGCCCCTCGACCAGCTCGATGCCGAGCTTGTCGGCGAGGAAGGAGTGCTCGTAATAGGCCGAGTTGTAGACGCCGGGCGTCATCAGCGCGACTGTCGGCTCGGCGGAGGCGCTGTGCGGCGCCACCGACCGCAGCGCCGACAGCAGCTCGTCCGGATAACGGTCCACCGGCGCGACGCGGTGCCGCGCGAACAGGTCCGGAAACAACCGCATCATGATCTCGCGGTTTTCCAGCATGTAGGACACGCCGGACGGCGTGCGCGCATTGTCCTCCAGCACGATGAAGTTGTCGGGATCGGTACGGATGATGTCGATGCCGGCGATGTGGACGTAGATGTCGTGCGGCACGTCCTGGCCGTTCATCTCCGGACGGAACACCGGGTTCTGGAAGATCAGGTCCTCGGGGATGACGTTGGCGCGCAGGATGTCGCGGCCGTGATAGATGTCTTTCAAGAACATGTTGAGCGCGAGCACGCGCTGCTTGAGGCCCTTCTCCAGCAGCATCCACTCGGTCGCCGACATGATGCGGGGGATGACGTCGAAGGGGATCAGCCGCTCCTGGGCCTCGGCATCGCCATAGACCGCGAAGGTGATGCCGATCCGGCGGAACAGCAGCTCCGCTTCCTGGCGTCGATATTCGAGCGCATCCGGCGGCGTCTCTTTGAGCCAGCGGGAGAGCTCCTGGTAGGCCGGGCGGAGATCCTCGCCGAGGCCATTCATCTCATCGAACGCGACTGCCATATAGCCCGACTGCCCTCCCAAGCCATGTGACACAGTGCATGACTTGATGGGATGGTAGCAAGGGGCGGGCCAGCGCGATATGCATTGGCTTACGGCATTTGCTATGGGTGAGGTGGAAGGCCTGCCCGAAAAACCGGCTGAGGTCTGCTTAATTCGGCGGCAAAACCCCGTGACATCAAGGCATTGGATCGGCAATGTCAGGGGATCAAGTTAGGGAATGAGACCATGAGCGAGATCGTCACGGCGGGGATATTGGTGATCGGCGACGAGATCCTGTCCGGCCGGACCAAGGACAAGAACATCGGCTTCATCGCCGAATACCTGACCAACATCGGCATCGACCTGAAGGAGGTCCGCGTCGTCGCCGATGACGAGGCCGACATCGTCTCCGCCCTTGATGCGCTGCGGCATAGGTACACCTACGTGTTCACCACCGGCGGCATCGGGCCGACCCATGACGACATCACCGCCGACAGCGTGGCGAAGGCGTTCGGGGTCGATATCCATCATCACCCCGAGGTGGTGGCGCGGTTCAGGGAGCGCTGGAGCGAGCAGGACCTCAACGACGCGCGGCTGCGCATGGCCCGGGTGCCTGACGGCGCCGAGCTGATCCAGAGCGCGACCATCCTGGCGCCGGGCTTCAAGCTCGGTAATGTCATCGTGATGGCCGGCATCCCCACCATCATGCAGGCGATGATGGACATCGTGGCGCCGACCCTGAAATCCGGCGTGCGGATGCTATCGGACTCGGTCAGGGCCGACGCGCGGGAAGGCGACATCGGCGGCCCGCTGCGGGCGATCGCGGAAGCCAATCCCGACACCATCATCGGCAGCTATCCGTTCCAGGACGAGAACCAGAAGCCGAACACCAATCTCGTGGTCCGCTCGCGCGACCCGGAAAAGCTCGCCGCGGCGATGATCGCGGTGAAGGAGATGCTGAAGCAAGTGCAGGCCGCGCAGAAGAAGCCGGCGGGTTGAGACGATATGGCTGAACGAAATTCCGAACCGAGCCCACAGGAGCGAGCCGGCAGGCCATTTCCGGTCTCGTGGGATCAATTCCATAGAGATTGCCGGGCGCTGACCTGGCGGCTCAATGAGGTCGGCCCGTTCCAAGCGGTGATCGCGATCACCCGCGGCGGGCTGGTGCCCGCGGCGATCGTGGCGCGCGAGCTCGGCTTGCGGGTGATCGACACCGTCTGCGTCGCCAGCTACGACCACGACAAGCAGGGCGATCTGAAAGTGCTCAAGGGCATTTCGGAGCAGACTGCCAAGCTCGGCGGCGGCACCGGCAAGGGGCTGTTGATCGTCGACGACCTCGTCGATACCGGCAAGACTGGCAGGCTGGTGCGCCAATTGCTGCCCGATGCGCATTTCGCGACCGTGTACGCCAAGCCGAAGGGCCGGCCGCTGGTCGACACCTACATCACCGAGGTGTCGCAGGACACCTGGATCTACTTTCCCTGGGATACCGCGCTGTCGTTCCAGCCGCCGATCCGCGACGGGGCGGCGTGAGGAGTCACCTCGCCCCGCTTGCGGGGAGAGGTCGATCGCGGAGCGATCGGGTGAGGGGGAGTCACCGCGAGTTCATCTCTCACTATCTTTGCGGACAAGCCCCTCACCCCAACCCTCTCCCCGCAAGAGCGGGGCGAGGGGGAAGTAAGAAACATGCCCCTGCAAAACCGCGTCACGCCCACCGGCGACATCGTCGCGACCGACCATCGCGGCACCTTCACCGGCAATCGCGGCATCATCCACGATCCGGCGACGCGCACGCTTCTGAACAAGCGCTGGTCGAGCCCGGCCTGGCTCACCTGCGTCTGCGAGTTCAGGGGACGGCGGCGCAAGGTGATGAGCCGTCAGAGCTGGACCGAGCTGTTCTTCCTCGATGAGGCCACCGCGTTTGCGGCCGGACACCGGCCCTGCTTCTACTGCCGCCGTGACGATGCCAAGCGGTTTCGCGGCTGCTGGGAGCAGGGCAACGACGTGAGCGATCTCAGCGCCAAGGCGATGGATGCGGTGCTGCATGCCGAGCGGCTCGACCGCGGCAAGAAGCGGCTGCATCCGCTGCCGATGCGATTGCGGGACTTGCCCGACGGGACGATGGTGCAGGCGAGCGGGGAGAGCTACCTCGTCGCCGACGGCGCCACGTTGCGCTGGTCGTTCGCCGGTTACAGCCGGGCCGACGTACCCGAGCCGGCCATGCTGCTGACGCCGCCATCGACGGTGCGCGCCTTCCAGGCCGGCTACCGGCCGGTGTTGCATCCGAGCGCGATGGCCGTTCTGGGTTGATCTGCCGGCGTCATCCTTACGCCAGCCGCTGCCGAGCCAGCTTGGCACCGGCGCCCAGCGCGATCAACTTGGCTTCCGCGATGTCCCGCCGCATCGGCGCCATGCCGCAATTGGTGGTCGCGATGATGTTGCCCTTCGGCACGTGCTTCGCGACCGCCTCGATCACCTTGACGACGTCCTCAGCGGTCTCGATCTCGTCGCTGGCGACGTCGATCACGCCGGCCTGCACGATCTTGCCGGGAAGCGCCGCGAGCAGTTCGATCGGCACCTTCGAGTTGCGGCATTCGATCGCGACCTGCTGGATCGTGCTCTTGTCGATGACGGGGAACGTCTCCTCGTATTGCCGCCACTCGCCGCCGAGCGTCTGCTTCCAGTCGGTGTTGGCCTTGATGCCGTAGCCGTAGCAGATGTGCACGGCAGTGGCGCAAGTCAGGCCTTCGGCGGCGCGCTCCAGCGCCTTGATGCCCCAGTCGCGCACTTGGTCCATGTAGACGTTGAAGGCGGGCTCGTCGAACTGGATCATGTCGACGCCGTCGGCCTGCAACGCCTTCGCCTCCTGATTCAAAAGCTCGGCGAAAGCGAAGGCCATCTTCACGCGGTCGCCGTAATACTTGTCGGCGATGGTATCGATGATCGTCATCGGGCCGGGCATGGTGAATTTCAGCCGGTTCCTGGTGTGCGCGCGGGCCGCACGGGCCTCGCTCTCGTGGACGCGTCCCTTGAGCTGCAGCGGTGCGACCACCTGCGGCACCATCGCCTTATAGCGGTCCTTGCGGATGCCCATCTCGACCTTGTGCGCGAAATCGATGCCTTCGATCCGCTCCAGGAAGCCGTGCACGAAATGCTGGCGCGCCTGCTCGCCCTCGGTGACGATGTCGACGCCGGCATCTTCCTGCAGCTTGACCGCGAGCACCGTGGCATCGCGCTTGGCGCGGGCGAGCTCGGCGCCCTCCGACTTCCAGGGTGCCCACAGCATGTTCGGCTCCGCCAGCCATTCCGGCTTCGGCAGCGAGCCTGCGATCGTGGTTGGAAACAGCATGGGTGCCTCCTGTTGGGTTCTGATTGAGCGCTTGTGTGCCATGTCCTAAGGTGGAGGTACAGAACAACAAAAGTCTTTGTGACGGGGAATAGAACGCCGATGATCGATTTGCACTACGCTCCGACGCCGAACGGCTGGAAGATCTCGATCATGCTGGAGGAACTGGGGCTGCCCTACAAGGTGATCCCGGTGAACATCCGCGCCGGTGAGCAGTTTCGGCCCGAATTCCTGGCGATCAGCCCGAACAACCGGATCCCCGCCATCGTCGACCATGCGCCTGCCGACGGCGGCGGGCCGTTCTCGGTGTTCGAGACCGGCGCGATCCTGATCTATCTCGCCGACAAGGCCGGCCGTTTCCTGTCCAGGGAGCTACGTGCGCGGTCGAACGTCATCCAATGGGTGATGTGGCAGATGGGCGGCCTCGGGCCGATGCTCGGCCAGCACGGCCATTTCGCGCTCTATGCGGCCGAGAAGATTCCCTACGCGATCGAACGTTACCGCGACGAGACCGCGCGGCTCTACGGCGTGCTCGACCGCCAGCTCGGCAGGACCGGCGCCTATATCGCCGGCGACGACTATTCGATCGCCGACATCGCCTGCTTCCCCTGGACCATGACCCACAAGGCGCAGGGTTTTACCCTCGACGATTTCCCGAACATCAAGCGCTGGTACGCCACCGTGCGCGCCCGGCCGCAGGTGCAGGCGGGGCTTGCGATCGGAAAATTCGTCAAGGAGCCGTTTGACGAGGAATCACGCAAGAACATGTTCGGCCAGCGTGCGAAGGAATTGGTCGAGAAGAAATGATGCCCGTTATTCCGCGGCGCGACACAGTCGCGAGCCCTGCGCCTTGCAGTGCATCCCGGAATGACGAGAATGAATGTGGAAAAGACAAAGGGAAACGCCATGATCGAATTCTTCTTCGACTGCTCCAGCCCGTGGACCTATCTCGCCTGGCACAACATCCAGCCGCTCGCGAAGGAGTTCGACGCTCCGATCACCTGGCGGCCGATCCTGGTCGGCGGCATCTTCAACACCGTCAACCCGTCGGTCTACGCGCAGCGCGAGAAGCCGGTGCCGCTGAAGGCGCGCTACATGAAGAAGGATCTCACCGACTGGGCGCGCTCGGCCGGCCTTGCGATCAAGATGCCGCCGACCGTGTTCCCGGTGAACAGCGTCAAGGCGATGCGCGGCTGCATCCTTCTCGGCAACGAGAAGATGGTGCCGTTCGCCCGCGCGGTGTTCGAGGCCTATTGGGGTGACGACAAGGACATTTCGCAGGATGCGGTGCTGACCGAGATCTGCACTAAACTCGGGATCGATCCGGCGCAATTCCTTGCCGGCATCGGCGACCAGGCGATCAAGGATCAACTCAAGGCCAACACCGAGGAGGTGATGGCGCGCGGCGGCTTCGGCTCGCCGACGATCTATCTCGACAAGACCGACATGTATTTCGGCAACGACCGCTTGCCGCTGATCCGCGAGGCGCTGGCACGTCTCAAGGCGCGGGCCGCCTGATGCCGAAAGCCGTCGTTTGCCGCGAGCTCGGGCCGCCCGAGCGCCTGCATCTCGAGAACTTTGCCTCGGTGCCCTTGCAGCCGGGCCAGGTGCGGGTTGCGATCCGCGCCGCCGGGATCAACTTTCCCGACATCCTGATGGCCGCGGGCGAGTACCAGCTCAAGCCGCCGCTGCCGTTCACGCCGGGTTCGGAAGCCGCCGGCGATGTCGTCGAGGTCAATGGAGCATCCGGTGTCGCCGTCGGCGACAAGGTGATCGTCAAGATGCGCTTCGGCGCCTATTGCGACGAGACGGTTGCAACGCCGTCGCAGCTCGTGCCGGTGCCGTCGACTTTCGACTACGCGGAAGGCGCGACCTTCCTGGCCGCGCATGGCACCGCCTATCACGCGCTGATCGACCGCGGGCAGATCAAGCCGGGCGAGGTGCTGCTGGTGCATGGCGCCGGCGGCGGTGTCGGGCTTGCCGCGGTCGAGATCGGCAAGCTGCTTGGCGCCACCGTGATCGCTGCGGCTTCGAGCGAGGAGAAGCTTGCGATCGCCAGGGCGCGCGGCGCGGACCACCTCGTGCTCTATACACGCGAGCCGTTCCGCGATGCGGTCAAGCGTCTCACCGACGGTCGCGGCGCCGATGTGGTGTTCGATCCTGTCGGCGGCGAGGTGTTCGAGAACTCGATGCGCTGCATCAACTGGGGCGCGCGGATTCTCGTCGTCGGCTTCACCGGCGGCATCGGTCTGGCCCGCACCAATCTGTTGATGATCAAGGGCGCGAGCGTGCTCGGCGTTCGCGCCGGCGAGGCGGTGCGCAAGGATCCCGCGCTCGGCGAGATCAGGTTCAAGGCGCTGAGCGAATGGGCCGAGGCCGGCCGGGTGCGGCCGAATATCTCGCACCGGCTGCCGCTGGAAGATTATGCGAAGGCGATGCGGCTCTTGATCGAGCGCAAGGCGATCGGGCGTGTGGCGCTGCTGACGAGGCCGTGAAGCCATGGATCCGTCGGGCAGGCGGCTTGCCAGCGTCCGCCATGCACCGATAGCAGACCAAATTCTGCAGTGCAGCCAAATGACGCGATGGGCCCGGCGTTCAAGGAATCGAACCCAGGTCCGTCGCGTGATATCCTCTGCCGGCTGAGTGTCGTTGCAGGGGTGGAGGATGACATGCGTATCGCTGTGATGGCGGCCGGTGCCCTCGGCGGTTATTTCGGAGCACGTATGGCTGCAGCAGGGCACGACGTGTTCTTTATCGCGCGCGGCTCCAACCTCGAGGCGATCAGAAAGAACGGTCTCAAGGTCGAGAGTGTGCTTGGCAATCTTCATTTGCCCGAGCCCAACGTGACCGATGATCCTGCCACGGTCGGCCCGGTCGATATCGTTCTGTTCGCGGTCAAGCTTTGGGACAGCGAGACGGCAGCCAGGTCGTCTCTCCCCCTGGTCGGACCGCGCACCCGGGTGATCCCGTTGCAAAACGGGGTCGATAGCGCGGAGAGGATCGCCCCGATTCTCGGCGCCGACAACGTGGTCGCTGGAAGTGCCTACATTGCTACGGTGCTGTCCGCGCCTGGCGTCGTCACCCACACGAGCCAGTTCGCGCGCATGGTCTGCGGCAGAACCGACGGTAGGCCCGATGACGGCCTCAAGGCCTTTGCCGACGCCGCTCAAGCGGCCGGCATCGACATCTCGGTGTCCGACGGGATTGACCGCGAGCGCTGGCAGAAATTCGTATTCCTCGTCGGACTATCAGGCGCGACCGCAACGACTCGCCAGCCGCTGGGGCCGATCCTGGCCGACCCGGATACGCGAGCGTTCTTTTACAGCCTGATGAGCGAGGTGGTGGCGGTCGGCCGTGCCAGGGGCGTTCCCATTCCGGAGAATTTTGCCGAGGACCGAATGAAATTCGCGGAAGCCTCGCCGCCCACCTTCAAGGCTTCCATGCTGCACGATCTCGAACGCGGCAACCGGCTCGAACTCGACTGGCTCGCCGGAAAGGTGGTGGAGTTCGCCCGCCCGCTTGGCATTCCGACACCAGCCAACAATGCGGTCTATGCCATGCTCAAGCTGCACAGGGTGGGTAACGCCCACGCCAACTGAGCGAAGCAGAACACTTCGACATGCTCGCCGCGGGTCGTTCCCGACCGGGTTTGGCTGCGTGCCAATGAGTCCGCGCTCTTAGTCCACCCGACGATTTGTGCTGAATTTCCCCTCTTGCAAGAACGCGATGGTCTGCGCGATCGCTTCGGCGTTGCGCACCAGCCAAGGATGCGAGGTGCGGATCACGATGTGATCGGCCATACCCTCGAGCCTGGTGTTGGCGACCGACACCCGGCCGTCATGCGGCCGCGGCAGGGCCATGGAGGTGATCGGATAGACCGAACGGTTGCCGGCAATGATGCCGGCGGAATAATCGATCGGCGGCAGCAGCGCGCTGGTCGCGGCATCGCGGCGGGTGACGAGCTGCTGCCCGGACCGAAATAGGCGCGATAAGCCGCGAGGTTCTTCAGGCGGTCGGCGATCTCGCTGCCGCCGTTCGGCGTGCCCAGCATCACGACGCGGCCGAGCCGCGCCGGGCGATGCCTTGCCAGATAGACGCGCGCCAGAAGCCCGCCCATGGAATGGCAGACGAAGTTCACGGAGCCGTCGAGGCTCTCTGCGAACCGATCGAGCGAGGGGCGGATGTCCTCGGTCAACACGTCGAGTGGCTTGCGCCGGCTATCATAGTCGAGATTGAGGGTGGCAAAGCCGGCAGCCTTCAGTGCCAGCTCCATCCTGCGAAACGAGCGCGCCGTCCTGCTGATGCCGTGCAACAGGACGACGCCGTCAAGTGTGGACGCCGCTTGACGCCGTTCGCTCACTTATAGTCGCGCTCTTGCCACCACGGGAAATAGTCGGGCATGTCCGACGACACCTTGTTCTTGAACTGCGCGGGGCGCTTTTCCAGGAACGACACCACGCCTTCCTTGACGTCGTCGGAGCGGCCGCGGGCATAGATGCCGCGGCTGTCGACCTTGTGCGCCTCCATCGGATCGTCGGCGCCCATCATGCGCCACATCATCTGGCGGATCAGCGCCACCGACACCGGCGCGGTCTTGGCCGCGAACTCCTTGGCGAGCGCACGCGCGGTGGGCAACAGATCGTCCGGCGGCACCACCTTGCTGACGAGCCGCCCCGCAAGCGCTTCCTGCGCCGGGAAGACACGGCCGGAATAGCACCATTCCAGCGCCTGCGAGATTCCGACGATGCGCGGCAGGAACCAGCTCGATGCGGCTTCCGGCACGATGCCGCGCTGGGAGAACACGAAGCCGAAGCGCGCGGCGTCGGAGGCGATGCGGATATCCATCGCAAGCTGCATGGTGACGCCGATGCCGACCGCCGGGCCGTTCACTGCAGCGATCACCGGCTTCAGGCACTTGAAGATGCGCAGCGTCACTTGCCCGCCGCCGTCGCGCACCTGCGGATCGCTGTAGTCGACGCTGCCGTCGGCATTGCGCTTGACCGGACCGCGCCGCGCATCGCGGTCGAAGGTGTTGGCGCCGGATGAAAGATCGGCGCCGGCGCAGAAGCCGCGGCCCGCACCGGTCACGATAATGGCCCTGACGTCGTCGTCCTTGTCGGCTTTGTCGAACGCGTCGATCAGCTCCTGCTGCATCGTGGCGTTGAAGGCGTTGAGCTTGTCGGGCCGGTTCAGCGTGATGGTCAGGATCTGCTCGGCGACCTCGTACTTGATCGTCTCATACGCCATGGGGATGATTTCCTTCCTTTTATTTGTCATTGCCGGGCTCGACCCGGCAATCCATCTCTTCTTTATGAAGAAGATGGATGCGCGGGTCGAGCCCGCGCATGACAATTTGGAAGGCCGAGGCGCTACTTCTTCGGCGGCGTGGGCCACGGCTTCTGCGGGCCGCGCAGGCCTTCGAACGCCTTGCCCATGCCGAGCACGCCGATGTCGTCGAAGCGGCGGCCGATGATCTGGACGCCGATCGGAAAGCCCTTCTTGTCGTAGCCGCCGTTGATCGACAGCGCGGGGTTCTCCGACATATTCCACGGCACGGTAAAGCAGATGTGCTCGAACGGCTTTGCGGGGTCGTTGAGCGGCGCTGCGAACTCGGCCGGGAAGTTCACCACCGGCGACACCGGCGAGATCACGTAGTCGACCTCGCAGAACAATTTCGCGGCGGCGGCGCGGATCGCCATCGTCATGTTGAAGCCGCGCACCACATCGACTCCGGAGAGCTTTGCACCGGCCTCGGCCCAGTTGAGGATGTAGGGCAGGGTCTTGCCGCGGTCGGCCTGCGACAGTTTCGACAGCTCATCCCAGGTCCTAGCGCGCCAGAAATTGTCGAGCCCTTCGAGCATCTCGGGCGTCAGGATGCCGTCGATCTCGGTGATAACGGCGCCGGCGGATTCGAACGCCTTCGCAGCCTTCACGACGACCTCGCGAACCTCCTTCTCGACCTTCTGGCCGGATCCGGCGTCGAGCATCAGCCCGATGCGCAGCTTGCGCGGCGACTTTTCCAGCGCCTTCCAGTTCACCTCGAGCGCCGGCAGGCTCATGCCGTCGCGGCGATCGGGACGCGACAATACGCTCATCATCAGCGCGGCGTCGTCGACGGTGCGGGTCATCGGACCGGCGACGCGGCCGACATAGGGCGGGTCGATCGGCACGCGGCCGAGGCTCGGCTTCAATGCGACGAGGCCGCACCAGTTGGCCGGCAGCCGCACCGAGCCGCCGATATCGGTGCCGAGATGCAAGGGACCATAGCCGGCAGCACCTGCCGCGCCCGCGCCGGCGCTCGAGCCGCCGGGGTTCTTGCTGACATCCCAGGGATTGCGGGTCAGGGGATGGAACGAGGACAGGCCCGACGACAGCATGCCGTAGTCCGGCATCGTGGTCTTGGAGAAGATCACGCAGCCGGCCTCGCGCAGCCGCGCCGCGGGCGGTGCATCCTTCTCCGCGGGCGCCAGCTTGACGCTCGCCGCGCCCAGCGGCACCGGCTGCCCCTTGGTCGCGACATTGTCCTTGATGGTGGCGGGAACGCCATCGAGCGTGCCGGCCGGCTCGGCTTGCTGCCAGCGCTCGGTCGAGGTCTTGGCGACCTTCCGCGCCCCTTCCGGGTCGTACAAATACAGCGCCTTGATGTGCGGCTCCCAGGTCGCGACCTGGGAGATGATTTCCTCCAGCACCTCGGACGGCGAGAACTGCTTGGCACGATAGCCGGCGAGCAGGTCGACGGCGGAGAGATCGTGCAGCGACGTGATGGCGTCCCCTTTGGGCTTATGCATGCGCACCTGCCGGCATGCGTTTCTCGATGATGCGGGCGAACATGCTGGCGCCGATCGGCAGGATCTTGTCGTCGAGAACGTAACCGGGATTGTGAACGGGCACGGAGCCGTCATGGCCGACCCAGAAATACGCGCCGGGAATGGCCTGCATCATGTCGGCGAAATCCTCGCTGCCCATCTTGGGCGTCGAGCGGGTGATCACCTTGGCGGGGTCGACGACGGTGCGCGCGACTTCCTCGACGACGCGGGACTGCTCTTCCTGATTCACCAGCACGCTGAAGCCGTCGCGGATCTCGACCGAGATTTCGGCATCATATGCCGCCGCAAAGCCGGCGGAGATTTCGCGCATGCGCTTGCGGATCAGCTCACGGATCTCGTCGGAGAAGCAGCGCACCGTGCCGCACATCCAGGCTTCGCCGGGAATGACGTTGTACGCCGACCCGGAATGGATCTGCGTGATCGACAGCACCGCAGCCTGCAGCGGATCGACGTTACGGCTGACGATCGACTGCAACGCTTGTCCGAGCGTCATTGCGATCACGACCGCGTCCTTGGAACGCTCCGGCATCGCGCCATGGGCGCCGTAGCCCTGGATCCTGATGTCGAAGAAGTCGGCTGCGGCCATTGCCGGGCCCGGCAGGATCGCGATCTCGCCATGGTTGAGGTCGGGCGCGTTGTGCAGGCCATAGACCTCGTCGCAGGGGAACTGCTTGAACAGGCCGTCCTTGATCATGGCGCGCGCGCCGCCGAGACCTTCCTCGGCCGGCTGGAAGATGAAATGCACGGTGCCGTCGAAATTGCGGGTCTCGGCGAGATAGCGCGCCGAGCCGAGCAGCATCGTGGTGTGGCCGTCATGGCCGCAGCCGTGGAAGCGGCCGGGAATGGTCGAACGCCACTTCAGATTGGTGTTCTCCTCCATCGGCAGCGCGTCCATGTCGGCGCGCAGGCCGATCTTCTTGGTGCCGTTACCCTTGCCCTTGAGCACACCGACCACGCCGGTGCCGCCGAGGCCGCGATGCACCTCGATGCCCCAGCTCGTCAGCTTGTCGGCGACGATGCCCGAGGTGCGGACCTCCTCGAAGCCGATCTCGGGATGCGCATGCAGATCCCGTCTGATGGCGGTGAGTTCGTCGGCAAAACTGTCGATGCGCTCAATGGTCGGCATGGCTCTCTATCCGTTTGTGCGTGATGGGGAGGTGGGTGTGAAAGTAGGGCCGTTCGGCTTGATCCGAATGCCGGGACGCAAATGTTTCCACGGCAGCGTGGCGGTATCGGCGGGCATCGCGCCGGGGGCGGCGCAGATCAAGAGCTTCTCGGCGATCGGCTCGAAATCGGCGCGGAAGTGCACCGAGCTCTTGTTGACCAAAATCTTCTGTGCCGTCGGCTCGATGCCGACATAGCGGTACATCGCCTGGTCGGCAAGCTGGGCCTTGTAGGAGCCGACCACGACGCGGACGTCGCCGACCCGCAGGCAGGCCGAGGGGCCCATGTCCATGTCGCGGCCGCCGAAATAGGGACCGGGAGCCACGAATTTTCCATCCGAGAGCTGCTCGACGACAAAAGTCTCCCGGTATGGCGCGTCGCCGGGAATGCCGGACTTGCCGCCGAGCTCGAGCGTGACTGATGCCCCGACACCGGCGGTGTGCGCGGCCTTCGCGGATTGCGGGTCGTAGATCACGCCGGTTGCGGCACTCGCCTTGTTGCGCACCAGCGCGCGCAGCATGCCGGTGGTGTCGGAATCGCCGCCGGCGCCGGGATTGTCCTGGGTGTCGGCGATGATGATCGGCCGGCTGGCCGATTTCGCCAGTTCCATCGCCAGCCGCACGCCTTCGTCGGGCGAATAGATCCGGCCGTCGAAATCGTCCTCATGGCTCTCGACCAGGGCGACGACCTTGTCGGCGGCGGCATCCGCATCGGCCTGGGTCCGGCCGTAAGCGAATACGCTCGGCCCGCAATCCCTGAAATCGGCGGCCGGGAAGCCCGGCGCAAACGACAGCGTCGGCACCGCGTCGCTCTCGAGCGCGGCGAGCTTCTGATAGATGCCCTTGGTCGGCTGGTCGTTGGTGCATTGCCAGCTGATCGGGATCAGGAACGGCAGTTGCCGGAATGCCTTTGCGAAGCGCTGCCTCGACTTGAGCATCAGCGCCAGATGCCGGGCGCAGGCGCGGCCGGTTTCGGCCATGTCGACATGCGGATAGGTGCGGTAGGCAATCAGCGCATCGGCATGCTCGATCATCTTTGGCGAGACGTTCGCATGCAGATCGAGGCTCGCCAGCAGCGGCAGGTCGTTGCCGATCGCCTTGCGTACGCGGGCCAGGGTTTCGCCTTCACCGTCGTCATAATGCTCGGTGACCATGGCGCCGTGCAGGTCGAGATAGACGGCATCGATCGGTCCGGCCGCGGCGATGCCGTCGACCATTTCCGTCACGATCCGCTCGAACGCATCCTTGCTGACATGCGCCGACGGGCTCGCCGCGGCGAAGATCGTCGGCACCAGCTCCCAGCCATTGGCTTCCGCCGCCTCGACAAAGCCGGCGAGGCCGACATTGATCTTGCGCATGACCTTGAGCACGTCGGCGCCATGCGTCATCGACGGCCAGCCGCCGCCATGCACGAAATCGTCATAGGTTGCCTTCGTCGGTGCGAAGGTATTGGTCTCGTGCAGGAAGCCGCCAACGGCAATGCGGGTCATCAAGTCGGTCTCGATACGTTTCTTCGATCATGATGCGATCATAACGACGCGCGTCATGATCTCATCTCGTTGGTTGGAGCGTGATCTCCGGGGGAAGACCGGTGTCCGCCTTCAGGGCCACGCTCTAGCGCGCGACGTTAAGCGTGTCGTCGCGCCCAGCGCAAGCCGGGGAGCACCAGCGGATTTGCATGCCCTCAGCGCAGTCCGCGGAGGGCCCATGTAGCCCGGATGGAGCGAAGCGCAATCCGGGGTGTTTCGGGCGGCTGAGATTCCCCCGGATTTGGCTTCGCTGCATCCGGGCTACGGATTGCTAGGCCGTCGCCACAATGGCTTCCGAAACGGGGCGGAAGTTGGCGAAGTCCCAGCCGCGACCGGGCGCCGCATCGAGCAGCGCGCGGGTATAGGCCTGCTGCGGATTGGTCAGCACCTCGGCGGCCGGTCCCTGTTCCACGACGCGGCCATGCTGCATCACGGCGACGTCGTCGCAGATCTGTGCGGCGACGCGCAAATCATGCGTGATGAACAGCAGCGCGATGCCCAGCCGCCGCTGGATTTCGTCGAGCAGATCCAGCACCTGCGCCTGCACCGAGACGTCGAGCGCGGACACCGCCTCATCCGCGACGAGCACGTCGGGATCGAGCGCCAGCGCGCGCGCGATCGCGATGCGCTGGCGCTGGCCGCCGGAGAACTGGTGCGGATAGCGCGAGATCGCGTCGGGCGGCAGATGGACGAGCTCGAGCAGCTCGCGCGCCCGCGCCAGCGCGTCCTTGCGCGGCATGCCGTAATTGATCGGGCCTTCCGCGATGCTCTCGCCGACGGTGACGCGCGGATTGAGCGAGCGGTAGGGATCCTGGAAGATGATCTGGATCTTCTGGCGATGCGGCTGCAACAGCCGGCGCGACAGGTCGGAGATCTCGCGGCCGGCGAGGCGCACCCCGCCCGAGGTCGGATCGATCAGGCGGACGATGCAGCGCGCGACCGTCGACTTGCCGGAACCGCTTTCGCCGACGATGCCGAGCGTGCGGCCCTTGCGCAGAGTGAGCGTGACGTTGCTGGCGGCGGCGACCTCGCGGGCTTTGCCGTACAGCGACCGCTCCCGGTAGACCTTGCTGAGCTCGTTGGCTTCCAGCACCACCGGCTCGGTGGTCTCCGGGCGCGGCGCGCGCGGCACCAGGCTCGGCACCGAGGACAAGAGGTTGCGGGTGTACTCCATCTTCGGATTGCGCAGCACGTCCTGCAGCGGGCCGGTTTCGACCAGGCGGCCGTGTCGCATCACCGCGACGCGGTCGGCGATCTCGGCCACCACGCCCATGTCGTGGGTGATGAACAGAACCGCGGTGCCGTGATCGCGTTGCAGGTCGCGGATCAAGGTGAGGATCTGCTTCTGGGTGGTGACGTCGAGCGCGGTGGTCGGCTCGTCGGCGATCAGGAGCTTCGGCTCCAGCACCAGCGCCATCGCGATCATGATGCGCTGGCGCTGGCCGCCCGACAGGCGGTGCGGGTAGGAGGAGAAGATGCGCTCCACGTCCGGCAGCCGCACATGCTCCATCATCGCCAAAATCTTCTGGCGCCGTGCGCGGGCATCGAGATCGGTGTGGGCGCGCAGCACCTCGTCGATCTGGCGGCCGACCGGCACGACGGGATTGAGCGCGGTCATCGGCTCCTGGAAGATCATCGCCATCCGCGTGGCGCGGAGCTGGCGCAGCCGCCGGTCGCTGGCGGTGAGCAGTTCCTCGCCGACCAGTTTGACGCTGCCGCCGGACGGCACCAGCGTGCCCTTCTGCTGCAGGCCCATCACGGTGAGCGATGTCACCGACTTGCCCGAGCCGCTTTCGCCGACCAGGCACAGCGTCTCGCCTTCACGTACCTGCAGCGAGAGGTCGTCGATGATGCGATGCGCATCCGCCTTGCGGCCGAGGCCGACGACGAGATTGCTGATGTCGAGGACGACGTTGGTCATGTCAGGGTCTCTTGGAGCTGCGAAGGAATTTACCCACTGTCATTCCGAGATGGTGCGCCAGCACCAGACCCGGAATCTCGAGATTCCGGGTTCGATGCTTCGCATCGCCCCGGAATGACGGCTTCAGAAGGGCTGAAGCCGTCACTTGCCCTCACGCTGCTTCATGCGTGGATCGAGCGCGTCGCGCGCGGCGTCGCCGATCAGGTTGACGCTGAGAATGGCGATCGAGAGCAACAGCCCCGGCCAGAAGATCAGCGACGGCTTGACCTGGAAGTAGGCGCGGCCCTCGGCCATGATGTTGCCCCAGGTCGGCGTTTCCGGCGAGATGCCGGCGCCGAGGAACGACAGGATCGCCTCGGTCAGGATCGCGGACGCGCAGACATAGGTGCCTTGCACGATCAGCGGCGCGATCGTGTTCGGCATCAAATGCCGCCACATGATCTTCGGCAGGCTGGTGCCGAGCGAGATCGCGGCCTCGACATAGGGTTCCTCGCGTGCGGTCAGCACCACCGAGCGCACCAGTCGCGCCACGCGCGGGATCTCGGGGATGGTGATCGCGACCATCACGGTCCAGATGCTGGCACCCGACAGCGACACCACGGCGATCGCGAGCAGGATGGCGGGGATCGCCATCAAGCCGTCCATCACGCGCATCAGCACCGCATCGACCCAGCGGAAGAAGCCGGCGACGAGGCCGATCAGAAGGCCGATGGCGATCGAGCAGACGGCGGCGCCGAGCCCGATCACCAGCGAGATCCGTGCGCCAAAGATGATGCGCGACAACAGGTCGCGGCCATAGGCGTCGGTGCCGAGCAGATATTGCGCGCTCGACGGCTTCAGCCGCTGCGACGGCGTCAGCAGCAGAGGATCGTGCGGCGCAAGCAGCGGCGCGAAGATCGCCATCAGGATGATGAGGGCGAGGCTGATCGTCGCAACCGCGATGATCGGCGTCGACGTCAGGAAGCCGAACTTGACGCGGAACGGCCGGGTGACGGGAAGCGTGGATTCGGGAAGGGTTTCGATCGCCATTGCTCAGTACCGGATACGAGGATCGAGCAGGGTGTAGGCGAGGTCGATCAACAGATTGACCGCGACGTAGATACCCGACGTCAACAGGATCATCGCCTGGATCACCGGATAGTCGCGCGCCAGCACCGCATCGACGGTGAGGCGGCCGATGCCGGGCAGGTTGAACACGCTTTCGGTGACGACGACGCCGGAGATCAGCAGCGCGAAGCCGGAGCCGATCACCGTGATGACCGGCACGGCCGCGTTGCGCAGCGCATGGCGCAGCAGCACGCCGGTCTCGCCGATGCCCTTGGCCCGCGCCGTGCGCACGTAATCCTCGCCGAGCACATCGAGCATCGAGGCCCGCGTCATGCGTGCGATCAGCGCGACATAGATGAAGGAGAGCGTGCAGGTCGGCAGGATGAGGCGCTGGAAGAACGGACCGAAGCCGGCCGAGATGCTCTTGAAGCCCTGTACCGGAACCCAGCGCAGATCAATCGCAAAGATCTGGATCAGCACGTAGCCGATCACGAACACCGGCACCGAGAAGCCGAGCACCGAGAGCCCCATCACGAAGCGGTCGATCCAGGTGCCGTGCTTCCACGCCGCGATCACGCCGAGCGGCACCGCCACCAGGATCGAGAGGATGATGGTAGCTAGCGCGACCGAGATCGAGGGCTCGAGGCGCGGGACGATCATTTCGAGGATCGGCTTGTTCGAGATCAGGGAAACGCCGAGGTCGCCGTGCAGCAGCTTGGCGATCCAGGTGTAGAACTGGATGTAGATCGGCTCGTTCAGACCAAGCGAGGTCCGAATGCGTTCGAGCTGTTCGGGCGTCGCGTTGTCGCCGGCGAGGATGGCGGCCGGGTCGCCCGGCGTCAGCCGCAGCAACAGGAACACGAACAGAGCCACCACGCCCATCACGGGAATGGCGGCGAGGATGCGGCGAAGCAGATATCCGAGCAAATTTGATCCGTTGGGTTGTGGTCGATGAAGTCCCCAGCGGGACCGTTGCACACCAGACCGTAGCACAGATGGTAGCAGACTCACGGTAGAACTTGAGCAAGTCCCATGCCATCGGTGCTGCGGATTTTGCGGTGCAGCTAATCAGTCCTGTTGGCCGCGATTATTCCTCCGGTGAAGTTCGAAGCAGTCCACTGGAAGGTGGATTGATTTCAGCTTTGCGCGCGTTGGCAGGCACGTCGAGCCCGGCACCGAACGACGGCGCCATCGGCGGCGTATCGAGGTCGCGCCAATCGTCGATCGCCTGGGCCACCATCTGCGCCGTCGCCGCCGACAGCGTCCAGCCGAGATGACCGTGGCCCGTGTTGTAGAACACGCCCGGAATCCGTCCGGCGCGAACCACCGGCATCATGTTCGGCATCATCGGGCGCAAGCCCGCCCATGGCACGACTTTCGACGTATCGATCTCCGGGAAATGATGCCGCACCCAGTCCACCAGCGGTTGAATGCGATCGGCGCGAATGTCGCGGTTGAAGCCGTTGAACTCGGCAGTGCCGGCGACGCGGAAGCGGTCGGCGCCAAGCCGGCTGGTGACGATCTTCGCAGCTTCATCGAGCAGGCTGACGGTTGGGGCGGCATTCCGGCTTTGCGGCGCATCGAGCTGCACCGTGATCGAATAGCCCTTCACCGGATAGACATTGACGCGATCGTTGAGCAGGCTGGCGAAGTGGCGGCTCGCCACGCCGGCGCAAATCACGATCCCGTCCGCCTGCAGCTGCTGGCGTGTCGGGACCGCAGCATCATGTGAAGCAGCTTCGTTCCAGCCGATGCGGAAGCCGTCATCGCCGCGTGCGATGGTGTCGACGTCGGCTTCATGGACGAAGCTCGCGCCACGGCGGATGCAGGCGTCGGCAAGCCCACGCGTGAATTTGTGGATATCGCCGGTCGCGTCCGACGGCGTGAAGAAGCCGCCATAGCAGGTTGTCTGCAGCGCGGGTTCGATGACGCGGATTTCGTCCGGGGTCACCGGCCGGCGGTCGAGCCCGCCTTGCTGCAGCAGCGTGTTGACCTTGAGGCCGGCTTCGAAGCCGGCCCTGTCGTGATAGACGTGCAGGATGCCGCGGCGTTCGAGATCGAAGGCGATGTTCTCGCGCTCTGCGATCGAGAACAGATGCTTGCGCGCTTCGATGGCGAGCTTCGTGGTCTCGATGGTGTTGCCGCGATAGCGCGTGATGTGGCCTACGAACTCGCCGATCCAGGAATATTTGTGCCAGCTCGGCTTCGGGTTCATCAGCAGCGGCGCGTCGCTTCTCAGCATCCAGCGCAGCCCCTTGAGGATGGTCGCGGCGCTGTTCCACACCTCGGCATTGCTGGCGGAGAGTTGTCCGCCATTGGCGAACGAGGTTTCCATCGCGGCGTAGCGATGCCTGTCGAGGACAGTCACCTTGTAGCCGCGTTCAAGCAGGGCATAGGCCGTCGTTACGCCGGTGATGCCGGCGCCGATGATCGCGATGTGTGGCATGATAGTTGTCAGGCTCCCGTGGGTTAGAGTCGCCGAACCACCGGTGAAACCGGCATCGGCGCCCCATCTGTCACGGTACCTGAGAGCTTGATCCGCATCGGGCCGGGGCCTGAAGCGAACTATCCCCTTCGGTGGACGTCATGGCCCTCGATGTGCGGCCATGTTCGTCTCTCTCCAGATCGTCCTGACGATACAGTCCTTTTGCCTGAGAGTTTCCGGGGCGGTTGCTCCGTCGGCGCCGAAGGCAACAACACGATTGTTGTCGCTTCGATCTCTCCCGCATCGTCGCGTTGGACGGCCGGACCGTAGGCGAAGCCTCAAAAATGGACAAGGCTAAATTTCGATCCGGCAGTGCCAACGTGTTGTGCAGTGCAATCGATGTCAGTCCAGCGTCGCCAGCAGTGCCGCCATCAGGCGGCCGCGCTCGGCGAGGCTGTCGACCTCGATGTGCTCGTTGAGCGTATGTGCATCGGCGCCGCGAACGCCGAGGCCGTCGAGCGTGGGGATGCCCATCGCGCCGGTGAAGTTGCCGTCCGAGCCGCCGCCGGCGCTGCCGTGCGGCAGATCGAGACCCATCGCTGCCGCAAGGCCTTTTGCCTTTTCATACAGCGCCATGGTGCCCGCATCCGGCTCCCACACCGGGCGCGTAACGCCGCGCGTCACCTTGAAGGTCACGTCGTTGGTGGTGCCCGACAATGCCAGCATGCGCTCGACGCCACGGTCGAGATCGGCCTGGCGCTTGGCCATGCTGAGCGCTTCGCCGGTGCAGGTCGTCGCGACGCAATTGACCCACTGGCCGCCATGCACGATGCCGACCGAGAAGGTGCAGTCCTCGGTGGTCATGCCGTCGATGGCGATGATCTGCCGCGCCATCTCGCGGATCGCGGAGCGGCCGGAAGACAGCGTTGCGCCGGCGTGGCTGGGCTTGCCGGTGGCTTCCAGATTGAAGCGCGCGATCGCGTAGCGGCCGGTGACGACGCCGTTGTTCGGACGGCCGGGCTCCGGCACCAGCACATATTTGTTGCGCGCGGCTTCCGCCTCGATGATGTCGCGCGTCGACGGCGTGCCGACCTCTTCGTCGGGGGTGAACAGCACGGTGATCGGCAGCGGAGTCGTAAAGGAGGCGCGCGCCAATTGCCTGATCGCCTCGATCGACAAATAGTTGCCGCCCTTCATGTCGAAGATGCCCGGCCCGAAGCACTTGTTGCCTTCGCGCCGCCACTTCAGCTTCTCGATGGTGCCGACGGGGTGAACGGTGTCCAGATGGCCGGCGATCAGGATGCCGGGCTGGCCTTGTTTCGGATGGGGAAAACGGGCGCGGACGCAGCCCGCGAAGCCCTGGCGTCCGGCGATGCGCTCGATCGTCGCACCCATGATCGCCATCTCGCGGGCGGCGAGATCGAGCATGCGTTCGACCGCGGCGGCGTCCCAGGTCGGGCTTTCGCATTCCACCCAGCTGCGCAGGCCCTGCAGCATCGTTTCGGAATCAAAGGGGAGATTGGCGGGGTTCATCGTTGTTCTCTCTTGTTGTTCTGACGGCGCCGGCATCGCGCGCGCGTTACGAAAATCTCAGCCGACGATTTTGTAAAGCCAAAATCTGGCGCGCGGCCTCATTCGTTTGTGTACGTCCGATGCGACCTGAAACCGATTGACGCGCTTGGCGCTTGGTGCAAGTCTCGATTTCACAAGCCATACAGCATGTTAGTTCGCCTAAATAACGAACCGCATGCATAACGAATAAGCCGGCTTTGACCAGTTACACGTCAGGAGAGATTGCATGTTCCCTATCTCGCGTTGGAAGCGCCGCACGCTAGCGGCTGCGTTGACGGCGCTCGCGCTGTCGTTCGCACCGCAGGAATTGTCTTTCGCACCGCAGGCGATGGCCGCGGGCAAGACCATCACCGCGGTGATGCACTCGGATCTGCGCGTCATCGATCCGATCATGACCACGGCCTACATCACCCGCGATCATGGCTACATGATCTATGACACGCTGCTGGCGACGGATTCCAATTTCAAGATCCAGCCGCAGATGGCGGACTGGAAGGTTTCCGACGACAAGCTGACCTACACGTTCACGCTGCGCGACGGTCTGAAGTGGCACGACGGCGCGCCGGTCACCGCGGAAGACTGCGTCGCCTCGCTGCAGCGTTGGGGCAAGGTCGACGGCATGGGCCAGAAGCTGATGGACTTCGTCGCGAGCCTGGAGGCGACCGACGCCAAGACCATCACGCTGAAGCTGAAGGAACCCTACGGCCTCGTGCTGGAATCGATCGGCAAGCCGTCGTCGCGCGTGCCGTTCATGATGCCGAAGCGTCTTGCCGAGACGCCGCCGGACAAACCGATCCCGGAACAGATCGGCTCCGGACCGTTCAAATTCGTGCAGGCGGAATTCCAGCCGGGCGTGAAGGCGGTCTATGAGAAGAACAAGGACTACGTGCCGCGCAAGGAGCCGGCGAGCTGGACCGCGGGCGGCAAGGTCGTCAAGGTCGACCGCGTCGAGTGGGTCACGATGGCCGATGCGCAGACCGCGGTGAACGCGTTGCAATCCGGCGACATCGATTTCATGGAGAACCTTCCGTTCGACATGCTGCCGGTGCTCGAAGCCAATCCGGATCTCAAGATCGACGTCCTGAACAAGTTCGGCTTCCAGACCCTCGGACGCATGAACTTCCTCTATCCGCCGTTCGACAATCCGAAGGTGCGCCGGGCTGCGTTCCTGGCGATGAACCAGAAGGACGTGCTCGACGCGCTGGTCGGCAACGCCAAGTACCAGAGGATCTGCGGCGCCTTCTTCGTCTGCGGCACGCCGCTCGAGACCGACGTCGGGGCCGAAACGCTGGTGAAGGGCAACGGCCTGGCGGAAGCCAAGAAGGCGCTTGCCGCATCCGGCTATGACGGCACCCCCGTGGTGATCATGGCGCCGGGCGACGTCACGACGTTGAAGGCCCAGCCGGTCGTGGCTGCGCAGCAGTTGCGCGAGGCCGGCTTCAAGGTCGACCTGCAGGCCACCGACTGGCAGACCGTCGTGACCCGCCGCGCCAGCCAGAAGCCGCCCAAGGAAGGCGGCTGGAACATGTTCTTCACCAACTGGGTCGCGGCCGACGTCTCCGATCCGATCGTCAACGCGTCGATCACCGGTCGCGGCAAGAATGGCGGCTGGTTCGGCTGGGCCGAAGACCCGAAGATCGAGGAGCTGCGTGACAAGTTCGCACGCGCCGGCTCGGCTGAGGAAAAGAAGAAGATCGCCACGGAAATCCAGACCGAGGCCTACGATCAGGTGATCTACGTTCCGCTCGGCCAGTACACCATCCCGAGCGCGTGGCGGAAGTCGCTGACCGGCGTGCTCGACGGCCCGGCAACGCCGATCTTCTGGAACATCGACAAGTCCGAGTAAGCTTGCGGCTTGACGCAAAACAAATGGCCGGGACTTGTCCCGGCCATTTTCTTTTCGCGCTGTCGCTTGTCAGGTGTGGCTGTCGCGGAGCTGCTCCAGTCCGTCGCTGAGCGGTGGCCCGCCTTGTGGTGCGTCCTGCGGCGGGGAGGGGCGCTCCTTGCGCTGATCGGGTTGGTCGGTTGCGCGCTGCGCGGATGGATCGTCGTTCGGCATCGTCATGCTCCAATTGCGGCATGACAACGAATACGCAGTGCACGGGTTCCGAACCGGCGACCGCTAATCGCCGTGGCCTGGTCTCATGCTGCTCGGGTTCGACAGGCTCGTGAGCTGTGTCGGTCCGATGCCGGTTCTGTTGATCCAGACCACCGCTCCGGCGGCAAACGCGAGCAGTCCGTACATCATGATCGCGCCGCGGATCCATCGCCGGTAGATCGCGCGGTCGTCGGGCGCAGCGTTGCGGAAATTCTGTGCATTGAGCCCGTTGCTGCAATGAGCCGCATCGTCGCCATGCTCGAGAGTAAAGGCACCATGATCGCGCGCCGTTTCGCTAGCAATCCGATTGCTCTTCGCAATCCGATTGCAGTTTGCAATCCGATTGCGCTTCGCAATCTCCATCGCCGATCTCCGACCAAAATTGATTTCGAAATGCAACAGCCGCGAAAATGCGCGGCCGGAATTTCCAATGCGGGCAAGACTACGACAGTCAGCGATCGCGGCGTGTGAACCACGCCACAGCCGGAAAACACGACGCTGGGCCGCTCGGGTGCGCGTGGCATGCGAAGGTTGGTGCGGGCGGTGGGACTCGAACCCACACGACGTTGCCATCGAGGGATTTTAAGTCCCTTGCGTCTACCAGTTCCGCCACGTCCGCGTTGCGCCAGGCGCGCCGATTTCTAGCGCGTTTGGGCGCGGAGTGGAATTGTCATTATCCGGTGCTAACAGGTGAGCTTTCAAAGGCTTAAGCGGCGGCCCGCAATTCCATTTGCCTCGGCGGCCGGGCATTGGGATAAGCAGCGCGCCGCCGCGATTGAGCCTCAATCCGGACACCGGTGGCTGCTTTAGGCAATCTCAACACTGTCCGGTTAAGAAAGCTGAATGTCCGTTCGTTTCCCACGCCGCCTGAAGCTGTCGCGCGCGGCGGCCGTCATCGCGCTGCTCGCCTCGGCCGCGGGCGTTTCCGGCTGCGCGCAGATCGGCGACACCGTACCGTCGGCATTCGCCGATCCCGCCAAGTACGAGCTTTATGATTGCAAGCAGCTCGAGAACGAGCGCAGCAATCTCAAGACCCGCGCGGCGGATCAGGAAAAATTGATGGCCAAGGCGGAGACCGGCTTCGGCGGTACTGTCGTCTCCGAGATGGTCTATCGCAACGAGCTGATCTCGATCCACTCCCAGCAGAAGCTGGCGGATGAGGCCTGGCGCAAAGGCAGGTGCCATGAAAGCACGCCGGACACGCCTGCGGCCGCGGCCCCCGCGGCTCCCACGCCGGCGGCGAAGGGCCCGCGCGCACCGCGAGGCCTCGTCCACTAAGCTTGCGTTTCCGGACGAGCCGGTCGTGATCGGCCGAGCTCAGGCGCGCCAGTCGTAAATCCAGTCCTGCCGCGCCAGCATGCGCTCCGGACCGATGGCGCGGATCGCCAGATCGCGCGCGATCGCCGCCGGCCCGCGCAAATGATAGATACGGCCCTGCTGCCGCGCCAGGCGCTGCACTTTCAGCACGCGCCCGCGCCGCACCCGTGCGTAGCGCGTCAACGCGGCGGGAATGCCCGCGGTGTTTTCCCCGGTGCTGTCGCTCAAGGCCTTGGCGAGCACGGCCGCATCCTCGATCGCCATGCCGGCGCCTTGTGCGGCGAACGGCAGCATCGCATGCGCGGCATCGCCGAGCAGCGTCACCGCGCCTTCGCTCCAGCGGCCGATGTCGGGCAGGGTGAACAGCGCCCATTTGCGCCAGCCGTCGACCGCGCCGATCAGCATCCGCGCTGTAGTGGGCCAGCGCGCGGTGGCGAATGCAGCCTTGATCTCGTCGATGTCGCCGGGCTCGCTCCAGCCCGGCCGGTTCCAGGTGCCCGATACGATCGCGACCACGTTGATCTGGCGTCCGGCCGAGATGGGATAGGCGACGAGATGCGCGTCCGGTCCCATCCAGAGCTGCACGCGCGGTGCGGTGTATTCACGCGGCAGGGCGGTGGCGTCCAGCGTGCCGCGCCAGGCGATCAGGCCGGAGAATTGCGGCTGCACATCCGGAAACAAATGCCCGCGCACCGACGACCAGATGCCGTCGGCGCCGATCAGCGCGACGGCCAATTCCTCCTGCCGTGAATTGCCGCGGCGTTGGACGACGGTGAGGCCTCGCGCATGCTTGGTCACATCCTCGAACTGGCAGCCGAGCCGCAGATCGATATCGGGATGGTCGCTCGCGGCGGCCTGCAGCGCGGCCTGCAAGTCGGCGCGGTGGATTACCCAATAGGGTGCGCCGGCGCGGAACTCGGCGGCCTGGCCAAGCGGCATCCGTGCGATCTCGCCACCGGCTCGCGCGCTCAGGATGTTGACGGATTCAGGCGTGACCGCGCGCCGCGCAAGCGGTTCCTTGAGCCCGAGCTCGACCAGGATGCGGCTGGCATTGGGAGAGAGCTGGATGCCGGCGCCGGCTTCCTCGAGCCGTTCGGCCTTCTCCAGCACGACGACGCGAAAGCCCTGTGCCGCCAGTGTCAGCGACGCCGTCAGTCCTCCGATCCCGGCGCCTGCAACGATGACGGTTCGCGTCAGCGCCACGGAGCGGTCAGGCGACCTTGTCTTTCAGCACGCATTCCGGCGGCCGCGCTTCGCCGGCCGCGAGGTCGGATGCGAAGCGATAAAGCGTCGAGCAGTACGGGCAGATAATCTCGTTGTCATTGCCGAGGTCGAGGAACACGTGCGGATGGTCGAACGGCGGGTTGGCGCCGACGCACATGAACTCCTGCGATCCGATTTCGATCACCGAGACACCGGCATCGTTATGGAAGTGCGGGACGACGTGGTCGGACATATTCTCACCTTGATGGCAACGATGGGCAGACGCAATCAACAGCATGCGGCATCGCGAAATGCCGCGCACCATACTGGCGGGAACAGTTGATTCCTAGAGCCCCGATGGCTCATTTGCTCATGCAAATTCGACACAATCTTGTCGTCCCAGAGAAGCCCTCCTTTGGTCGGAGCCGTTGTGTCGCAAAAACGGCACACTATCTCCAAGGCGAATAAAACTAGAGGTTTTATCGGGATGAATCGGGTGCGCGTCAGCTTGGCGGTGGTCGGCGTGGCAGCAAGTGCTGCCGTGGGCGCGGCTATTTGGCCGCACGCCCGTGATGCCGGCACCGTGCTGGCGGCGCGGGACGATCCCGCTGCGCTCGCCGACATCAGGCTCAATTCCGTGCTGCGCAACAACCCGGCGTTGATCGCGGACAATATCGAGGCGGCACTGGCTTCCGGCGATGCCGACCTTGCGGCCAGCTTTGTCGAACTCGCCGGCGAGAAGAGCATCGCACTTAGTGACGATCTCACCAAGCGCGTCGATGACGCGCGCGCCGAGCAATCATCCAGCATGCATTACGCCAAGGGGTTCGCCACCGGCCTGGTGACCGGCAATGCCGACGATGTCGCAAGCCTGTCCGGCACGGTCGCCGGCGACCTGTTCGTATTCGGTGATGTCCGGGACGTCGTGCGCGAGGGCAAGCACCTCGTGATGGGCGAGGACACCGACCAGCTGGTGCTCGGCCTCGCGGCCGCCGGGCTCGCGGTGACCGCGGCCACCTATGTGTCGGTCGGCGGCGCCGGGCCGCTGCGCGCCGGGCTGACGCTGGTCAAGGATACGCGCAAGGCCGGACGGCTGAGCGAGGGGATGATCGAATGGGCCGGACGCTCGACCCGCGAGGTCGTCAATCAGCCGGCGCTGCGCGAGGCGGTCGTATCCGGCTCGGTGCTGCGGCCGGTGGAAACCGCAACCGCGATCCGCGCGGCCTTCCGCGCCGAGAAGGCCGGCGCGCTGGTGCGCGTCGCCAAGGACGTCGGGCGCATCGGCGAGGCGGCCGGGGTTCGCGCTGCGCGGGATACGCTGAAGGTCGCCGAGAATCCGAAGGAGATCGCGCGGGCGGCGCGGATCGCCGAGGTGAAGGGCGGCCAGACCCGCGCGATCCTGAAGCTGCTCGGCCGCGGCGCGCTGCTGCTGGCGGCCGGCGCATTCAATCTCACCATGTGGCTGTTCGGAGCGCTGCTGGCGCTGTTCGGCTTCCTGTCGTCGATCAAGGCCACCACCGAACGGGCCACCGCCTGGTGGCTCAGACGAAGCAAGGCGCTGCGCCTGAAGCGGCAGATGGCCGCTCAGGCTACCTTGGCGAGTATGCCCGCCCAGGGTTAGGCTTGCGGTCGCCTGTCGATCGCCAATCGCAAATCCCAAGAACAAACGGAATGGATGATGCCGAGTTTCCATCACGGCGATGTTGAAATTGCCTTTATCGACGAAGGCGCGGGCGAACCGATCGTGCTGGTGCACGGCTTTGCCTCGAGCAAGAACGTCAACTGGATCTACCCGACCTGGGTGTCCGATCTCGTCAAGGCCGGCCGTCGGGTGATCGCGCTCGACAATCGTGGCCACGGCGAATCCGCCAAGCTCTACGATGCCGCGCAGTACGAGATCGCGACCATGGCCGGCGACGTGATCGCGCTGATGGACCATCTCGGAATCGCGCGCGCCGACATCATGGGCTATTCGCTGGGCTCGCGGATGACCGCGATCCTGGCGCGAGAGAATTCCGATCGGGTGCGCTCGGCGATCCTTGGCGGGATCGGCATCGGGCTGATCGAGGGCGGCGGCCCCGGCGAGGCGGTCGCGCTGGCGCTGGAGGCGCCGTCGCTCGACGATGTCACCGACCCGGTCGGCCGTACCTTCCGCGCCTTTGCCGATCAGACCCGCTCCGACCGCCGCGCGCTCGCCGCCTGCCTGCGCGGCTCGCGCCGCCTGATGACGCGCGAGGAGGCGGCCGGCATCCGCGTGCCGGTTCTGATTGCGGTCGGCAGCAAGGACGAGATCGCGGGCTCGGCGTCAGCGCTCGGCCGGATCATTCCGGGTTCGGAGGTGCTCGACATTCCGAACCGCGATCACATGCGGGCGGTCGGCGACAAGGTCTACAAGACCGGGGTCATCGACTTCCTGTCGCGGCGAAAATAGATCGTCGGCTTCATCCCTGGCGAAGGCGCGCGCGGCCGCGATCAGCACCACGAAGGTCGCGACCCACACCATGCGCGCGCCGTAGCGGTCGTGCGGTCCCGAGATCACGCCGCAGACAAAGGCATTGCCGAGCAAGGCGAGCGTGACCGTGCCCGCCAGCAACGTCAGATCGTCGAGCCGCCGCTGCCACAGTCCGCGGCCGAACAGGATGACGACCAAGAGCATCGAGCCCAGCGCGACCGGCACGTGGATGCGGTTGATCGCGGTGAAGTCGAGGTGCCAGCGTTGCTGCCGCGCCGCGCGCATCGGCCGGACCTGTTTGGGAATGTAGCGCTCGATGATCCCGTAGGTATGCGGGATCCAGCCATTAGCGCCTTCGCCTGTCGCGACATGCATGAGCTGGTCGGCGGTTGCCGTTAGCGCCGCCTTTGCCTGCCATTCCGGATATTCGGCCAGCGAGCGCAGCACGATGTAGCCCATCTCGTCATTCAGTCCCTTGAAGCGGCCGAGCGTGTTGAACATGCTGTGGCCCCACAGGAAGTCGTCGGCGGTCGGCGGCAACTCGTTGCGATAGGGGCACAGCTTCAGCTTCTCCGTCGCGCAATGATCGTGCAGATATTGCGCGACGATGCCATCCTGGAGCATGCGGCCGAAGGCGACGCCATAGCCGCCGGGCGTCCAGGCCAGCTGTCCGGACAGCGCAAAGTTCGCCGCCAGCAGCATCGCCGCGCCGGCGACGGTGGTCAGGCTGCCTTGCACGAGGCCCGCGACCGGAATGTGGCGGCCGAGCCCCGGACGCAGCATCCAGCCGACGCAGCACAGGCCGAGCAGCACCGCCAGCGTCGCGCTGTGCGTGGCGGCCGAGAACGCGATGAACCCGAACAGCACCGCCTTCTCCAGCGTCGAGATCCGTTCGCCGTGCAGGACGAGGATGAAGAGCGCGAGCACCGAAAGGCCGGCGAAGATGTCGGTCAGCAGCATGCTGTCCAGCCAGGGCAGGGCGGTGGTTGCGATCAGCGCGAGGCTGATCGCGATCAGCCGGACCGGCCGGGCGAGGCCGAGCACGCGCAGCGTCAGCTGCAGGATCCAAAGCGTCGCCAGGGTCTGGATGCCGAGGTTGAGCCAGAAATCCGATGTCTCGCCGACATGGAGGTAGATGCCGAATACCGTGGACCGGCTCGGCACCAGATAGCCCTCATACCAGCGCGCCAGATAGCCGCCGGTATCCCATTGGAGCAGCGGATAGCCGTTCCAGAAGGCAGGGGCGAGCAGCAGGAGGGGGATGGCAATGGTCGCGATCCAGACCGACCGCGCGTCGGTCAGGCGGGCACCTAAACTCCGGGTATTGATGATGTTTCCCCCTTTTATTGGGGCCGACCATGCCCAAAACCACACGGCGGACGAAATCCGCCAATAGTTGCAGAAGCACGGCTTGATTTCGGCAAAATCCCGACCAATTCCCCTAGACGCCGGCCCGGGGGTGTTCGGCTGGGGTTTACCGTACTGAGCCATCCCGGGACGCGCTGGGTCCATCGTGCTATAACGCACATCAGAACAACCGAATTGCGAGAGCAGCTATGGCAGTTCATCAGGTCAATCCGCAGGGAGGCAAGCTTGCGGCGCTCGATCCGATCTGGGATCGAATCCGCGGCGAGGCGGAGGACATCCTGCGGCGCGAGCCGGAACTCGCATCCTTCATCTATGCGACCGTGCTGCATCATGAGCGGCTGGAAGATTCGGTAGTCCATCGCATTGCCGAGCGGCTCGATCACGCCGCGCTGTCGGGCGATTTGATCCGCCAGACCTATGGCGAGGCACTGCGCGACGAGCCCGATATCGGCAACGCGTTCCGCGCCGACCTCGTCGCCGTCTATGACCGCGATCCGGCGACCTCGCGCTTCATCGATCCCTTGCTCTACTTCAAGGGCTTTCACGCGCTGCAGACCCATCGTCTCGCGCACTGGCTCTATCAGAAGGGCCGCAAGGATTTTGCCTTCTACCTGCAGAGCCGCTCGTCGGCCGTGTTCCAGACCGACATCAACCCGGCCGCCAGGATCGGCCGCGGCATCTTCCTAGATCATGCCACCGGTTTCGTCTGCGGCGAGACGGCGGTCATCGAGGACGATGTCTCGATCCTGCATGGCGTCACGCTCGGCGGCACCGGCAAGGAGAACGAGGATCGCCATCCGAAGATCCGCCACGGCGTGCTGATTGGCGCCGGCGCCAAGATCCTCGGCAATATCGAGATCGGTCATTGCGCGCGCATCGCGGCCGGCTCGGTCGTGGTCAAGCCGGTGCCGCACAACGTCACGGTCGCGGGCGTGCCGGCGAAAATCGTCGGCGAGGCCGGCTGTGCCGAGCCGTCGCGCACCATGGACCAGATGCTCAGCGCGATCGGGCTTTGATTTCACTCGCTTTCTGATCGCCGCGCGTTCCTGAGCGAAGTGGGCGCCGGTTCGCGTGAAGAAAACGCCACAAAGCACAAAACAAGAGTCGTGTGCGCAACATCACGTCGCCAAAGCCTGAAAAGGCTCTAGCGATCTTTGCCGTCTCGTCCTAAAACTCCCCGGAAAATCATCGACCCGATTGGAGACGGCCGTGGACGTTCAGGAAGTCAGGAAGCTCGACGCGTATCTCAAACGCGTGTTCAGCAATCCCAAGATCCGCGTGGTGCCGCGGCCCAAGAAGGACGACTCGGCCGAGGTCTATATCGGCGAGGAGTTCATCGGCGTGCTGTTCGTCGACGACGAGGACGATGATCGCTCGTTCCAGTTCCAGATGGCGATCCTGGAAGAGGATCTGGCCGAGTAAGGCGGAACAGCCTCGCCTTCACACGTCGTTACGACGAACTCGCGACAAAATTGCAGAGCGATTTTGCGCTGGAGCGACTGTCCTTCGCGGACACGTCGCTCCGCTTGCAATGACAGTGTCATCCCTTCGCGCTGTGCATCTGCGCGGAGAGACGGTTCATCGCGGTGGCGATGTCGCGCCACTGCGCGAGCCAGCTGCGCGGAAAGCGAAAGATCAGGTCGGCGCCGTCGATGCGCCGCTCACTCAGGCACATGCCGGGCGTCGAGGTGTCGCGCGTGCAGCGCGCGGTCAGCTGCGGCTCGCTCGCGGTGAACAGGTCCTCGCCGCCATAGGGCGTGCCGTCGCGGAACGCGCGCGCCGTCAGGCCGTCATCAATGTTTGCGCGCTCGTCGAGATAGCGCGGATAGATCGTGCGCAGGCGCATGTCCGGCGCGAGTGAATCGTGGTGCGCCGCGATCGATACGAAGATCCTGTCGATCGGCTGCACCTTGTCATCGACCGTATCGGCGCTGTAGTGCTTCGGCGCGGCGGGCGCGTCCAGCGACGGATAGAGGAAGCTCAAATCGACGCGCTCCTGCGGCCCGGAGTGGCGCTGGATCTTCATGCGCACCGCCATCGTCGGCACGTTGAACAGCGTGCCGCCGACGCTCACCGGCAGCCGCGACGGATCGCTCGGCGGGATGGTCGTGTAGGTCGGCCACAGCAGATAGGCGACAAGCGCGACCGCGCCCGCCGCGATCACCGCCGAGGCGATGATCGGAACGAGATGCGCGCGCGGGTTGCGGCGGGTGTCGCGGGCGAGATGCTGGGCGGTCGAGAGAAGCGTCATGAGCGAGGCTGAGATCAGGTCGGGAGTGGCCGAATCATCTGCCGAATATGCCACGTGGCGGGGAATTTCCGTACGATTCCAATGGAATCCGGGACCGAACGGCCATGCGCAAATGCCGCGCCTGACGTATCCGGTTAACCCTTCCTTAAGGATGATGTGGCGGCAGGCTGCCAATTCTGCGAAGCAGGGCCGGTGGCCTGTTGCGTAGCGGAAGTTCCGATGTCGCCCGATACCTTGAATTCCCTGTTCTCGCTCTTGATCGGTTTCGCGCTCGCGGGCGCGCTGGCCAACGGTTACCAGGCGATGGCGGAGCGCCCGGCCGGTTTCGGCCTGCTGCAGGAGGGCGCGGCGCCGAAGACCTTCGCCGCGGTCCCGTTCCTCGTCTTCGCCGCACCGTTCATCATCATGCGCAACACGCTGCGCGGGGCACGCATCGAGCGCCGCCGCTTCGAATTCGTGATGATGGCAACCGTCATCTCCGGCTTCTGGAGCCTGATGTCGGGCACCTTCTTCGTGATGACGCTGCGCGCTGCGGGCGTGCTGGCCTGATCCGATCATGATCCGCGGCCGATCACGGTTGCGCTTGCTTGAAACCATGTCGGCCGTCGTGCCAAGGTCTCCTGCGATCAGAGCTTCGGTTCTGATTGAATCAGAAACCGAAGCTCTGGATTTTCGTTTCGACGCGTTTTCTTCACGCGAACCGGTGTCCACTTCGCTCGAAAACGCTCCAGGGAGACCTCAATGGCGATCTACGAACTCGACGGGCAGGCGCCCGATCTTCCCGCCGACGGCAGCTACTTCATCGCCGACAATGCCGTTGTGATCGGCAAGGTCCGTCTCAAGTCCGCCGCGAGCGTCTGGTTCGGAGCCGTGCTGCGCGGCGACAATGAGTGGATCGAGATCGGCGAGGGCTCCAACGTCCAGGACAATTCCACCCTGCACGTCGATCCCGGCTTTCCCCTCAGCATCGGCAACAACGTCACCATCGGCCACAATGCGATCGTGCACGGCTGCACGCTGGAAGACGGCGTGCTGATCGGGATGGGATCGATCGTGATGAACGGCGCGCGGATCCGGCGCGGCAGCGTGGTCGGTGCCGGCTCCGTCATCACCGAGGGCAAGGAGTTTCCGGAAAATTCCCTGATCATCGGTGCGCCCGCCCGCGTGGTGCGTACGCTTGACGCTGCGCAGGCCGAGGCGTTGTCGCGGCCGGCGAAGTCGTACGCGATGAGGGGTCCGCAATACAAAGCGGGACTGAAGAAGATCGGCTGAGGCCTCAGCGCTTGCGGCCGCGCTTGCGCGCGGCGTTCGCTGCCGTGGTGCGAGGCTTCGCTGCGTCTTGCGGTCTCGTTGCCTGTAGTCTTGTTGCCTCCTGAAGTCTTGCGCTCTTGCGCAGCGCATCCTTCAGGTCGATCGGAATGCCGTGCTTCTTGAGCAGGTCGGCGAAAGCCTCGTCGGCGAGCTCCTGCAAGGTCGCCATCCGGTCGCGCCCGAGCTGCTTCAGCTTGTCGAAAGTGTCGTCGTCAAACTCGATCAGCTTGCGCAAATTGCATTGCTCCCAAACTGTATTGCTCCAACGCCTGTCGGAACCGGCGTTTTGCGGACTCGTTGACGCCCGCAAGGGAGAATTGCCATGCGTAAATTATCTGTCACCACCGCGCTCGCGACAATCGCGATTGTGCTGACGCCCGCGGTTACCGTCGCCCAAGGTACCGGGAGTGGCGCCGGGACCGGCAGCCCTTCGTCAGCCAGCCCGACATCGCCGCAAGCCGCTTCACCGCCGGCCGGGACCAACAGCGCCGGGACCGCGCAATCCTCCGGCGGCCCCAATACCGGCAGAGGCGTTACCACCGGATCGGCAACGACGACCGAGAGCGTCGACAAGGCCATCGCCGACGAGAACGAAAAAGTCGAGCGCCGTACGCGAGGCATCTGCCGCGGCTGTTAAGCTCTGACGGCCGCGCTTCGATGAACGCGGGTCGCGCAGATGTGAGCGCGACATAGGCGCGCGGTAGAAGCCGCGGTCCTAGATTGAGCTAGCATGCGCAGGACGCGGCGGAGGAGGCTTGAAAACAAAGCCTTTGAAAAAAGGAGTAACGGGTGATGTTGCGTAAAACGATGATTGCCTTGCTGGCGACGGCCTCGGTCGGTCTGTTCACCGTCGATGCTGCGTCGGCACGCGGTGGCTTCGGTGGCGGCGGCTTTCATGGTGGTGGCGGCTTCCGCGGCGGCGGCGGATTTGGCGGCTTCCACGGCGGCGGCGCTGCATTCCGGGCCATGGGCGGCGGCGGTGGCTTCCGGTCGGCTGCGATCGGCGGCGGTTGGGCCGGCCGCGGCTGGCACGGCGGAGGCTGGCGTGGTGGCGGCTGGAACGGTGGTTACTATCGGCGCGGCTGGGGCGGCGGCTGGGGCTATCCGCTCGCGGCGGCTGCGGTCGGCTTCGGGCTGGGCTATGGCGCCTACGATTACTATGACGGCTATTACGGCAATCCATACTACGCCGGCTACGGCTATGACGATGGTTACGGCGGCTGTTACGTCGTGCGCCGCGGCGTGATGACACCGTATGGCTGGCGCGTTCGGCCGGTGCAGGTTTGCAATTGAGCCATTCGCTCACGCATGGCCGGTCCATTCGCTCGCCATGCTGATGGTCTTGCAATGATCGGCGCGGCCGGCGTTTCGATGCCCGGCCGCCGCGCTGGGTCGGACACTGGTATGCAGCTTGCACCGCCTTGCAGCAGTCCGTGCGTGAGCGCGCCGCGAAAACAAATGGCCCGGCCGCGATTGAAGCCGGGCCCAGAGGACATCAAAGATGCTGACCATTCCTGACCTGACATTGCTGCTCATGGTGGTTGTTGCGAGCCTTGCCGTTGCGCTGATCTACATGCTGCGCGAGCTCGAGCCGAAGCTTGCGCGGCTGCGAGGTGGTCGCGTCTTGCGCGATCGCACCGAATAAGTCGGCAATTCCGTTCGCCGCGGCTTTGGCCGCGGTGATGCTGCGCATCCAGAGTCGTCAGCCGAGCACGCCGTATTTCTTCAGGCGGTCTGCGTCTTTCGCGCGGCGAGGGCCGCCTTCGGGATCTCGAGCCGGAGCTTTCCTGGTGGGCGGTCCCGAGCGGGATTCAAGGACCCCAAAAAACAAGGCCGTCGACGTAGTATACCGTCAACGACCTTGCCAGCCCCGGATATTGAAATCGGCTCACGCCATCCGGTCATTCGAAGATGACTCGGATTCGAAGGCCGATATGTGAACCAGTTCACAAAGTCAGGATTAATTCACGGTAACGGGCACTCATGATCGGCCGCCGCCGGCAGCCCTCGAGCGCGAAAGTTCCCCGTTAGATGATGATCTTGCTCGGGATTTGGCGCATTTTTATGGCTGGTCACCTGAGTGGGGCGGGGGTCTCCGTAGGCGTCAACCGCGCGACCTGTGGCGCTTCCGGTTGGCGCTACGGGTGGCCTTCGAGCGCTTGCGCGGCGCGGGCTCGGCGGCCGGCTCGTTGGCCTGCGCGCTCGCCAGCGACTGGCGCAAACCCTCGACCTGTTCGGTCAGCGCGGCGACCTGGTCGGAGAGCCTCTTGGCATCGGCCGCCTGCAAGGCGAACTGCTTGCGCATGGTCTGCAGCTGGTCCTGCACCTCCTGCAGCTGGTCGATGGATTCCTGCTGGGTCATCTCCATGCTCTTGGTCTTTTCCACCAGGGCCTCGGAGACCTGCGCGGTCCGCGCCTGCAACTGCCGCGCGGCCACCATGCGGTCGGTCTCCGGCACGTTGCCGGTGTAGGCGCGCCACAGTGCGATCGAGCCGATCCCGAACAGCACGAGCACCAGCGCCACGGCGCCGATCGCGATCGGCTGCACGCCAATCAGGCTGCTGGCTTGTGAATTCCGGGGGGCAAGTTCGACCATGCGACCAACAACCGGACGTCAATTGAAAGGTTCGAAATAGCACAAACCCCGGCGCGGGCAAAACCGGGGGGTGTGTAGACCACTGCGGCAGCAGCGAAATTTGTATCATATGTTAGTTTTCGGCCGTGCTGCCCGGCCCGCTCGAGGCACGATCGGCCTCTGGCCGACCCGGACTCTACCTCCCCGAATTCAGCCTCTGGGCGCGATCAGGCCGACCCGCATGTCCTTTGCCAGATAGACGCAAGCGCCGTCTGCGAGCACCCGGCCGTCGGCGATGCCCAGCACCAGCCGGCCGCGCCTGGCCCGGCGTATGTCGACCTCATAGCGCACCAGCCTGACATCCGGCGTGATGTGCCCCCTGAACTTGACCTCGCCGGCCCCGAGCGCGCGGCCCTTGCCGGGCGAGCCCGACCAGCCGAGCCAGAAGCCGATGATCTGCCACATGGCATCGAGGCCGAGGCATCCGGGCATCACGGGGTCGGCGGCAAAGTGACAGGCGAAGAACCAGTGGTCCGGCGCAATCTCGAGTTCGCCGACGACGTGGCCCTTGCCGAACGCGCCGCCGTCCAGGCTGATCTCGGTGATGCGGTCCATCATCAGCATCGGCGGTGCCGGCAGCTGCGCATTGCCCGGGCCGAAATAGCCGCCTTCGCTCGAGCGCAGCAGATCCGGCTTGCTGTAGGACGATTGCGGTGCGTGAAAATCGTGCGGATTGAACAAGATGGCCATCGATGTTTGGATTCTGGCTGAAGTTTAGCTGCGGCTGCGCCGCGTGGCTCTTGGCCGCGCGGACAGGGGTTTGGCAGGCAAGCCCAGCGCGGCGGCCATGAAGGCCCAGATGTCGCCGGTCAGCCTTGCTGGATCAGGCCGTCTTTCGCTCATGAGCGCGCCGATCAGCGCCTGGCGGATGCCGCCGATCATCAGCGCAATGGTGAGGTGAGGGTCGATGCCGCCGGGCACGATCCCGTCGCGCTGGGCCGCTTCGATCATGCGGGCGCCGGCGTCAAGCTGCCGGCCGGTGAAGGCGGTCTCGACATCGAGCACCTCGGGCGCGCGGCTGAGCGGTCCGATCACGAGGGGCGCAAACGGGTGGTCATAGTGAAAGGCGACATAGGCGCCGATCCGCGCCTTCTCCCGGTCCGCCCAGTCCGCGGCCGACAGCTTGGCACCGCCGAATGCCGCCGCATCAAGTTGTTCATAGAAGCCTTCGACCACGGCGGCGATCAGGCCCGCCTTCGATCCGAAGTGGTGGTAGGCGAGCCCGACCGAGACCTGGGCCCGCCTTGCGACGGCCTGCATCTCGAGGTGCCCATGGCCCTCGATGAGCTCGGCCTGCGCTGCCGAGAGCAGTCGTTCCCGTGTCCCCAGGCTCGTCGCGTCCATCGTGGATTCGCTGAATTGAATTCAATTCAATATCGCCGATGCTAGGATGTCAAGCCGCCGACGCGGATGGCAAAGCGAGCCGGTGAAGGGATGCGATGGCGTTTGCGATCAAGACCGAGATCCGAAATCCGCGGGCGAAGGTGTTCACCTTCACCGCGCAGAAGACCATGTATGGCGGCAAGCACATCGCGGCCGACGATGTCGTGTTCGTATTCGCGAGCGAGAACGAGGGCGGCAGCGGCCTGATCGCCCGCGCGATCGTCGCGTCGGCGGACGCGACACCGCGCAAGGTCGGCGTCATCAGGCAGACGCCGCGCGTCAGCATCACGGTCAGACGCACCGCATCCGCGGCGCGGCTGCTCGGGCGCGACCAACTCAAGCGCTTCAAGGATTGGGGCGACGGCCGGCCCGAGACCGAGCTGAATTTCAAATTCTATCGCCAGGCCACCAACAAGATCGTCGGCATCTCAGACGAGACCGCGGCGTTTCTCGAGCGGTTCTTCTAGTGTCCCGAATCCGAAGTTCGCATCATTTGCCGCACCTTCGGAGCGAACTTCGGATTCGATAAGGACACTAGCAAACTTATGATTCTAGTGTGCTTTATGAATGCGAAGTTCGTGAAAGTGGCTGCCGCGAAATCGCACGAACTTCGCATTCAGCACACTAGGCGTCGATCGACGCCGCTCAAAAAGGTGCGGCCACCCTTTGGGGGAAGGGTGGCCGCGCGCGAACCGGTCTGGGACGGGGAGGGGTGGGGATGTGACCGGGTCGCGAACTCGAAATTTCCTGTTCTGCTCAGCGCGAGCTTGCCGTTGCAACTGCAGGGCGGTTGTCACCGAGCGAGACCCACACATTGGGATCGCCCTGCGACTGCCGCTTGACGAAGCGGTAGCCAGTGTCCGTCCAGGCGACGATGCTCTCGTTCTGGTTATCGAGCACGAACTCGCCCTTGTCGGTCTTCACCGTCAGCACCGCGTGGCCTTCGCCCTTCTTGTCCCGGACCACCGTGATCAACAGCGCCTCGCGGGGCCAGCCGGCGTCCATCAGCATCTTGCGCTTCAGGAGCACGTAGTCCTCGCAATCGCCGTAACCGTCTGATGGCAACGACCATTTCTCGATCACGCCCCAATGATCCATGTCGGTCATCGGCTTGATGGATTCGTTGACCCACTTGTTGACCCGTACGAGGTCCCGCCAAGCGGTCTGCGACAACACGATGTCGCGTGGTTGCGTCGCGCCGCCGCGGCATTCGCCCGGATTGTCGGCACAGAATTCGACCCAGCCGATCGGCGAACGCGCAACGTCACCCAGGCTGGCGTAGACCACGTCGCCGGCCTTGGCCGACACGCACGTCGCAAACAGAATGGCGGCAACCGCCAAACCTTTCCCCTGTCCCCTGAACCCAAACATCGTGGCCCCCGTTCTTCTTGTTGGGACCACGTTTCGCACAAAGCTTTTGCGCCGCCGCTAAGTACGCAAAGTAGATTTGACGCGAATACTGGTAAAACCTGCGGCGAATTCGAACTGTACTTGAATCGAATTCGCGTAAAATTTGAGACAACTGCAATTGATTCAAATTTTATGCATTAACGCGGCAAGCGCTGCGCCAGCGCGGTTTGTTGCGTCAAGCGCTGCGGCCGTTAACCGCTGATTTTCACCGGGCCAAACGCGCCGAAGGCGGCCACCGGTGCACCGGTGGCCGCCTTCGCGGGCAAAAACAGGGGTCTTGAGCGGTTTTTCGCTTTACCTCGCGGTAACGCTCTCTTCGAGCGTTTCCGCCGATTGCTCGTGGACGAACTCGAGCGCGAAGCCTTCCTCGAGATTTCGCACCACGCGGGACTGTACCCGCCCGAGCATCACCAGCGATTTCAGCGGCGGGCGGTTCTCGGCGGCAATCGCAGCACCGGACAAAGAAAGGTCGATGATGCGGCAGGTCATCCGCGTGCCGTCTTCCTGGGTCAGCAGGGCGATCGGGTTGCGCGGCACGATACGGTCGTGGCGGCGATCCTCGGGCAGATTGAGGATGTCGCGGTTGGCGAGCCAGGTCAGCTGCGCGGCGAGCTTGTCGCGCTTGCGCGCGGTGGCGCCGATCGTCATCGCAAAGCCGTTGTCGATGATGCGGGTGATGCGTCCTTCGACCCGGCCGATATGGTCGAGATAGGCGATCACACGGTCGCCGACATTGCCGATGCCCGGCGCCAGCAAAGCGAGGCCGCCCGGCGACATGTTGATAATCTGGCAGGGAAACTCGCGCCGGTCGGGCAGCATGTAGCGGCCGAGCAGGTGCACCTTGACGCGCTGGAAGCGCCGCCGCTCCTCGGCTACGGGGACGACGGTAGTTTTCTTCTGTGCAAACGACATCACGACAAACCCGGCCACCGTCCATTCGGAGCCCCGACGACCCTAAGGCTGATAGGGTTAACGGGGCGTTACGGTTGTGAAAGGGAACTCGGACACGGAGCGAGAGAGACGGGGCGACGAACACGTGCACCGTACCCGAGGACGTCAGGCTCATTCATGTGCCGCGTCAGGTTCTCCGAACCATCGCGACGCGGCGTGAGCAGTCTCCCTTAGATCCGGCTCAATGTCTGTGGCCCAAGCCACAAACCCGTCGGGTCGTACCAGCACCGCGCTCAAGCCCATCCGATCGCCGGCCTCGCTTGCGACATAGCCGATCCGCCCATGCCAGCGATCGGCAAGCGCTTGCAGGGGCGCGCGCCGATCAAAGTCCAGCAGCAGGCCGCGACCATCCCTGAGCAGCTCGGCGAGCTTAGCCCCGCAGGCGAGCTCGAAGTCGGGCGCGCTGCGGCCCGCCAGCGGATGGTTGCCGCCAGGATCGTAGCGCAGCGAAACGCCCCACACGCGCTCGGCAAAGTAGGTCGCGCCGTCTGATGTCGCGATCAGGTCACGGATGATGGCTTCGAGCGCGCGCGAACTGCGGCTTGGCCGCATCAGCGCGACCTGGGCGCGCGACCAGTCCAGCACCTGCGCGCCCACCGGATGCCGCTCACGCGAATAGCTGTCGAGCAGATCCGCCGGTGCATCGCCGCGGATCGTGGCCGCGAGCTTCCAGCCGAGGTTCATCGCATCGCCCAGCCCGAGATTGAGCCCCTGGCCGCCGAGCGGAGAATGAAGATGCGCGGCATCGCCCGCGAGCAGCACGCGGCCCTTGCGGTAATCCGTCGCCTGACAGGCGCGATCGGTCCAGGTGGTGGCGAGCCGGAGCGCCGCCAACGTGACGTCTGTGCCGGAGACGCGGCGCAGTACCGCGTGCACATGCTCGCGCGTGATCGGCCGTGTTCGGTGGAAGGCGCCGCCGTCGAACTCCACCATCGCGATCGTGCCGGGCCGTGCGTAGGTATACATGCCCGTCGGCGTGTAGTGACGGCCGGTGCGGAGCTTGTCCGGATCTGATATCTCGACCTCGACCGAATAGCCGGTGAACTCGGGATCGGTGCCGACGAATTCAAAGCCGCCGGCCTTGCGCACCATGCTGCGGCCGCCGTCACAGCCGACCAGCCAGGGCGCATGGAACGTCTCGGCACCGGCGCGAACGGTGACGCCGTCGTCCGACTGATCGAACGCATCGACACTCAGGCCGCGCCTGATCTCAACCCCCATCGCGGTTGCGCGCGCGGCGAGGGCGGATTCGAGCGCCTCCATCTCGACCGCCATGCTGGTGCCTGCCGGGCTCGGCAGACGAAACGGCCATTTCGACGTGTCGAGATCATCGTGAAAGAACTGGATGCCGGCAAAATGGCCGGCCGGGCGGCGCGGCTGTCGCATCCAATGTGTGCCGTTCGGCGTACTGGCCGTGCCATCCTGCACACGCTGAGCCACCGCGATCTCATCCAGCATCCCGCGACGATAGAACGCCTCGATGCTCGGCGCCGAAAGGCCACGCATGCCGAAGGGCAGCCGCTTCAGCGGCGAATGCGGGTCGGCGGCCTGCTCCAGCACCAGGACCGAGCACCCTGCGAGCCGCAGCTCGCAGGCGAGCATCAAGCCGACCGGGCCGGCACCGGCAATCACGACATCATGGGGAAGGGGGTGGCGGTCGTGCATGGAGTGCTCCTTTGTCGGTGTTCGACCGGAGCGGTTCGTCGGGTTGAGAACCACACGGACGAACATTGGGCGCCTGGATGGCGCCCGGTGTTCGTCGTGGGGATCTCATGCACGAAGCAGGAGACCAGAGCTTTCGTTTTCGAAAGGACTTGGGCTTACCAAACCAAGTCTGCCTTTTCCGACGCGGCGTGTATAGCTGCGTGGCGTTCGATCCGCAACGGAAGATGCGCGGCTGCGGATTACTGGAACAATGCACTGCCGCGATGTCGCGGCGCGTTGGCGTTGCCTGGTTCGTCGACGCAGCGCGAGCCCGGGCGTGGCGCAAGATTGTCCGGCGTCTTGATGTTGCTCGCGAGTCCTGCGGCTTCGAATGCCTTGATCAACCACCAGCCGAGGTCGATCTGACCCGGCAGCAGCCCGAGCTTCGCGGAGCCGGGATAGGCGTGGTGATTGTTGTGCCAGCTTTCGCCCATGCTGATCAGGCCCGCGATGCCGACATTGTAGCCCTGGGCCGCGACGCCTTCGATGATCCAGGTCTGTCCGCCCTTGCGATGCGAGTAATGACCGATCAGCCAGTGACCGGTGACGCAGACGGCGACGCGGACGCAGATGCCCCAGACCAGCCAGCTCCACGAGCCGATCGCGAGGAACAGGATCGCCCAGGGCAATTGCTGCCACATCCAGGTTCGTTCGACGAAGGCGTAGAAGGGGTCATCGGCGAGCCGCCGTTCGAGCCGGAATTCGGGCGGGTGTTTCAGCACCAGCGTGCAGTGCAGTTGCCACCACGCGTCACGCCAGAAACCGGCGCGGTGGCAGGAGTAGTCGTGGCACGCCGTCTGGCGCTGCGCCCAGTCGCGGAAATCGTGCAGCCGCACCATGCCGTAGGGGCCAGCCATCCCGACCAGCGTGCCGAGATAGACGCAGAGCCGCTCCAGCGACAGCGGACAGTCGAAGCTCGCATGGATCAGGCGGCGGTGCATGCCGACCGAATGCCCGAAGCACAGCGTGACCCCGCTGGTGACGATGAATAATGCGAACGCGCTCCACGTGAACAGCAGCGGCCCGAGGACGATCGCGACCGCGGTCATGCTGCCAAGCCACAGCGATTTCGCCGGCGCCCATCGCACGCGCCCGTCCAGCGGATCGGTGCTGGCGTCCACGAAGATTCGCTCCGAGCCGGGTTGCGGCTTCATTCCGTCACCTGAGGTTGCATCGCAGGTTGCGGTGAAGCGATCGTCGCTGTCAATCGTCCGCGCACGTCCGTCATGTCGCAGCCCGTATTGGCGTCTGCGGCGGATTCACCTAGGTAACGGCGCCCGGCGGATACGGGGTGTGCGGAAGCGGCGCGGTGAGGTTATTTGGCCTCGGCGTCCATTTCCGGTTCGACAGCCGTTTCCGGTTCGACAGCCGCCACTGGTTGTTCAACAGTCACGGCTTTCAGCACCTTTCGCTTCGCCGCGCGGACCTCAATCTGCAGCGGCGGCTGATAGGATCCGCTTGGCGGCACGAAGACGAAGGCGTGGTGTCCATCGCCCTCGTTGAGCTTGAGAAGATCGTTGCGGAACTCATCGGCGACGACTTCGCCAACGAGGTTGCCGTTGAAGTAGATATCGATCGCGACCCTTTTGTCGGGGTGTTGGTTGTACAGCGCCCAGCCGGCAATCCTTTTTTTGTTGACGACGTCGACATGACCGGTGATCTCGCCATACAGACTCTCGATGCCGGCCTCGATCACCTCGAGGTCGCTCCTGTAGATCGATCTCGTCACATCGAAGCTGAAATTCGCCGTATCGACGCATTGGTCGAGCAAACCCTGTCGATGCTCCTTCATTCGTTGCAGCGTGTCCAGTTCGCCCAACTTGACGTACATGCCGACGATGCCTTCGATACCAGGATTCATGGTGTCGTTCCCCGCAATGCTACCAGCCAATTCGCCCTCGGCTGCTTTCACAATCGATGCTTCCTTGCGGACAATACTCCGCCAGGACGAAAAGCGCCTCGTTCCGCCAAGGTCTGTCATGAAGACCTTCATGACAGGCCTTCATGACATCCCAATCGTCCTGACCTAAAGTCGGCTCGGCCGAACCCGGCCCAACGACAAGGACAGGGAGAGCGAACCGATGGAGCAGATCCGCGTCTGCACGCATGATGGACCTGGAGCCAAGCCGGTAATACGGACAGTGCAATGGCCGGAAATCGGCAAAAAGGCGGCCTTGATCAAGGTGGGCGCCTGTGGCGTTTGCGGAACCGATCTGCACATCCTGAAGGGACATTGGCCGAAGCCGTTGCCGTGGCCGTTCACGCTCGGCCATGAGCTCGGCGGCGTGATCGTGGAATGCGGCGCGGAGTTCACCGAGGATTTCATGAGCAAGCCGCTGCAGGTGGGATCGAAGGTGATGATCCCGCCCTTGATGCCGTGCGGCCGCTGCTACTACTGCATCCATTATCCCGAGAGCGCCAACAAATGCCTGACGCCGGTCTATTACGGCCGCTATCTCGGCTTCGACAAGGCGCCGCACATGTGGGGCGGCTGGGCTGAATATGTCTATGTCGATCTCGACATGCTGCCCGGCACCAAGATCTACAAATTGCCTGACGACATGTCGCTGCGGCTCGGCGCGCTCTCCGAGCCTCTGACCTCCTGCATCCGCGCCTTCAACCGCGCCACCCGCGCCGGCGGCTTCAGCTGGGGCGACACGGTGGTGATCCAGGGCTCGGGGCCGATCGGTATCCTCGCGGTCGCCGCCGCGCAGGAAATGGGCGCGGGGCGCGTGATCTGCGTCGGCGCGCCGGAGGCGCCGCGCCTTGCGCTGGCGCGCAAGTTCGGCGCCGAGGCGACCGTCGATATCGAGCAGCTCAAGACGCCGGAGCAGCGCATCAAGGCGGTGCGTGACATCGTCGGCGGTTTCGGCGCCGACCTCGTCATGGACTGCTCGGGCCATCCGACCGCCGGCCCCGAGGGCATCGAGATGCTGCGCGACGGCGGCACCTATGTCGAGATGGGGCAGTTCACCGATGCCGGCTCGATCAACACCTCGTGGCACCGCATCTGCACCAAGGATCTCAACGTGCTCGGCTCCTGGGGCTTTACCGGCAACGACCTGCCGCTCGGCGTCGACATGCTCTACCGCACGCGCAACAAATATCCCTGGCTCGACATGCAGACGATCTATCCGTTCACCGAGGACGGCGTCGCCCGCGCGGTTGCCGACGCAATGGCGATGAAGACGGTGAAGTCGACCATCGTGCCGTGGCCAGAATTGGTCGGGTGAAGCAGATCGCGGATGCTGCAAATCCTACTGCAGTGCTCCCAAGGATTTGTGTCCAGGGTGCGGCCGATTGGGCCCTGATATCGCTCGCCGGGACGACGGCCCGGCGCTAACATCGGATCATGCATTCGAACCGTGTGCCGCCGAGCGCGACGTTTGCGTGGGGAAACGTGTCCGAGGACTTCGCGCTGTTCAGAACCCTCAGCGCGGAGCAGCGGCTGATCGCCTTTGGCGCAATGACCCGGCGCGACCTCGTGCGCGGCGAGCTGCTGGTCGAGCAGGGCGGCGCCTCCGACGCGCTGTTCCTGGTGCTGCATGGCGCGCTCGCGGTGTACCGGACCAGTCATCCCGAACCGATCGCGGAACTTCGCGCCGGCGAGCTGGTCGGCGAGATCGGGTTCTTTGCCAACATCCCGCGCACCGCCAATGTGATTGCGATCCGCGACACCAGCGTGCTGGTGTTGACGCGCGCCGCCTATACGACGCTGGCGCGGGAAACGCCCGAGATCGTCGAGGCGCTGCTGGCTGCGCTCGCGCGGCGGTTTGCCACCGAGACCGCGCGTCTGTTGCCGCTCCGGGCGTCGCCGAAGGCGCGCACTGTCGCGCTGATCCCGGGCGGACGGGAACCGGTGCCTGCCGCCTTTGAGCACAGGTTACGCGAAGGCCTTGCCGCTGCCGGTGCCGAGATCGTCGACCTCGCTCGGGTTCAGGCGATGTTTCCCGGCCGCGCGCTCGACGCATCCGAGGTCGCCGACTGGCTCAACAGGATCGAGTACGACGCGCCGCTGGTGGCCTATTTCGGTGGTCCTGACGCATCGGAGTGGGCGCGGAAAACCATCCGTCAGGCCGACCTTGTCGTGTTCGCCTGCCGCGGCCATGCGCCGACGCCCGATCTGACCGAGATCGAACGCTTCGCCTGCGGAGTGCATCCGGCGTCGACGCGACGCCTCGTCCGGGTTCATGACGTCAGGCGCCACGAGGTCAGCGGCACCGCGGCGTGGCTGGCGCGGCTGCCCTGCTTCATGCATCATCACGTCGCGCTCGAGGACCAGCTCGACATCGACAGCCTGGTTCGCTTCCTGTGCGGTCGCGCCGTCGGATTTGTCGCCGGCGGCGGCGGCAGCCTCGGTACCGCGCATGTCGGCGTCTACAAGGCGTTTCGTGAGCGCGGCGCGATGTTCGACATCTTTGTCGGCACCAGCGTCGGCTCGGCGATGGCGGCGGGCTTTGCCAAGAACTACGACGCCGAGCATCTCGAGCGCGGCACGCATGAGATCTTCGTCTCCAGTCGCAGCTTCCGCCGCCCGACCTGGCCGCGCTACGCCTTGCTGGACCACAAGGCGTTCGATGCCGCGCTCGCCGAGCAGTACGGCCACAATTGCCGGATCGAGGACTGCTGGCGGCCGTTCGCGGCGGTCGCGACCAATCTGTCGACGCACAGTCTCGAATTGATCCGCACCGGTCTGCTGTGGCACGCGGTGCGGGCGTCGAGCGCCATCCCCGGTCTGCTGCCGCCGTTCTATACGAGGGACGGCTCGATGCTGGTCGACGGATGCCTCGTCGACAACGTTCCGCTGGCGCAGATGCACCAGATGAAGAGCGGACCGAATCTGGTGGTCCATTTCGGAGACCCGGCAACCGAGATGTTCGACGTCGACTATGCCGCGCTGCCGGGGCGGCTTGAGCTGCTTGCATCGCTGCTGACGCCGTTCCGCAAGAAATTGCTTCCGGCCGCGCCAAGTGCCGTCAACGTGCTGTGGCGAAGCCTCGTCGCGCATCAGCGCTATGATACGCTGCCGACCACGCCGCTCGACATGGTGATGCGTCCGCCGACGCCCGACGGCATCGACGTCACCGATTTCGACCGCCATCAGGAAATCTTCGAATCCTCGTACCGCTGGGCCCGCGAGACCATTGCTGCCTCGGAGGCGGCGCATAATCCCGCCATTGCGGCCATCGTCGCGTCGGCCAACGGAGCGGACAAGGGAACGGACATGGTCGCCGACGAGGGCGCGGATGACGCGACAGCGACCGCGCCGGTTTCCCAACAGGCCCGCGTCGGTTGAGCGGCTTGCAGGCGGCGGCGAAGTCGACCATCGTGCCGGACCGTATCCGGAGAACACGATGCCTTTCGATTTGATCCTGCGCGGCGGACGGGTGATCGACCCGTCGCAAAAACTCGATGCCGTGACCGATGTCGGCTTTGCCGCGGGCAAGGTCGCTGCGCTCGGCCGCGAATTGCAAGCCGATCCCGCCACCGAGGTCCGCGACGTCTCGGGGCTGATCGTCTCACCGGGCATCATCGACCTGCACACCCATGTCTATTGGGGCGGCACCTCGCTCGGCATCGACGCGGAGGAGTTTTGCCGCAACTCCGGCGTCACCACGTCGGTCGACACCGGCAGCGCCGGCCCGGGCAACTTTGCCGGCTTCCGCAAGCATGTGATCGAGCCGAGCCAGGTCCGCATCCTCGCCTATCTGCACGTCTCGCACGCCGGCATCTTCGGCTTCTCGGATCGCGTGATGGTCGGCGAGAGCGAGGAGCTGCGGCTGATGAATCCGATCGACGCGGCGCGCGTCGCCGACGAGAACCGCGACCTGATCGTCGGCATCAAGGTGCGGGTCGGCCTGTTGGCCTCGGGCACCTCGGGGCTGGTGCCGCTCGAGATCGCGCTCGAGGTTGCCGAGCAGGTCGGCATGCCCCTGATGGCGCATATCGACCATCCGCCGCCGAGCTATGAGGAGGTGCTCGCGCGCCTGCGTCCGGGCGACGTGCTGACCCATGCGTTCCGTCCGTTCCCCAACACGCCCGCGACCGCGCAGGGCACGGTGAAGAAGGTCGTGCTGGACGCGCGCGAGCGCGGCGTGCTGTTCGACATCGGCCATGGCAAGGGTTCGTTCGCCTTCAAGACGGCGCGCGCGATGCTCGCCAACGGCTTCTATCCCGACACCATCTCCTCCGACATCCATCAGCTCTGCATCGACGGCCCGGCATTCGACCAGGTGACGACGATGTCGAAATTCCTCTGCATGGGGATGCCGCTGCCGGACGTGATCGCGGCGTCCACCGTCACTGCCGCGATGGCGTTGCGGCGGCCGGAGCTCGGCAGCCTCAAGCCGGGCAGCGTCGGCGACTCCACGCTGCTCTCGGTTAAGGACGGACAGTTCGACTATGTCGATGTGGTCGGCGAGCATCTGACGGGCGATCGCAAGATCGCATCCGAAGGCGTCGTGATCGGGGGACGCTGGTGGCATCCGCGTTAGGATTCGTGGACGCGCCGCCGAGGGCATCGAGGTGACTGAGATGGTCTTCTGGATCGCGGGTGTGGCTGGATTGGCGATCGCCTATCTCCTCGGTTCGACGCCGACAGGTTATCTGGCGGGGAAGCTGCTGAGGGGCATCGATATCCGCCAGCATGGCTCCAAATCCACCGGGGCAACGAATGTGTTGCGAACCCTGGGGAAGTGGCCCGCATTGGCGGTGCTCGTGGTCGACGTGCTGAAAGGCGTAGCGGCAATCCTGTTCGCCCGCTGGTTTTATCGCTGGTTGTACACCTTGCCATCCGTCACGCCGCCGGCAGCGCTTGATCCGCAAACGTGCGTGTCCTGGGCTGTCTGCCTGGCCGGGCTTGCTGTGTTGCTGGGGCACGGCCGTTCGATCTGGCTGAATTTCACCGGCGGCAAATCCGCCGCGACCGGGCTCGGCGTGTTGCTGGCGATGTCCTGGCCGGTAGGCCTCGGCGCTGCGGCGGCCTTTGGCGCTGTGGTGGCTGTCTTTCGGATTGTCTCCCTCGGCTCGATGCTGGCGGCATTGACGGCGATCGTCCTCGTCTGCGGCCTGGAGCAACCGCTGCCCTATCGCTTGCTGGTGATCGCAGGCGGCATCTACGTGATCGTGCGCCATCGTGCCAACGTCCAGCGGCTGCTGGCCGGCACGGAGGCGCGGCTCGGGCGTTGATAAAAGGTTCGGATTTCCTCAGGGAAGGCTGGTCGATCAATCCGATGATCCGGCCTTGAGCGCTCCTGAGCGAAGTCGGTACCGGTGGGCGTGAAGAACACGCGTTTGAACCATGGATATGGAATCCTGTTCCGATTCCATCGGAACGGCGCTCCAGAGCGTTTTCGAGCGAAGTGGATACCGGTTCGCGTGAAGAAAACGCGTCAAAACAAGGGTCTGGAGCCCCGTTCCGATTCAATCGGAACGGGGAGGGCTCTAGTCAGCGACGACCGGCCCGAAGGGCTGCCATCGCTCACCGGTGAAGCGCATCATCCGGAACTCCTTCACCACGCGATAGTCGGCGCGGCTGGTATTGATGGCGAGGCCGGGCAACAGCAGATCGAGTCTGACATCCTTCAGGCTGGCGGCCTGGCGCATGATGTTGTCGCGCGAGAGATCGTCGCCGCATTGTTGCAGCACGCGCACCAGCAGCTCGGCGGCGCTGTAGCCGTAGGTCGTGAAGAGGCTGTTTCGGTCGCCTTCCGGGTAATAGGAGGCCATGAAGGCGCTCCATCGTTTCATGCCGGCATCGTCGGCCCAGGTCGGGTCGCTGGCTTCCTTGAACGAACTCGCCGAAATCAGCTCGCGAGCGTGCTCGATCCCCGCCGGCACAAGCACCGCGTCGATCGAGGACGAGCCGACACCCAGCAAATGCAGCGGCTTCCAGCCGAGCTCGGCGGTCTTGCGGATGGCCTGCGCGGCGAATTTCGGCGCGGCCATGTCGATCAGCACGTCGACCGCCGCAGCCTTGAGCCGGACCACCTGCGAGTCGATGGTCGGGTCCGTCATGTCATAGGGGGCTTCGGACGCGAGCATAGCCGGCGCCCGCGCGCCGAGCGCGTCCTTCAGCCCCGCGAGATATTCCTTTCCGCTCTCGTCATTCTGATAGAGCAGGCCGATCCTGGCGTTCGGGTAATTGTCGAGAATGAAACGCGCATAGACGCGGATCTCGGTCCGCAGGTTCGGCGCGAATCCCATGGTCCAGGGAAAGTTGACGGGATCCTCGAACCGCATCGACCGCCCGCCCGCGAAGAGCTGGGGAACGTGGCGGTCGTTGAGATATTTCTGGATCGCGATGTTGGGGGCGTTGCCCACCGACTGGAACATGAACAGGACTTCGTCACTTTCGACGAGCTTGCGGACCTGCTCGACCGTCTTCGCCGGCGTCGCGGCATCGTCGTAGGAGATCAGGTTGATCCGGCGGCCGTTGATGCCGCCCCGCTCGTTGATCATCCGGAAGTAGGCGGCCTGCACCTTGCCGATGACGGAGAATACCGACACCGGGCCGCTATAGGGCATCGTCTGTCCTATCCTGATCTCGGTATCGCTGGCACCGGGATCGTATTTGCGGCCTTCGGCAAACAGATCGGCCGCAGCAAGCAGACCGAGGCTGATGATCGCAACTCCGATTGTCGGCCTGAACCAGCCCTTGCGCATCGCGTGGCTCCACGGTCGGCAGTCATGATGGCGAGTCATCCGCGCAGCGGGTTGTGGCAGGCGTGGTACGACCGTCGAGGAGGCGCCGGCGCTTGGCTGCCGGCTGCCGCGCAAGCATTCCCTCGTAACAGACTCCTAGCATTCGCGCGTGCAGGCGGTCTCGCAATGTCATCTGGCGTTTTGCCCGAAGCGGCGTGGAAATACTCCCGTCCCTTGCCAAATTTCAACTAGATCAGCGAATGCAAAGCCATGACCGCGGCCTCACGGCTCTCCACCGGAACAAAGAAGCTTACCGAATGCGATGACAAAACATACTTGTCGGCGATGATTCCGTGACGTTGCAGAATCTGAACCGCCTTGTACGGCAGGTCCGAGGAAATGCCGCCGAAGCAAGTGAGGCTCACCGAACTCAGCGTCTCGCGCTGTTTGCGCAGGTCTTTGCTCCGTTCCAATGTGCGCAGCAACGCGTCGAGTGTCTCAGAATCGCAAGTCATCATGATGCGGGTTTTGTCGGCGGTGAAAGCCGAGGCGAGGAGTTGCGGCCAAGGCAAGCCATTTTGCTGGAGATGCTGCGCGAACTTCTCAAAGCCTTGATTGAGGTCCGCCGAATCGATCTCCACATGCTCGATGCGAGCCATCGAGTTGACGGCCAGGACTCTTCCGTTCTCCATGTCTGCGACCTCCTTCATCACTTGCGTGCTGTGTCGAGCGCCGCCCCACTTTCTCAGGACCAAAGGCACGTTTTGGCTGTGGGCCAGCTCCACGCTGCGAAAGTGCAGGACTTTGGCGCCCCAGAAGCACATTTCGGATAGGGATGCGAAATCCAGCTGACGCAAGGGTTTTGCGTCCGCGACGATGCGCGGGTCAGCCGAGCAAACTCCGTCGACCTCCTTGATGATCTCGCAGCACTCTGCCTTGAGCGCCGCAGCCATGGCGACCGCGGTGGTATCGCTGCCGCCCCGGCCAAGCGTCGTGATTTCCTTGGTCAGCGGGTTCACGCCCTGAAAGCCCGCCAAAACCACGATGCGTCCACGATCGAGTTCTTCGCGCACGCGAATGGGCCGCACGTCCAGAATGCGTGCGGAGGAATGGGACCCGTCGGTCATGACACCGGCCTGACTGCCGGTAAAGCTGATCGCCGGCACACCGAGATCAGACAGCGCCATGCTCATCAAGGACATGCTGATGCGCTCGCCGGTGGTCAAGAGCATATCGAGTTCGCGGCGATTGGGGTGCGGGCTGACCTGATAGGCCATCCTGACGAGTTCATCGGTGGTCTTGCCCATCGCTGAAACGATCGCCACGACACGATGACCACGGCCATGCAGATCGGCGATACTGCTCGCGGCCGCGCGGATTTTTGCCGGTGTTTCGAGACAGACGCCGCCGTATTTTTGCACGATGATGGGATTGCTAGGCATTGTTGTCCGCGTCGTGTTGGAAGGCGCCGCCGAACCCGATCAGATCGTTCTCCCCTTCGACGCTTTTGCGGTCTTTGATCGTTTTGCCACGACCCGCACAGCGCCCCGGTCGCGCTTCTTGCGATCCGCTTCCGCGTGCTGAGCTTTCGTCCCGCCGCGGTGAGCGGCGTATTCCTTGCCGTCTATCGGCGCGACATGCGGTGGATCTCGATCGAGATACGGTCGCCCGATTCCAAAATCCGGTCCACGCGCATCGATCCATTTCCAAAGGACCTCGGTGGAGACCCAACGCTCCGCCCGCGTCGCGCCTTTGACGCTCACGACATCGACGGCAAGCCCGTGGCCATAGCCGCCGCGGAAGCTCCCTCCATGGTATGACTTGTCGGACGCCGCCTTCAGGCCGCTCGCGATCGATTGACGGTAGTCATCGCGGAACGCGCTGGTGATGCCGGGCGCCAACCCGGCCTGCTCCGCCGCGTAAAGCGCGTGAAACAGCTTGAGTTTGAAGCTCCGATCCACCCCTCCAATCACGTAGTCGATCATCGGCATGCCCATTCGCTCCGCTGCCTTCGGATCCTTCCACGTGAAATCGTTATCGACGCGCCTGGTGAACGTCCTGGTGACAGTCACCGTCTTGCGCTTCTTCTTGACGGTCACTTTCCGCTGCTCTTGCACGCTGATCGTGTCTTGCTTCGGTGTCCGCTGGTAGAGCGCCCACAGGTACCGGTCGATGCAGATATCGACGACGAGGCACTCCTCGAAAATATCCAGGGGTTTCGCGGCCGCCTCGGTGTCACCAGACACGGGAGGCGGGCTCGCTATCGCCGCTTGCACCGGCGATGTTTCGACCGGCAGCGTCTGCGACGAATCCGGCAACGCAGCCACGACGATTGCCTTCGGCTCGCTCGAACTCGCTGTCGCATCAGGGGCCGCCGGCACCGATTCAAGCGCCATCGCCGCATCGGCGTTGGCGACAGCGTTAACCATGACGCCTGCCTGCGGCGTGGCCATCGTGTCGGACGCCGGCCCCGTTACGGGTTCTGCAGCCATCGCTGCTTCAGCATTCACTTTGCTGACGTTGTCGACTGCCGTGGCCTGTCGGCTATCGGCCGGTTCGGCGTTGGCGGCGAGAGATGGTGCGAGGTCCCCGATGGACACTGCGCCGCTGTTCCCGATGCCGGCAGAGCCGGCAAGCCAGGCAAAAAGCCAACCTGCGAGAACGATCGTCCCGCACAACTCCGGAGTCGCAATTCGCCGCGGGTTCATCACCCCGTAGCCTCCAAAGGCTCGATCCGAGCCCTGTTGCACCGCCCAGCACGCGACGGCATCGATCATTCGGATCAAAATGAAAATGCGCAATGGGCGGAAGCAGTTGGCGCCACGCTTTTCCAGCAAGTGTTGCTCGACCGCAACGCGCGGCGGCGAGCAGCCCGGCACGGCGCGTGCTGCTGCGTTCGGTAATTTTCACCAGCGATCGAGCTCTGATTTCCGCTCTCGGTCAAAAGCCGCCCATAGCGACCGGACCGGGTGACTTCCGGTTCACCTCGAAGAGCCGACGTTCGCGATCGTCATGCAGACCGTCAGCTATGGGCCAATAGGGTGCATGGCCATCTATCACTTGCGATCCGTGTCAGGTCTGTGGGTGTCTGACCGGTTGGCTGTGGCACTCGCGAATTTATTCTTTAACGAAGATATGAGACTTTATCTTCCACTGTCCGTCGGGTTGGCGTTCAAGGAGTCTCACGGTGCTGCCAGAAGTTGGCGCCGCCTTCTCATTCATCACTAACGTGGCCGTGAAATGGGAGGTGGTATAGGCGTAGCTCCCGATGGGCAACACATCGACCAGCTCAACCTTGTGATCTCTGACGCTTCTTCCTCGCCCGGCAAAGAAATTACGGATTGCCAAAGGGCCGGTGACGGGCTGCGCACCAGGCGGCATCAATCTGGCGTCAGCGGTATACAATGGTAATAGGGCATCGAAGTCTGCGTTGTTGATGGCGGCATCCCATTTGGCAGCCGCCGAGGAAAGTTCGTCGGCAAGTGGGTCTGCCCCCGCGGGACTGACGCACGTACAAGTAAAAATCAATAGTAGGGCGTATGAAGGAAGGGAATGGCGGCTCATGTTTGCCTCCTTTAGCTGGGATGCTTAGCGCAAGAGCGCATTCGCAAACGCTACCGCTCAGGGAAGCAGAGCCACTAGTCCAAAAAGTGGACTAAGAGAGTGTCGTCAACTGGTTGAGACCCGATCTGCGGTCGCAGGCGCCTCATTGGCATATTTGCTGCGTGGGAACCAAGCCCGCATGCTCTTCACAAGATGCTTTGGACCGTCGATCTCGATTTTGCCGAACTCACGCGCCCGTAGCAGCGGCAGCTCGCCTATGAAAATCTGCACAAGCGTCAGCAGGCTCGCATGGAGGCTGATATCGACCTCGAAGCCGGGATCTTCCCAGCAGAGATCCGCTTCCTCCTTCTTCACAACAAACCACCAGCGCCTCGGTCGAGCGTCCGCAATCTCGATGTACAGCACAAAGTCGCATGGAATGTGCTTTAGATCGAACGAACGGCGCATATTCCACATGAGTCGGCCCGCGTGGAGTTCGTTGGGCGTAAGCTGGCTGCGCGCCCACCTATGGCCCCAATAGCCCAATGCATCGATAATTGGCCGGGCCTCCCTAGCCGCTTGGGTTGGATGGTACTCCCAATGCCCATTATCGCCTGACTGGCGTGAGATTAGCCCGGCTTCCTCCAGCGTTTGCAGGCGCTTGGAGAGGAGGGTCGGCGACATCTGGGGGATGCCGCGGCGAAGCTGGTTGAAGTGGCGGGACCCTAGCAACAGTTCGCGGAGCACGAGCGGGGTCCACCGCTCCGTGAGAATTTCCGCAGCTTTGGCTACAGGGCAAAATGATCCATAGCCTTTCATGGCGAGAACTTTAGCATCACAAGGGCCACCAAAGTAGTCCAGTTTCTGGACTAAAGTCCGGGGCGCACGCCAGGATCGAGGCTCTCCTGCTGCGCGTGAGACGGGTACCAGTTTGAGGGCCAGGCCACCTACCCGCAGCGCTGATCGCCTGCGGTTCATTGGCATGTGCAAAAGCAGCCATGCCACGTTAAAGCTAACCGTTCCTGCAATTGGTCGGGTTTGGGTCTTGGCCGTGTAAAAACGGCTTCAAAGGGCGCTGGTCCGGAAGACAGGAACCGCGCCTGTCTCAGGCCGCGATCGCAACGATCAGTGGCTTGGTCCCGACGATGTTCATGACCCGTGTCAGATTATAGGCCAAGACCGAGAGTGCCATCTCAGCCGCTACTTTTGGGACCGTTTTGGTGAGGAAGTGTGTCGCCCCCATGCGGGCCTTCATCGTGCCGAACGGATGCTCAACTGTTTCTCGACGTTGACGCATGGCTTGTGGGTTCGCATCAAGGCGCTGCTGCACAGCTTCGA
>NZ_JAGKJL010000057.1:0-56390 GCF_020329495.1 Bradyrhizobium australafricanum | reverse complement strand
GGCAACGCCCGCCACTGGCAGCCGGTCGAAACGATATAGAGGATCGCTTCGATCACACGACGCAGCTCCGTCTTACGCGGCCGGCCGCGCCGGTTCGCTCGCGGCAACAGGCGTCTGATCAGCGCCCACTCCGCATCGGTCATATCGCTTGCATAACGCAGATCGTCCCGCCGATATTGCTCCCGAGTGATCTTGGTCCAGGGCATCGTGCTCTCCCTCGAATCTTTGCAAATCCGATGGAATCACACCCCACTGAGATCACTCACCCATTTTTCAGTCAGGCTCTCAGGATGACGGGGTGACTACCTAATTGGCCTTCTGCAGCGCAGCGGTCTGCTTGGCGAGCTGCTTGTCGAAATCCTGCTCCAGCCCGGCCACGTAGGTGGCATTTTCGCCCGGCTTGACGAACGGGTTCGGCGCGCCGTCCTTCATCTGCGCCCGCTTGGCCTGCATGGCGTAGACCTCCGGATGCGGCCCGAGCAGCACGTCGACCTTCATCGCCTTGACCTTGGTGAAGGTCGAGCGGTAGTCGTCGACGATGCCGGGATAGGTCGGACGGCCGACCAGCCGGTTCAGCGCCACCGTTCCGCTGCAGAAGAACAGCACGTTGCGCGCCTGGCTGCCGTCCTTGACCGTGATCTCCCAGCTGGTGCAGCCGGGCGAATGGCCGGGGGTGGTGTGCGCGGTCAGCGTGACATCGCCGAGCGTCACCTTGTCGCCTTCCTTGACGGTGCGGTCGACCTTCACCGGCGTAAAAGCAAGATCGGCGTTGTTCTCGTCGCCCGGATAATAGCCGCCCTCGAGCAGGGGCTTGTCGCGCTCGCCGGCGATCAGTTGCGCACCGGTCTCCTTCTTGATCTCGGCAAAGCCGCCGGTGTGGTCGAGATGGGCGTGAGTGTTGAGGATGATCTTGATGTCGCCCTCCTTGAAGCCGAGCTTGGCGATGTTGTCCTTGATCATGCCGGTCGACTGCTGCATCGCCGTGTCCATCAGGATCAGCCCTTGCGACGTCTTGATGATGTAGACCGCGATCCCGTCAGTGCCCACATAGTAGATATTGTCGATGAGCTGGAACGGCTCGAACGGCGCGGTCCATTTCTTCATGACAACAGCCATGAAGTCCTTGAGCGTCTGTGCCTGCGCACCGGTTGCGATCAGCGTGAGCGCGCACAGCGCGGCTGCGATCGTCCTCATGGTTGCCTCCCTCTTTGTTGTTGTTCGTGCACGGGCGGCACTATGCGTGCTGGCGACGCCGGCCGCAAGCTGCGGACGGCAAGCCGCCGGGCAAGCGGCCGTCCGTCCGGCGCATTCCTGTTCTGCGTTCAGCTCGCGTATTGGGCGATGCCGTGGCCGAACGACCAGTTCTCCTTGGCGACCTCGACCAGATTGATGACGACATCGTCCGGCCGTCCCTGCAGCTGGCTCTGATAGTCGTCCACGATCCGCTTGTAGAACGCCTTCTTCATCTCGACCGTACGCCCGGCATTCATGGTGATCTGGATGAAGATGAGGTCGTCGCTGTAGGTGTTGCCGAGATAGTTGTCGGCGTAGTTCAGGTCGCTACGGTCGTGCTCGGTGATGACCTGAAACTTGTCATTCTCCGGCACGTTGATCACCTCGCGCATCGCCTTGTAGACGATCTCGCCCAGGGTCTTGCGATATTCGGCGGACTTGCCGCGCTTCAGGTCGATGCGAACGAATGGCATGGTGGTCTCCTGTGTTGTGCGAGGCTCGGCCCCGCGTGATCGGGATGTACGACGGTGCGAACGGGCATCGTCCGCTTGCGCCGGCGAGGTCGGTGCGTTCAGCGGGCCGCCTTGAAGGCCTCCCAGCGCGCATCGCGCTCTCTCTGGTATTTGGGCGTTCGCTCCGCGACCATGTTCGCCCAATGTAGCGGCTTGCCGCAGGACTGGCAGACCGGACCGAGCCCGGCCGGCTTGCCGCAGACGAGGTGCGTATAGTTCATGGAAAGACCGTCCCTGGGTGATTTGCACCAGGTCTCGCCCCAGGCGCGCAGGGCAAACATGACGGGGAAGAACGCCGCGCCCTTCTCCGTCAGATGATATTCGTGGCGCAGCGGCCGCTTGTTGTAGACGCGCCGCGTCACCAGTCCGTCCGCCTCCAGCTTCTTAAGCCGCGCGGTGAGCATCTGCGGGGTCGCGCCGGTATGGGCCTGAATCTCCTCGAAGCGATGGTTGCGTGCGAACAGCTCGCGCAGCACCAGCACCGTCCAGCGGTCGCCCACCGCAGTCTCCGCGCGCGCCACCGGACACAGCGTTTGGTCAGCAGGGTCGCCCTTTGGCCTTGCCATCACGTTTTCTTCATCCGGCATTGTTGCTATGATTTTCATAGCAATATGGGCTATCGTCAAGGTGGGTGCAACGGGCTTTTCCGCCCGGTCCCTCACATTTCAAGGAGCGCGCCATGAGTACCGAAAGCAAGAAACCGGGTATCGACATGAAGCTCGAGGTCGTGGTGATCCCCGTGTCCGATGTCGACCGCGCCAAGCGCTTCTATGAAAATCTCGGCTGGCGGCTCGACGCCGATTTCGTCAGGGCGGACGGGTCCCGGGCGCTGCAGCTGACGCCGCCGGGCTCGCCGACCTCGATCCATCTCGACAAGGGATCCGCGTTGCCGCGCTTCCTGATCGTGAACGACATCGAGGCGGCGCGTGCCGAGCTGATCGCGCGTGGCGTCGATGTCAGCGAGGTGTTTCATCGCGGGGCGGCGGGTCGCATCACGGGACCCGATCCGGAGCGGCCGAGCTACGGTTCGCTGGCGACCTTCAACGATCCCGACGGCAATGTCTGGCTGCTGCAGCAGGTGACGCAGCGTCTGCCCGGACGCGTCGACGGAATTAGCACGACGTTCACCTCATCGACCGATCTGGCCGCCGCGCTGCGGCGCGCGGCAGCCGCACATGGCGAGCACGAGAAGCGAACCGGCGGCCACGATGTGAACTGGCCGGACTGGTACGCCGATTACATCGTGCGCGAACAGGCCGGGAGCCCGCTGCCGGAGTGAAGGATCAAACAGGAGTATCCGTCATGGCGGCGCAATCGATCGCGCAGTTTCGCGAACGGACCGCCGCGCTCGGCGCCAAGGTTGCCGGACGTGGTGTATGCCGGCCGGGTAGGCGGCGTCACGCCTTGAGGCAGGCACCGCGCTCGGACAAAACCTTCTCGGCCTTCGGCGTCAGCTCGTAGAGGTCGCCGTCCTTAGCGACGTATCCCTCCCTGATGAGCCGGTCGACTTCGCCTTGCACGTCGTCGGCGAAGGCAATGGATTGGGCGATGTCGCAGAGAACCGCGACCTGTTCGTCTCTAAGCATGGCGTCCTCCGTCAGGGCGGGGAACGCGCAAGCCGGCATTCGGTTCCAAGGGGCCGGATGATACACCGGCTTTCACGCGGTGAGCTGTGGCGCCGGGTGTTGCATCTTACCCATGCCGCGCATCGAACACCGGCGCGTAGCCACCGCCGTCCCGACGAACATGGGCACAGCGCGGGCCGCGGAAGTGGGCGGGTATGACGAGGCGGCCGCTGTCCGCGGCCTCTGCCAGGATCCTCATCCGCGTCTCGCGCGCGAGCTGTGGGTCGGCACAGGATGATGTCGACAGATCGGGCTGGAAGATCTGCACCGGATTGTGCACGGCATCGCCGCAAAAGATCGCGCGATGTTGTGCGTAGTCTACCATCAGCCCCATCTGGCCGCTGGTGTGGCCCGGCAGCGGGACCAGCCGCAGGCCCGGTCCCAACTGATGGCCATCGTCGACCAGATCGACACGGCCTGCCTCGACGATCGGGATGACGCTCTGCTCCAGGGCGCGGGCGTGGATCGGCGGGGCACGCCCGGCATCATGCTGCGTCATCCAGTCGGCAAGCTCGCGGCGGCCGAACAGATACCGCGCGTTGGGAAAGGTCGGCTGCCAGCGGCCGTTGTTCTGGCGTGTATTCCAGCCGACGTGATCGACATGCAGATGGGTGCAGAATACGACGTCGATGCCGGCCGCGTCGACGCCGCACGCGCGCAACCGGTCGAGGAAGCCGCTGCCGCGGCGCCGATGCCAGGCCGGAATCTCGGGGATGTCCTTGTGCTCGCCGATGCAAGCGTCGATCAGCAGCGTTCGGCCGCCGGTTCGCACCACAAAACTCTGGATCGCGTGTTTCGCGACGCCCCGGGCGAGATCGATGAACACCGGCTCCAGCGTGGCGCGATGTGCCTCGATCACGCGGCGATCGTATCCGGGCAGGAATTCGGCGAGCGGAAGGCCGAAATCGTCGTCGTCGACGATGACGTCGACGGTTGCGTCGCCGATCGCAAATTGCATGACCGCTCCTTCCCGGAGAACCGTGCATCCCAACGCGCGGTCACTATGCAGGTTGGCGCCGTCGATCGCAAGTTGCGTCGTCGGTGAACGGCTATCAGACCATGCCGCGCAGCAGGCCGAGCAGGCGGCCGCACTCATCGTCGGTGCCGACCGTGATGCGCAAAAAGTCCTCGATCCGCGGCTTCTGGAAATGCCGCACCAGCACGCCGCGCTCGCGCAACCTTGCGGCGAGATCGGCGCCGCGATGGCTGGGATGGCGGGCGAACACGAAATTCGCCTGCGACGGCAGCACCTCGAAGCCCAGCTCAATGAGGCTGCGGACCAGCGCCTCTCTGCTCCGGATGATGCGTTGCCGCGTCTCCTCGAACCACGCCTCGTCCTCGATTGAGGCGACCGCGCCGGCGATCGCGAAGCAGTCCAGCGGATAGGAGTTGAAGCTGTCCTTGACCCGCTCCAGCGCCTCGATCAGCGGGCGTTGGCCGATGGCGAAGCCGACGCGCAAGCCGGCCAGCGCGCGCGATTTGGAGAGCGTCTGGATGACGAGCAGATTGTCGTGGCGCGCGACCAGCGGCACGGCGCTCTCGGCGCCGAAGTCGACATAGGCCTCGTCGACCACCACCAGCCGGTCGGGATGCTCGGCGAGCAGCGCCTCGATCGCAGAGCGCGGCAGCGCGGTGCCGGTCGGTGCGTTCGGATTGCATAGCAGGATGGCGCTGCCGGGCCGCCGGTAGTCGGCAAGGTTCACCCGCATCGCGGCGTCGAGAGGCACGGTCTCGTAGCTGACGCCATAGAGGCGGCAATAGACCGGGTAGAAGCTGTAGGTGATGTCGGGAAACAGCAGCGGCGCGTCGTGTTTCAGCAGCGCCGGGAAAGCGTGGGCCAGTACCTCGTCCGAGCCGTTGCCGACGAACACCTCGTCCGCCGTGACGCCGTAGCGCCTCGCGATCGCCTCACGCGGCGCGGTTGCGCGTGGGTCCGGATAGAGCCGCAGGCGATCCGTGTTCGCTGTGATCGCCGCCACCGCGCGCGGCGACGGCGGGTAGGGGTTTTCGTTGGTATTGAGCTTGATAAGGCCGTCGATCTTCGGCTGCTCGCCGGGCACGTATGGCGACAGATTGTGGACGACCGAACTCCAGAAGCGACTCATGATCTGCGATCCAGGGATGAACGCGATCACAATAAGGAATACGAGGCGCTGATGAAAGCGCCTCTTTATTCCCTCGCGTTATGACAGGCGTCGTGCTCGCGCGTTACCAGGTCGCCGTGCCCTTCATGGTCGGCTGGCCCTCGGCATTCGCGGTCCACAGCTCCATGCCGCCGTCCTTGTCGCTGGCATTGATCGAGAACTCGCTGCCCTCGAACAGCGGCTGCACGCCGCGATAGGCGAGCTTCTTCGGCGGCTTGCCGCCGCGCAGCCTGGCGGCGAACTCGACGATGAAGGAAGCCTGCAGCGGGCCGTGGAAGATCAGGCCCGGATAGCCCTCGACCTTGGTGACGTAGTCGCGGTCGTAATGAATGCGATGGCCGTTGAAAGTCAGCGCCGAGTAGCGGAACAAGAGCACCGGGTCGGAGACGTGGCTCTCGCGATGCTGCGCGACCGGCGGAGGCGGCGGCGCCTTGGCCGGCGCAGCGCCCTGCGTGCTCGTCATCTCGCGATAGACGATGTCCTGCCGCTCGCGCACCGCAAGCCCGCGCGAGGTCGTCACCTCGTGATTGACCGAGACGAAGCACAGCGTGCCGGTCGAGCCTGATTTGACCGTGACGTCGACGATCTTCGAGGTGCGTTTGGCCTCATCGCCGATGCGCAAGCTGTCGAAGAATTCGAGCTCGCCACCGGCCCACATCCGGCGCGGCAGCGGCACCGGCGGCAGGAAGCCGCCGCGGGTCGGGTGGCCGTCGGGGCCGAGCTGCGACATCGGAAACACCGGCTGCGCCAGGCACCAGTGCGTGGTCCACGGCGCGGCGTCACCGGCCTTCGGCTCGCCGACCTCCTGGAACAGCGTCGCGCGCAGCCCCATCACGAGATATTTGGTGACGACGTCGGAGGCCTCCGTGGTCTTGCCGATCCATTGGCGGAGATGATCGAGGTCGAGTTTGTCGCTCATGATTGTGTTGCCCGGGCAGGAGGGATTTCAGGAACGTCTGGTGCGTTCGCCGATCGCGGGCACCTTGCCGTAGTGCCTGTCCTCGCCGACCACGATCGCGGCCGGCGCCGGATAGCTGACCTTGCCGTTCGGCGTGTCGACCTCGATGCGACGCAGATGCGGATGTTTCGCGAGGTCGTCCATGCTGTTGACCTCGGCAAAGGCGATGTCGGCCTCGGCAAGCTTCGCCAGCAATTCCTCGCGCGTCAATTTGCCGAAGCTGTCGCTGACGATTCCGTCGGTCAGCACCCGGTTGCGCACGCGCTCGACCATGTTGGCAAAGCGCGGATCGTCGGGCAGGCCGGGCTGGTCCAGCACCTTGGCGCACAGCGTCTTCCACTCGCGCTCGCTCTGGATCGAGATCAGGATCTCCTTGCCGTCCTTCGAGCGGAACACGCCATAGGGCGCGATCGAGGGATGGGCGAGGCCGATCCGCTTCGGCGACTTGCCGTCCTCGGCATTGAGCAGCGGCACGGTGAGCCAGTCGGCCATCACGTCGAACATCGAGATCCGGATGTCGGCGCCGTCTCCGGTGCGGCCGCGGCCGATCAGCGCCTCGAGGATCGCGGCATGCGCGGTGGCGCCGGTCGCGACGTCGACGATCGACATGCCGACGCGCGAGGCGCCCTCGGGGCCGCCGGTGATCGAGGCAAGGCCGCTCTCGGCCTGGATCAACAGGTCATAGGCCTTGCGGTCGGCATAGGGGCCGGTGTCGCCATAGCCGGTGATCGTACACATGATCAGCTTCGGGTAATCCTTGCGCAGCCGCTCGCGCGAGAAGCCGAGTTTGTCCATCGAGCCGGGCTTGAGGTTCTGCAGCAGCACGTCGGCGTCGGCGATCAGCGTCTCGAGCTGCGCGCGGCCTTCCTTGGTGGCGAGGTCGACCACGGCAGAATCCTTGCCGCGGTTCAGCCAGACGAAGTAGCTGCTCTGGCCCTTCGCCGCGGCGTCGTAGCCGCGGGCGAAATCGCCCTCGGGCCGCTCGATCTTGATGACATGGGCGCCGGCGTCGGCGAGGCGTGACGAGCAGAACGGCGCGGCAACCGCTTGCTCGACGGCGATGACGGTCAATCCCTCAAGCGGCAGCATGATCAAGCAACTCAGTAGGAGCGGGGCATGCCGAGCACGTGCTCGGCGACGTAGGACAGGATCAGGTTGGTCGAGATCGGCGCCACCTGGTAGAGCCGGGTCTCGCGGAATTTGCGCTCGACGTCGTATTCCTCGGCAAAGCCGAAGCCGCCATGGGTCTGCACGCAGGCATTGGCGGCCTCCCAGGACGCATCCGCCGCCAGCATCTTGGCCATGTTGGCCTCGGCGCCGCAGTCGAGCCCGGCTTCGTATTTGCGGGTGGCTTCCTTCACCATCAATTCGGCCGCACGCATCGAAGCGTAGGCCTTGGCGACCGGGAACTGGATTCCCTGGTTTTGGCCGATCGGCCGGCCGAACACGCTGCGCTCTTTGGCGTAGTTGGTGGCCTTGGCGATGAACCACTTCGCGTCGCCGACGCACTCGGCGGCGATCAGGATGCGCTCGGCGTTCATGCCGGACAGGATGTAGCGAAAACCCTTGCCTTCCTCGCCGATCAGATTCTCCGCCGGCACCTTCATGTCGGTGAAGAACACTTCGGTCGTGGCGTGGTTCATCATGGTGCGGATCGGGCGGATCTCCAGCCCCTTGCCCTTCACCTCGCGCATGTCGACGATGAACACCGAGAGACCGTCGGTGCGCTTCTTCGACTGCTCCTTCGGCGTGGTGCGCGCCAGCAGGACCATCAGGTCGGAATATTCGGCGCGGCTGGTCCAGATCTTCTGGCCGTTGACGACGTAATGGTCGCCCTCGCGGCGCGCGAAGGTTTTCAGCGACGACGTGTCGGTGCCGCTGGTCGGCTCGGTGACGCCGAACGCCTGGAGCCGCAACTCGCCGGTCGCGACCTTCGGCAGATATTTCGCCTTCTGCGCGTCGTTGCCGTGCCGCAGCACGGTGCCCATCGTGTACATCTGGGCGTGGCAGCCGCCGCCATTGCAGCCGGCGCGCTGGATCTCTTCCAGGATCGCCGCCGCCGCCGACAGCTTCAGGCCGGCGCCGCCATATTCCTCGGGGATCAAGACCGAGAGATAGCCGGCCTCCGTCAGCGCATCGACGAACTCCTTCGGATAGGCCATCTGGCGATCGAGCTTGCGCCAGTATTCGCCGGGAAACTGCGCGCAGAGTTTTGCCACGGCGTCGCGGATGTCGGAATGGTCGTCGATGTGTTGATCGTGTGCGGTCATTGTTTCGTCTTGCCGAGAGGTTGCGCCAGAGCGTGTTCGAGCGAAGCGGAAATCGGTTCGCGTGAAGAAAACGCCCGCTGTTGTGGGGCCCCGGTAAACTCCCTATGCTGTTTTGTTATAGCGTATGAACCTGCCTTCCAGGATTGGCAAGTATGGATTTCCGCCAGCTTAGGACCTTTGCGTGCGTCGCGGAACTCGGGAGCCTGAGCAAGGCATCCGATACCTTGCGGGTCGCGCAGCCGGCGCTGAGCCGGCAGATCAAGCTGCTGGAACACGAGCTGCGCACCGAATTGTTCACGCGCAACGGCCGCGGCATGGTGCTGACCGACGCCGGCCGGCTGCTGCTGACGCGCACCAGCGGTATCGTGCGGCAGATCGACCAGATCCGCGACGACATCCAGTCCGCCGGCGGTGCACCGTCCGGGCGCGTCGTGCTCGGGCTGGTGCCGACGGTGAGTTGCGTGCTGTCGGCGCGGCTGGCGCGGCGCACGGTGGAGCGCTATCCCGGCATCTCCCTCTGCATCGTCGAGAGCTACAGCGGCCATCTGATCGAGTGGCTGCATCGCGGCGAGATGGACCTTGCCGTGATCTATGGCCCGTCGGTCGATCTGCATCTGGCGGTGCAGAGTCTCGGCCGCGACAGCATCGTCGCGGTCGGCCCGCGCGGCAGCGGGCTGAAGCCGAAGAAGCAGGTCGACTTCGGCTGGCTGATGCGCCAGCGCCTGGTGCTGCCAAGTCATTCGCACGGCCTCCGTGCGCTGCTCGAACATGCCGCGGCCAAAAAGAAGATCGATCTCGACGTCAAGCTCGAGGCGGATTCGTTTCGCGTGCTGACCAGCCTGGTCGAGGAGGGGCTCGGATATACCTTGCTGCCGCCGTCCTCGGTGCGCGCCGAGGTGGCGGAGGGCCGGCTCGAGACCGCCGCCATCGCGCGGCCGGCGCCGCGGCGCGAGCTGACGCTGGCCTCGCCGGTCGAGCATCCCGGCTCCAACGCGATGGCGCTGATCGCGAAGCTGTTGCGCGACGAGGTCGCCGCGCTGCGCGCCGAGGGGCTCTGGGATATCCAGCTCGCCTGAGTTCCGTCATTGCGAGGAGCGATAGCGACGAAGCAATCCATCCGTCCGCGAATGCTGCGCGATGGATTGCTTCGCTTCGCTCGCAATGACGGGGTCGCACGCATTCTGCTCTCAGCTCACCTTGAAGCCGAGATGGCCGCGGAAGCGGTTATTCAAATAGGTGCCGTCGCGCGGCGGCAGCGCGCGCTCGACTTCGCCGGCCGCGATGCGAATGCGCGCCAGCCGCGGGCCGCCGCCGAGATCGCGCAGGCTGGTACGGAATTTCTCGATGCCGGCCATGTCGGCGATCTCACAGACATTGCCGATGCCCGCGCCATCAGCGATCACTTCGAGCTTGGCGCCGAGGCCCGAGTGACTCGGCTGCATGCCGGTCTCGCCGAAATGGCCGTTGTCGAGCACCGCGATCGAGAGATTGCCGGGCTGCTTGGTCGCGATCGTCAGCAGGCTGCCGATCCCCATCAGCTGCTCGCCGTCGCCGGTGATCACGAGCACCGGGCGCTTCGGTTGCGCCAGCGCGAGGCCGAGCCCGACCATCGCGGCGCCGCCCATCGCGCCCCACAGATAGAAATTGCCGGGATGCTCGCCGGCGTCGAACACGTCATAGGACGAGGAGCCGAGCCCGGAGATCACGAGCAGCTCGCCGCGGTCGGCGAGCAGCGCCTTCACGGCGGCGCGGCGATCGAGAGTACCTGTTGATGCCGACATCAGTGCGTCTCCTTGGTCCACTTCTTGCGGCCGATCATCCGCTGCGAGATCAGCACCGCGACCTGCTGGTCGCCGTCATAGGCGAGCGAGGCGGCCGCCGAGATCACCTCCTCGGCATCGTCAGGGTTCTCCAGCCGCAGCACCGTGGTGCCCATGATCTCGAACGCCTGCGGCGTCGCCCGGCCCATCGGAATCTGCCAGGGATTGAACTCGGCCCATTCGCCGCGCATCGTCACCAGCGTGAGCAGCGGGAAACGGCAGCTCGCCATCAGCGACAGCATGTTGACGCAATTGCCGACGCCGCTCGATTGCATCAACAGCACCGCGCGATCGCCGCCGAGCCAGGCGCCGGCCGAAAGCGCCACGCCCTCTTCCTCGGTCGTCAGCACCGTGGTCTTGATGTCGGCATCCGCGTGCGACAGCTTGATCAGCTTGGAATGTCCCGCATCGGGAACGTAGGACACCTGCGCCACGCCGAAGCTCTTCAGCGTGCGGTAGATCGCAACCGGCCAGTCCCGGCTGGTCGCGCTGTCCTGGTGAACGGCAATCTGGTCCATCATGGCCTCGGCGGTAGCGTTTTCGAACGAACCGGGTACCGGTTCGCGAAGAAAAACGCGTCAATACAAGGGACGCGCATTGGCGCGTCCTCACACCGCTGGCTTTAAGCCAGGTCACGGGTTTATTCTCTTCGCATCTGGCTCGCCCAGCTATGCCGGAATTTTATAGGGCCAGGGTTTTGCAGGGCCGACGCAAGCGAAATGGCGGCCGGAGCCGGCTGCGTCCTTTGGTCGGGTCGAGCAACAGCCCCATTACGGCCTAAAACGATGCTCTATGCTAGAAGATGCCGGTTGGCGGCAGCGCCGGGCTTCATTTTCAAGGCTTCATTTCGCATATCGATATATCCGTCGCATTTTCAGGGATCAGGGCATGATTGTCCGAGATCGGTTTCGCGGCCTCTTCCCAAAGTATTTTCTCGCGCTGTTCCTGGCCGTCGCGCTTCCGCTCGTGATCAACGGGTCGATCGAAGCCTGGTTCGGTTACCGCGATCAGCGCGCAAGGCTGGACCAGTTGCTTGGTGTTCAGGCGACTTCCGCGGCCGCTGAAATTCATAACTTCATCTCCGACATTGCAAGCCAGCTCGGCTGGCTGGTCCAGCTTCCCTGGACCAACGAGGCCGATGAGGATCGCCGAACCGATGCGTTGCGTCTGTTTCGTCAAGCGCCGGCCGTCGTCAGCCTGACACTGATCGACAACAATGGGTTGGAGCGTCTCTACGTCTCACGGGTCGGCCTCAATCGAATTGAAAGTCGTATCGACCGATCGGCTGAACCTGCGCTGGTCGGCGCCCACGCGCGCCAGGTTTGGTTCAGCGATGTCAGCTACAACAGAGGCTCAGAGCCGTATTTGACCATTGCGCTCGTGGGTAACCGATCCGCGGTCGGCGCAGTCATCGCCGAAGTCAATCTCAAGCTGATCTGGGATGTCGTATCGGCGATCAAGGTGGGAGAGACGGGCCTCGCCTTCGTGCTGGACCGGCCGGGCCGCCTCATTGCCCATCCCGACATCAGCCTCGTCCTCCGCGGGCTGGAAGAAACAACCTCTCAGCCGTTTCGCACCATTCGCGACGCGATCGGCCCGGGAGCGGGCTTTGCAACGGGCCGCGACGGACAGGGACGTCCGGTTGCCGCCCGCGCGGCTCCTGTGGCGGGTCCCGATTGGACCGTCGTGGTGGCGCAGCCGCTCTCCGAGGCTTACGCCCCGATCTATGCCGCGTTGCGACGGACCACAGTGCTTCTCGCAGGCAGCACCGTATTTGCGGGGCTGCTCGCTTATGCATTCGCGCACCGGATGACCGAGCCGATCAGGCTGCTCGAGGAGGGGACGGAGCGGATCGGCGCCGGATCGTTCGAGCACCGCATTTCGATCCAGACCGGGGACGAATTTCAGCGTCTGGCAAGCAGCTTCAACAGGATGGCGGGCGAGCTCGCGCTGGCGCAGCAGCACCAGGAGCGGATCGCGAAGCTCAAGCGGTTTCTCGCGCCCCAAGTCGCCGATCTCGTCGATCGTGCCGGCGATGACAGCGTGCTGGATGGCCGCCGCACCGACGTCGTCGTTGTGTTCTGTGACTTGCGCGGATTCACCGCGTTTTCCGCAGGCGTCGCTCCCGAGGAAGTCATGAGCGTGCTGTCCGAATATTATGAGGTTCTGGGCAGGGTCATTTCGCGGTTCGAAGCAACGCTCATCAGCTTCTCGGGAGACGGGTTGATGGTGCTGGTGAACGCACCCGTGCCGGTCGAGGAGCCGGCGCTGAGAGCCGTCGACCTTGCGACCGAAATGCAGAAGCGCGTGCAGGGCTTGATCGGCGGCTGGCGGTCGCGGGGCTACCAGGTTGGCTTTGGAATAGGGCTTGCCAGTGGATCGGCGACGGTTGGGCGGATCGGCTACGAAGACCGGCTCGATTACACGGCCATCGGCAGTGTCGTGAATCTCGCCGCCCGCCTGTGCGCATCTGCCGCAGATCGGGAAATCCTGATGGATGCAGGGACCGCCGCAAGCGTGAGAGGCAAGCGCTCCCTGGAAGATATCGGCAGTCGCCAAATCAAGGGCTTCGATGACGCCATTCCGGTGTTCGGAATATCTTTTTGATGTGCGTCGGCCGATCTAGACCGGAGCGGCTCGGTGCAGTCCATTGGCGACTGGTTTCGGATCGTGGGATATACTTCCGCCGACGGCGAACGCCAGCGGGTCGATAGAGCATGAGTTGCGCTCACTCTCGTGCAGCCACATCCCACGGACGCGGCAGCCGGCGCGAGGTCCTGTTGTTGATGGCCGCCGCCGCGGCCTGGACCACATCCTCGCGGGCGCAGAAGCCGTCGATGCCTGTGATCGGCTATCTTTGTCCGGAATCGCCGGAGTTGTTTGGCAGCCGGCTGAACGCTTTCCACCAGGGACTTCGTGAAGCCGGCTTTGTCGAGGGCCGCGATGTTGCGATCGAGTATCGGTGGGCCAACGGGCAATATGCCCGGTTACCTGCACTGGCCGGCGAATTGATCGCGCGCGACGTCGATGTGGTGGTTGCGCCCGGCGGCGCGCCCGTCGCGCTCGCCGCCAAGGCTGCCGGCGTCACCAAGACAATCGTCTTCGAGATGGGCGGCGACCCCGTTCAGCTGGGTGTGGTGGACAGCCTGTCGCGGCCGGGAGGCAACATCACGGGAATCTCGAGCCTGAGCGTCGACGTGTCGCCGAAGCGGCTCGAGTTGATGCACGAACTTCTGCCGGCGGTGAAAACGTTGGGGGTCGTGACCAACCCGACAAGTCCAACCGCTAGCTCGCAACTGCAGAGGCTTCAGGCCGCTGCCGAAACTTTAGGGGTCCATCTGCAGATATCGAGGGCAAGCAAGGAGGAGGAGTTCGAAGCCGTATTCGCTTCCGTAGAGAGAGATTCGACAAACGCGCTTGTTTTCACCTCCGATCCCTATTTTGCATTTCGCAGCCGGCGATTGGCCGATCTCGCACTGAAGTATCGTGTTCCCGCAATCACGCAGACCCGGGATTTCCCGACAGCCGGAGGCTTGATGAGCTATGGCGGAGATTTTGTGCAGTCGCATCGACGCGCGGGCGTCTACGCCGGCCGGGTTCTGAAGGGTGAGAAGCCTGCCGATCTTCCGGTCCAGCTGGTCACCAAGGTCGAATTCGTCATCAACCTGAAGACCGCCAAACTGCTTGGCCACGAGTTCTCTGCTTCAGTCGTCAGCGGCGCAGACGAAGTGATCGAGTGAGTCATTCCTTCATGAGCCTGGTAGTCCGGCCGGCGCGGACTGAATGGTCCGGCCGGACCGTGTCATCGCGTGCGCTCACGGGCTCAACTGTCGGGCTGTAGAAACGTGCCGTATTGCTTGCTCGTGGCGACCGCGGCTGCCGCCTGTCCGATCACACGCATTGCCGCCATCATCGGCCACGGCCCAAGGCTCACCCTGCGAACACCGGCACGGGCGAGCTCGCCGATTTCGGGCACGCCTTGCGTCACCATGATATTGACGGGCAGGGGCGTCAGCTGAACCAACCTCTCGATCAGTGCAAGGTCGGAGAGGCCCGGCACAAAGATTCCATCAGCGCCGGCATCGGCATAGACCGTCGCACGTCGCGCCGCCTCATCCAGACATTGCTCGGGCGAGCCGAACTTCAGCAGAAACGGATCGGTTCGCGCATTGATGAAGAGGTGAACGCCGAGTTTTTGCGCGGCGTCCCGCACCGCTCTGATCTTCGCGGCATGCTGCTCCGGAGCGACGAGCTGCCGCTTTCCGCCAACAAGCCCGTCCTCGATATTGATGCCGATCGCGCCAGCCTTCAGGATCATCGCCGCCGAATGCGCGGCGGCATCCGGCGTGTCGCCATACCCCGCCTCCAGATCGATCGACACCGGAACCGGCACCGACGCGGTCATCCGCGAGACCAGGCCTTCCACGATGTCGAGCGGGACATTTTCGCCGTCGGCGTAGCCGAGCGCGGATGCGACCGCGCCGCTGCTGGTCGCCACCGCCGGCGAGGCCTTCGCGATCGCCTTGGCGGTGGCGACGTCCCAGGCGTTGAACAGGACGATCGGATCGCCCTGCTTGTGAAGTCGGTGAAATGCCTCGGCATATTGCTGCTGTGTCGTGGCGTCCATTGCGCGCACTCCTGGTCAGAGAATTCGAAGGATGGTGTGGCTGAAGCGGCCGCAGGTGGTGGCGTCCGTTCAGTCGGCGGCGTGCGTTGTGAACCAGTCCATGATCAGACCTGTGACCTCGGCCTCACGCTCAAGGTGCGGGAAGTGGCCGACATCGGGCAGGACGATGCGCCGATGTGGTCCCTTGAAGAGCGGCTCTTCCTTGATCGAATACCGCGCCGTCGGATCGTTGCCGCCATAGATTGTCAGCGTCGGTGTATGCATGTCGTTGATCGGTAGCCGGCCCGCAACTCCCGCATCGACCAGGCCATTGTAGTATTTCAGCGCCGCCTTCATGGTGCCGGGAGAGCTGAGCGTCTCCTTGACCGAGCGGAGATGCTCGTCGTTCTGCAGGGTTGGCGACCACAGCTTCCAAAGGTAGTCGACGAAGGGAAGTCCCTCGATGTTGACCGCCGAGTGAGCGCCAGGCACCGTGAAGAAATAGACATGGAAAACCGATCGAACGGCATCGGGATCGCTCCGGAGGCTTGGGATTGTGATCGGGTGCGCGGTGTTCATGACCACCGCGGCCTTGATCGCCGACGGCGCCGTGGCCAGTGCCTGGAAGGTTGACGTGCCGCCCCAATCCATGCCGACGACGTAGGCCCGTCCGTCGTCGCTCAGCGCCGCGATCAACGCTTCGAGATCCTGGCCCAGCGCGATCGGATCGAAGATGCCGTCGGCCGGAATCTCGGTCGGCGCATAGCCGCGCAGGAACGGCGCGACCGCGCGATAGCCGGCATCCGCGAACACCTGCAGCTGCTTTCGGTACGACCAGGCGTTGTCGGGAAAGCCATGCATGAACATGACGAGCGGTCCGCTGCCTTGTTCGAGATAGGCAAATCGCACGCCGTTGGCCTGCACGTATTTCAGGGCGGGTTCGCTGCCGGCGGCGTCACGCGTTGCCAGTGCGGTGCTTCGGGTCGTCATCGCTGCTCTCCATTTGTGTCGTCGTTGCGCTCCCGGGCAAATATGTGCGCAGCGCACATATATGGTCAAGTTGTTTTTTGTGCGCAGCGCACATATTATTCCCGGCATGGAACACGGAATCGCTAATCTGCTGGGCGCGCTGTCGCTCGCCGTCATGGATCGTATCGAGCAAGGCGCGCGCGAGGTCGTCGGTCGCGGCGGCGAAACGCCCGCGGCGCTCATCGTCATCGGCTATGGCCAGGGCATGACCAACGACAAGCTGAGGCGGATCCTTGGCCTGTCGCACTCCGGAACGGTCCGCCTGGTCGATCGGCTGGTTTCGGATCGGCTTGTCGAACGCCGGGCCGGCAAGGACGGCCGCGAGGTCGCCTTGCACCTGACGGCATCGGGCGCCGCGTCCCGCAACGAACTGCTGGCGTCGCGGATTTCGGCCGTGACGTCGCTGCTGGACGTACTGTCGGCCGCCGAGAGGAAGCAGCTTGCAACGCTGATCCGCGAGCTGCTGGCGAGGCAGGATACATCCGAAATGGATCGCTTCACGATCTGCCGGATGTGCGACGACCGCGTCTGCACCAATTGCCCGTTGCCGACCAACAAGGGCCAGCACGCGCGCTAGAGAGGTTACTCTGAATCGAGCGGCCAACTCCGCTCACCTCGCCCCGCGTGCGGGGAGAGGTCGGAACGCATCGCTAGATGCGTTCCGGGTGAGGGGGAGTTTCCGCAAACACAGCTATCACCGCTTATGCGGAGAGTGCCCCTCACCCCAACCCTCTCCCCGTAAGAACGGGGAGAGGGAGCGCGGTGCCATCGCGGCCGCTATTCGACCTCATCTCCTCACGCTCCAGCAGCTTGCCGTCAGCGTGCGCTCTTGCCCGCCATGAACACGTACATGTCCCAGAACGTCTCGGGATGATCGACCTCGAAGCGGTGCCACTGATCGAGATCGGTCTCGTCGGCCGCGCCGGGAAACTTCTTGCGGAATTGTTCGAGCACCGCCGGGTCGTCAAACGGCTCGAATCCCCCAAACGTCAGGCCGTGTTCGCTGAGGAATGCCGCGATCGCCGGAATTGTCAGCCGGTGTTCCATGACGTTGAACAGCAGATCGCGGCAGCCGCTCATGCTGTAGAAATCCTTCGCGCCGATCAGCGATTTCCATTTGTCGGCTTCGCGGAAGATGTCCTGCCGGCAGCGTCTGATGTCGTCGGCGGTGGCGCGATAGCCGCGCGCCGCAATGCGATCGCGGGCCTCGACGATGACGCGGCGCGCCAGATCGCTGTAGAGCCCGATGCGCATCGTGCCGCCCGGCCGCAGCAGCGAGACCAGCACGCGCCAGCCGGCCAAGGGGTCGGCAAGATGATGCAGCACGCCGACCGACTCGATGCTGTCGAAGCTGCGATCGATCGAGGCCAATTCCAGGATGTCCGCCTGCGCATAGTCGATGTTGCGCAAGCCGAGCTCCCGCGTCTTGCGGCGCGCATAGGCGAGGCTGGTCCTGCTGATGTCGACCGCGAGCAGGCGGGCGTTGGGATAGACCTGCGCGATCTGGATCGCGTGCGAGCCGGTGCCGCAACCCGCGATCAGGATATCCCGTTCGGCTCGCTGGTCCGCGGTTGCGACGGTTCGTCCCCGCGCCCGATCCGCCGCGAAGGCCGTCAACGGGTTGACGGTCCAGCGCGGATAGGGATTCTCCTCGTATTGGCGCATCACGTCGACCGACACGCTGTTCTTGATCGGTGTGAGCGTCGCAACGGCGGTGCGCTCTTCGATCTCCTCGCGGGGTTCGCGAAGCTGCACCCGCAACAGGCCAGCGACGGTCGCGGGCCAATCCCGGCGCAGCAGCGCGTCCGCCGCGGGCAGGGTATGAAGCGGGAAGTAAGCGGCGACAACGGCCAGCGTGAGCGGCGTGATCGCAGCGCCTGATGCCAGGTCCTGCAGCAACCGGTCGCGCAGCGCGCCCGCGCCTTCGCTTTCCGCTGCGGTCTGCGCATAGACATATTCGTTGATGAAGCACTGCCGGGCGAGCGCGCAGGCAAAGGCTACGATATCGTCGTCGACTTCATCCTGATCCGGCTTGCTCGCGAGCCGCAACAGCTCGGCCCGCGCATATCCGAACAGCACCTCGAGCTGCATGCTCGCCAGCGTCGTCGTTTCCATCGCGCAGCGCAGGAACAGGTCGTTCGCGAGCGGGGTGACGCCCTCGCTGCCGAACAATTCGGCGCTTGTGACCAGTAGCGGCCACTTGCTTGCAATCCGTCCGACATAGCTGGTGACGGTCGGGCTCTGCAGGATGAAGCCGACCGCCTTCGCGTCCATGCCGAGCGCCAGCGCCTTGCTGAAATGCGCGGCCGCCTTGCTGCGATTGCCCAGTGCCTGGTAGGAGTTACCGGCGTTGTAATGGCAGGCGGCGTTGACGTCGTCCGAGGCAATCGCCTTGGTGAACATCTTCGCGGCAGCCCGGTGATCGCCGGCAGCCTGCGCCATCAGGCCGAGAAGGTTCAGGCTCTGCACATGGCCAGGCTCGCGCGCGAGAATCTGCCGGCAGATCTCCTGCGCTTCGTTGAAGCGGCGCATCCCGTAGAAGCGGCTGGCCTCAGCGGCGAGGCCGCCAATGCTGACACCCGTGGAACCGAAGGCAGGTGCGTTTTTGCTGGACGCGTCCCGTTGCTTCCCGGCCGCACGCCGCTCTTTTCGGTTCATGTTCCGTCAACTGGCCCGAGCTGTAAGACGCGGTGCATCAACCACCACGCCCGGGAAGACATAGGGCCGATCGTCTTTGTGGCCAAGGACAATCTGGCTTCAGCCCGGGATCCGCACCGGCAGGTTCTCGATGCCGCGGACGAAGCTGGAATAGACCCGCTTCGGCTCACCGACCACCTCGATGCGGTCGAAGCGCTTCAGCATCTCTTCCCAGACGATCCGAAGCTGCAGCTCGGCGAGCCGCATGCCGACGCAGCGGTGGATGCCGAAGCCAAACGACAGGTGGATGCGCGGCCGCGGGCGGTCGATGATGAACTCGTTCGGACGATCGATCACCTCGTCGTCGCGGTTGCCGGAGACGTACCACATCACGACGCGGTCGCCCTTCCTGATCGTCTTGCCGCCGATCTCGGTGTCCTGAAGCGCGGTGCGCCGCATATGCGCCAGCGGCGTCTGCCAGCGGATCACCTCCGGCACCATGGTGTCGATCAGCGCCGGGTTCTCCTTCAGTTTCCTGAACTGGTCGGGATGCTCGTGCAGCGCCAGCACCGAGCCGCTCATGGTGTTGCGCGTGGTGTCGTTGCCGCCGACGATCAGCAGGATGATGTTGCCCATCAGATTGTCGGGGTCCATGTGCCGCGTGGCGTCGCTATGCGCCATCATCGACAAAAGGTCGTTGCGCGGCGGGGCGTTGACGCGCTCGTTCCAGAGCTTCGAGAAATAGGCGTAGCACTCGTCCATCTCCTGCCGCCGCTGCTCCGGCGAGTTGACGATGCCGCTCTTCGGCAGCGCGGTGGAGACGTCGGACCAGCGCGTCAGCTTGCGCCGCTCCTCCCAGGGGAAGTCGAACAGCGTCGCCAGCATCTGGGTGGTCAATTCGATCGAGACGCGCTCGACGAAGTTGAAGGTCTCGTTGCGCGGCAGATTGTCGAGCACGCTGGCCGAGCGCTGCCGGATCAGCTTTGCCAGCTCGTCGAGATGCGTGGGCGTGAACATCGGCGACACGGTCTTGCGCTGATGGGCGTGCCTCGGCTGGTCCATCGCAATGAAGCTCGGATAGTCGTAGCCGGGCGGCACGTCGCGGATCGAGATGCCGCCGAGCGTGGAGTCCGAGGAGAAGATGCCGTGGCTGGTGTCGACATGCATGATGTCGTTGTACTTCACCACCGACCAGTACGGCTCGATCGGCGCATTGGTGCAGTAGTGCACCGGCTCTTCCTGGCGCAGCCGCTCGAACCACGGCCACAGCGTGTCGTTCTGGAACAGCTTTGGCGCGCCGGGATGAAAATCCTTGAGCGGTGTCGAATACGCTTCCTCGCGGGCCTGGCGCAGCAGCTCGGCCCGGTCGGCACGGATGGCGGTCTGGACGTTCATGTTCCTTGATCCCGGTTGGCTCGCGACGCGTCAGGCGGCGATGCGCACTGGCAGCGTCTCGTAGCCCTTGATGAAGCTGGAATACACCCGCTGCGGCTCCTCCACCACCTCGATGGTGTCGAAGCGCTTGAGGATCTCCTCCCAGATGATCTTGAGCTGCAGCTCGGCAAGCCGCAGGCCGACGCAGCGGTGGATGCCGAAGCCGAACGAGATGTGGGTGCGCGGCCGGGCGCGGTCGATCAGGAACTCGTAAGGCTTCTCGATCGCTTCCTCGTCGCGGTTGCCCGAGACGTACCACATCACCACCTTGTCGCCCTTCTTGATCTGGCGGCCGCGGAACTCGTAGTCGGCGAGCGCGGTACGCCGCATATGGGCGAGCGGCGTCTGCCAGCGGATCACCTCGGGCACGAAGCTGTCGATCAGCGCCGGGTTCTCCCGCAGCTTGCGGTACTGCTCCGGATGCCTGCTCAGCGCATAGATGCTGCCGGACAGCGTGTTGCGCGTGGTGTCGTTGCCGCCGACGATCAGCAGGATCAGATTGCCGAGGAAGTTCTTCGGGTCCATGTTCCGCGTGGCGTCGCTGTGCGCCATCATCGAGAGCAGATCGCTCTTCGGCGGCTGGCTCGCGCGCTCCTTCCACAGCCTTGCGAAATAGCTCGCGCATTCCATCAGTTCGGCCTGCCGCTCGTCTTCGGTGGCGACGAGGCCGCCGGCGCCGGGCAGGGTGGTCGCGACGTCGGACCAGCGCGTTAGCTTGCGGCGGTCTTCCCAGGGGAAGTCGAACAGCACCGCGAGCATCTGGGTCGTCAGCTCGATCGAGACCTTGTCGACCCAGTCGAACACCTCGCCGCGCGGCAGATTGTCGAGGCACTCGGTCGAGCGCTTGCGGATGTTGGTGGCGAGCTCGTCGAGGTGCGTCGGCGTGAACATCGGCGCCACGGTCTTGCGCTGCGCCGAATGGCGCGGCTGGTCCATCGCGATGAAGCTTTCGCGGCGCAGATCCGGCGGCACGTCGCGGATGGTGATGCCGCCGAGCGAGGCGGCCGAGGAGAACACCGAGTGGTTGGTCTCGATGTCCATGATGTCGTTGTAGCGGGTGATCGACCAGTACGGACCGAACATCGAGTCCTTGCAGTAATGCACCGGATCCTCGCGGCGCAGCCGGTCGAAATACGGCCAGAAGGTATCGGTCTTGAACAACTCGGGATTGCCGGGATCGTAGTCCGAAAGCGCAAGCGAATTGGCGCGTTCGCGTGCGGCGTCCAGATTCGTGTTGTCGACGAGATCGATGGTCCCATGCATGAGCGGCTCCTCAACCGTTTGAGCTGCCGGGGCATGGCCGGCGCGGCATGTTTTACCGAATTACATTCTCATTCCGCGGTTTGCGCAAGGGCTCTCGACGCGCATTTGGCCGCATTGATGTCAGGCCAAAGCGGCCGAATCCGGGCTTTTCCGGTGGGGAAGGGGCCGCGGCCGCGACCACGCCCGTTTGAAACGGCGTTTGATCTGGCCGGGCGGCGGCGTGCGAACGGTGCGGGTGCCGTTTATTGACTGCCGGTTTTCTCGCCGGCGGGCTTTTCGCAGGGGTAGGTGTCCTGCATCCCCCACAGCAGCAGGAGAGCGATCACCATCTCACCTTTCGCCGAGCGCTTGTCGGCGGACTTGAGCATGATCTCTTCGGTCTGCTCGCTGCTCAGTGCGAGGTCGTCGGGCATGCAGAACAACAATTGGCCGCCATGCCGTTTCAGCCAGGCATTGGAGGCCATCAGGCCGCCCCTGACGCCGTCCAGATACATATGATTGAAGATGCGGAAATTCTCACTCTTTGGATTGCGATAGGAATCCAGCCGCACGTCGACGGCAGCAGCCGGAGCTGCCGTGAGCGCCAGAAGGCATGCCGACAAGATCCATCTGGTCATCGCTGCGGTTTCCTCGCTTTGCGGCGGCGCCTTCGCCTCGATCGCCTGATCGTTAAGTATGTCATTGCCGCCCTGGGGTTCGACGCCGGCGGTCGATCGAGGACTGCGCGGTTTCCGGCATTGCCGTTAAGGCATGGCCAACCGCATCCCGCCAAAAATCGGCCGGCGATCTCGACCTTGTGTGAAACCTGGATCACACTCGCGACGACAAATCTGTGCTTTTGATACCCAGAGATTGTCCCGCCAGGAGCCATCCCGTGAACGACATGAGCTGGACCCCGCTGGGTCCGCCGCAGCCGCCTCCGCAACCGGCCCCGCCGCCGATGCCGGTGGCGTTTTCAGGGAACCGGAAGGAGTTCTTTCGCCTGGTCGCGCGCGGCGCCGGGCTCGAACTGGTCACGGTCGGCTTCTACCGGTTCTGGCTCACCACCGACATCCGCCGTCATCTGTGGTCGAACAGCCAGATCGATGGCGACGCGCCGGAATATACCGGCCGCGGCAAGGAGCTCCTGATCGGCTTCCTGGTCGCGCTCGCGATCCTGGTGCCGATCTATCTCGGCTATTTCCTGATCGGTATCGAGGCGGAGCATCTCAAGGCGTTCGCCTCGCTGCCGCTGGTCGCCTTCTTCTATTTGTTCGGCCAGTTCGCGATCTATCGCGCGCGGCGTTACCGCCTGACCCGCACGGTGTGGCGCGGCGTCCGCTTCTGGATGAGCGGCTCGGGCTGGGTCTATGCGCTCAAGGCCTCGCTCTGGGGCGTGCTGGTCGTGATCACGCTCGGCCTCGCGCTGCCGTGGCGCGAGGCGGCGCTCGAACGCTACAAGATGCGGCACTCCTATTACGGCGACCTGCAAGGCTCGTTCGACGGCCGCGGCTGGGAGTTCTTCGCGCGGGGCTGGTGGCTCTGGGTCCTGATGCCGTTCGCGCTCTACAGCACGATCTTCGCCCCGTTCGCCTATGCCGCGTTCAAGGCGGTCGAGTGGCGCTGGTGGCTGTCGGGAATCCGCTTCGGCGACGTGAGGCTGGAATCCACCCTCCGCCGCGGCGCGCTGATCGGCCTGTACTGGAAGGTGATCGGCTGGGTCGTGCTGCTCGGCGTGGTGTTCGCGGCATATCTCGCGCTCTGCATCTTGCTGGTCGCCAGCATGGACGGCTCCTCGATCGCGGACTTCTTCAGGACCGAGGCGTTCGCCAAGAGCATTCCGCTGATCGTGCTGCTCGGCATCGGCTACCTCGCCTTTGCGCTGGCGCTGAACGTGGTGTTGCGCGTCTATCTGATGCGCGATCTCTGGGTCCGGGTGCTGTCCTCGACCATCGTGCACAACATCGGCGCGGCCGCCAACGTCACCGCGCGCGGCGAACTCGCCAACGCGCTCGGCGAAGGCTTTGCCGACGGCCTCGACGTCGGGGGCTTCTAGCCCCATGGAATCCGATTCCGGCCAGACCAATTCTGCGGCGGCGCCGGCTCCCGGCGGCGTCTTCTTCGACGGCCTGTCGAACCGGCGGCGCATCGTCGCGCTCAGGCTGTCTGATGCGCTGGAGATCAGGGAAGACGGCGCGCTGCTCGCGCGCTGGGCGTTTCACGACATCCGCCGCGCCGACAGCCCGTCCGGCCTGTTGCGGCTGAGCTGCCTGACCGCACCGCCTCTGGCGCGGCTCGACATCCGCGACGCCGGGCTGATCGCCGCGCTGGTCGCGCGCTGCGACACGCTCGAGGCGGATTTGCCGAACCGCAGGGGCGTCGCCGCGATCGTCGGCTGGTCGCTCGCGGCCGCGGTGTCGATCGTGCTGGTGGTGCTGTTCGGCGTGCCGCTCGCCGCCGAGCGGCTCACGCCGCTGGTGCCCGACTCGTTCGAGCGCCGCATCGGCGATGTCGCGGAGGCGCAGGTCAAGGTGCTGTTCGACGGCAAGCCGTGCAGCAATCCGGCCGGCCAGGCGGCCTTCGCGAAGCTGGTCGGCAAGTTGCGGCAGTCCGCGGGCTTCGATACGTCGGTGCAGTCGGGCGTGCTGGCGACGTCGGTGCCGAACGCCTTTGCGCTGCCGGGCGGCAAGGTCTATCTGTTCGACGGGCTCTTGGAGAAAGCCGAGAACCCCGACGAGATCGCCGGCGTGCTGGCGCATGAGCTCGGCCATCTCCGGCACCGCGACAGCATGCGCGAATTGATCCACAACGGCGGCACCTCGTTCCTGATCGGGCTGTTGTTCGGCGATGTCACCGGCTCCGGCGCGCTGATCTTCGCCTCGCGCTCGCTGGTGACGTCGTCCTATTCGCGCGACGCCGAGACCAACGCCGACAGCTTCGCGATCGAGACCATGCACAAGCTCGGCCGTCCGGCCAAGCCGATGGGCGAACTGATGTTCCGCGTCACCGGCAAGGAGGGCGGCAAGGGGCTCTCGCTCGTCTCCAGCCATCCCTTGACCGAGGACCGCCTCGCGCGCATGGACAAGGCCGATGCCGCCAGCCGGCCCGACGGTCCGCCGCTGCTGTCACCAGCCGAATGGCAGGCGCTGAAGGGTATCTGCAGCGGCGCCGGCAAGGTGTGACGGCGCAGCCGCCGACGGTCCCCTCGCTACTTCACCAGCCGGAACTTGCCGCCCTCGACCTTGATCAGGAACGCCGAACGCTCGTCATAGCCGTTGTGATCGGTCGGGCTCATGGTCGAGAGGCCGTTGTTCAGGTAGACGTCCTTGCCGCGCTCGAGCTCGTCGCGCAGCGCGGCGCGGAATTCCGCCGTGCCTGGCTTTGCGGTCTTCAGCGCATTCGCGGCTGCCCGCTTGAACAGCGTGACGGCGTCCCACAGATGCGCGCCGAAGATGTTCGGCTTCTGCCCGTTGGCCTTCTCGTAGGACGACACGAACTCGTCGCGCACCTGGCGGAACGGATCGTTCGCCGGCAGATCGTCGGCGATGGTGAAGGCTTCGCCGGTGAAGATCGCGCCCTCGACATTGGCGCCGCCGAGCTTGATGAATTCCTCCGACGCCACGCCGTGGGTCTGGAAGATCTTGCCGGCATAGCCGCGGCTGCGCAGCGCCTCCTGCGGCAGCACGGCGGGCGTGCCGGCGGAGGCGATGAACACCGCTTCCGGATTGGTCGCGATCACCTTCAGCGCCTGGCCCATCGCGCTGGTGTCGGCCCGCGCATAGACCTCATGCGTCGTCACGGTGAGGCCGAGCTGAGGGGCGAGCCGCGACACCTCCTTGTAGTAGCCTTCGCCATAGCCGTCGGAGACGCCGATATAGCCGAGCGTCTTGATGCCGGACTTGGCGATGTATTTCAGGATCGCCGCCGCCATCAGGTCGTCATTGGGCACCACCTTGAACGCCCAGCGGCGGCGGTCGTCCATCGGCTGCACGATCGCGGTCGCCGCCGCGAGCGAGATGATCGGCGTCTTGCTCTCCACGGCGACGTCGAGCATCGGCATGGTCACCGGGGTGAGCGAGGAGCCGATCAGGATATCGACGCCGTCCTGGATCACGAGGCGCCGCGCATTCTGCGTGCCCTTGGTCGGGTCGGACTCATCGTCGAGCGCGATATAGGTGACCTTCTCGCCGCCGATCTCCTTCGGCAGCGCGGCGATGGTGCGCATCTGCGGCTGGCCGAGCGCCGAGCCCGGTCCGGATCCGGACACCACGACGCCGACCTTGATGTCGGCACGCGCGCCCGGCGCAATCAGGATCGCGCTCGCAAATGTCAACAGTCCGGCCATGGCCAGCTTCATTGCAAATCCTCCCAGCAGGTTCTTTTTATCTGCGGCCGATGATAGCGGACCGCCGTCCGCTCGCGCATCATATTGATTCCGCCCGATCCGTCTGTCCCCCTGATTGGGGACACTGCGCGGCGCTGGGCAGGGCCGTGCGCCCTTGAGTCCTGCCCTGATCGGCCGGGGTGCCGGAACGGGGAACGCGGATGGCGAGGCCGACATCGTCCGGAGTTCTTGAACGGGCTCCGCCCGTCCTCAACCTCGCGTTTACCAATCCCTTAAAGGCCGTGAGAACCAGTTTCCCTAATCGGGCGGCAACGTCCTGCTGTTATTGAAGGACAGGAAAAGGGAGTACGAACCATGTTCAGCATTGTTCGGATCCTCGTCTTGATCGCATGTGCACATGCGGGATCCGTGGTTGCGGAAGTGCAGTGGGACGGCGCGCAGTCATCGCCAGCGGTCCACGTCCATGATTGAGCCCCATCCGATTGCGTCCGAGCACGCGCGCGCCATCTGCGAAGAGATTGGCGAGCGGCTGCGCCATGCCCTGCGTGGCGATTACGCCGATCTGCCGCCAAGGCTGCGCGAGCTGGTCAACGAGCTTGCTCTGCAGGAGTGTAAAGCGCCATCGCTGGTGCCCACGATGGCGGAGATGACGAGACCGCTGGTCGTCGCGGCCTAGGTCATCGCCTCACGACGATCTGCCGATCCACCGAATAGGAATTTCCGGCGCAGCGGCTCCCGCTCGTGGCGGCTTTTGACCCTGAGCGGACTATAATGTTTGACGCGCTAGGCGACTAGGAACTGGAGCAGCGAGGATGTCGCTCATCTTAAGCCTACTTGGAATTGCGCTAATCGGCATTGCTGGATGGGGTTTTATGTCCGTCATGAGCGAGCTGGCAAAGTGGTATCCTCAAGAGCCAGTCGATGCGATTTCCCGCAGGCTCGAGGTTGAAAGTTTTGTCTGGAGCTCCCGCGCATCGCGCGTACTGCGACGCCGGTTTGTTGTGACACAGGCGTGCACTGTCCCGGCGTCGCTGTGCTTGGCTGCGCTAGTTTGGCTGAACGAGACAAACCCTGACCTCCGTGTCTGGGGGACTGTAGCATTCTGCTCGCTGTCAATCTTCGTTGCTGGTTGGCTGGCTTGGAAGGTCATTCGGCGCGGGGTGTGATCGCGCTATTTTTAGACCGGAGGACTGCTATTGGCTCAAGGCTGACCTGCCGCCTCCGTCGCTGCTAGTCTTGTCCGGGAAGCCGAGGTGGACAGGGGCGTTTCTTGAGCTGCACGCTCGCGCGCCGCTCACACGTTCTTCGCGACCTTCCGTGTCCGCGTCGGACCGGCGCCGGCGATCGGCGGCTTGATATTCCACACCGCGCGCACGCTTGCGAAGGCGTGCGCGATCACCGGCTCCTGGCGGCGGGCGGCGAGGCTGGCGAAGGAGAGATCGCAGGTCAGCTTCACCTTGTCGGCGACCACGAACTGATGCGGCCGCGCCATCCGCGGCGCCAGCACGTTGTCGCGTGCGAGGCTGAGGCAGAGGCCGGATTCGACGAAGTCGATCATCGCCTCTTCCTGGTCGGTGTAGCCGATCCGCTTCGGCAATGCGCCGAGCGGGCGGAAGATGTCGTCGAGCAGCCGCCGGTGGCCGGAGTGCGGCGGTGTCGCGAGCCAGGGCAGCTCGGCGAGCTCGGCCCAGCCCTTGCCCATCACCCGGTCGCGCCAGGCGATCGGTGCGATCACCCGGTAGTCGTAGCAAAGCAGCGGGGCCAGCTGGTAGCGGCCGTCGACGATGGTCCGTTCGGTGAAGCTGTGATGGACGAGCTGGTCCTGAGGCGTGGCGTCGACATAGTAGCCGACGTCGAGTTCGCCGCGGCCGATCTGCGCCAGCACGTCGTCGCTCACGCCATGGCGCAGGAAGACCTCGGTGCGCTGCGAGGACATCGCAAGGCTGCGCACGAACGGTCCGAGCCGGGTGAATTCGGGGTCGAGGATGGTGCCGACGCGCAGCGTGCCGCGCTGTGCCTCGTTCAGCGAGTCCGCCATCGCCTTGAAATCGGAGGCGGCCGCGACCGCCCGGTGCGCCAGCGGCAGCAGCGCGGCGCCGGCCTCGGTCAGGGTGAATCCGGCAGGTGTGCGGTTGAACAGCTGCAGCCCGGTGCTTTCCTCGAGTGCCTTTAGCTGCAGGCTGACCGCGGGCTGGGTCAGTTTCAGCATCGCCGCTGCGCGCGATACCGTGCCCTCACGGGCAACCGTGATGAAGCAACGCAAGGCCTGGGTACGGGGAAGCTCGATCATCGCACGTGCTTATAGCACACTTTTTTTGCGCGCATCCGACCTGCGTCGTGCATTGTCATGCGATTATAATACAACCAATGCGAGAAATCAGGACGGCCGCCACGCGATCGTGCCTTCGGTGCGCGCGCGGACCTCGGGCGAAGCAAGGCAGGTCGCGACCGCTTCATAGCCCGCCGCGCCCGGGACGGGCGTAACGCAGATCGGCCGGCTGTGATTGGCGGGGCACAGGATGATCGCTTCATCGTCGCCGACCGCGTCGAGATCCAGGATCGCGTTGGAGCGGGTGAGGAAGAATAGCGGCCGGGCCTCGGTCCGCGGCGGCGCAGATGCGCGATGACGGCTTCCTGGCTCGCCGCATCGAGCCCTTGCTCGAGCATGTCGATCACGAGGATCGCGTCGTCGCCGGCCTCGAGCGCCGCGAGCAGGGCGGTCAGCGCCGGCGAGTCCACGGCGCCGTCGGCCAGCAGGGTGGCAAGGCTCGCCGCGACCCTGGCGTCGTGCGCCGGATCGGCATCGAGGCGCGCCCGCACGGCCGCGCCGCCGTCGGCCGCGCGGTCCAGCCCGACGAAGCTGGCGCCGGGCAGGGCTTCGGCGAGCCGTTGCGCAAGGCGCGCCTTGCCGCTGCCGAGCGGGCCGACGATGTAGTTCAGCCGTTTGATGTCGCGCAGCTCGAAGCGCTCGCCGCCCCACGGCCACGGCAGATCGAACGCGACGCCGATCGCCGGCCGTGTCCGCACCGCACCGATGATGTCGCCGGTCGCGGGCATCCTGCCGCCGCCAAGGTCGGCGCGCAGCCGGCGCAGTTTGGCGATGCTGTCGCCGCATTGGCGGATGCGCACTTCGAGCGCGGCCTCGTGTGCGGCCAGCACACGGCCGAGGATGACGGCGTCGCCGCTCAGGATCCGCGCCACTTCACCGATGCTGAGGCCGAGCGCGCGCAGCTCGACGATCTCGGCGCCGCGCGCCATCTCGGCCGGACCATAGGCGCGCCATCCCGCCGGCGTGCGGCCGGGTGCGATCAGGCCGCGCTCCTCGTACAGGCGCAACGCTTTCGCGGAGATGCCGAGCTGCCTCGCAGCTTCGGACGGGCTGAGGAAACGGGCGGCAGCAGCATTCATCGAATCACCTCGCGTCGTCTGACCGCGCCTCTATGGAGGCGGCCGCAGGGGCAAGGTCAAGCGGGGAGGACGGTGATTCCGTGTCCTGGGTGTGAGCAGTGAGCTGAGCACGCCGGTCAGGATCACCTGCATGCGCGCGGGTGATGACGCCGAACCAGCTGTTTGACGGTGGAATCGAGGACCATTCTCATCGTCGTCCTGGCAAAGGCCAGGACCCATTACCCCAAATCTCAATCGTTGCGCGACGCTGGAGCCACGATCCCGTTCACAATCAAATGCGGTGGTTATGGGTCCTGGCTTTCGCCAGGACGACGATTGGGGAGATCGCACGCTCATGTTGCGAGAACGCGGAGGTATGATTCACAAGCGGCGCAACAAATTCAGTGTCGTCCCTGCCTAGTGCGCAATTGCGCACGGGAGCAGGGACCCATAACCACAAATGTTGATTGTTATGCACCGCTGGAACGACGAGTCCCGTCAACAACATCTGCCGCGGAGTATGGGTCCCGGCCTGCGCCGGGACGACGGCGGTATGTGTCGCGAGCGCCTGCGCTCATCGCCCACCCTCACTCCAGATGGTTCACCTTCGCCACCCAGGCGCGGACGTCGGCGAGCACGGCGGGGAGCACGGCCTTGACCTCCTGCACGGTCATGCCGGGCTTGATGCGGGGGTCGTAGAGCAGGTTGAGCAGATATTGGTCGTAGACGTCGAAATAGCCCATCGAGACGTTGTCGTTGAACATGGTCCACGGCACGGTGGCGGTGTCGTTGATCGGGCCGAGCGACTGCAACAGCTCCTCATAGGCGCAGTCGAGGAAGACGAAATCGCCGTTGTCGACGGTGAGGATCACGTCGGAATGCTCGATCTCGTAGTTCTCGTTCTTGCGGAAGCCGGACAGGCATTGCGGGTCGAGCGAGGAGCGGATCTCCCTGGCGCGCTCCTGGCCGTAGAAGGTCGCGATCGTGCGGTACAGCTCGCGGTCGCGCACCAGCTTGACCACGACATTGGCCGCTTCGTTGTTCTCGGTCATCGCGATGTCGAGATGCTGCACCTTGCTGCGGATGTCGGCGACGACCCTGGCGAGCTGGGCCTTGCGGTCGGCGCGGCTGCCGTCGGCGAACACGCGCACCGGACTGTCATACTTGCGGATGCGGTCGACCCGCCCGGCGAGATGATATTCGGCACCGAACGCGGTTTTCAGAAAGCCCTCGACGATCTCGGCGTCGGTGAAGACCTTCTTCTCGTTGCGCTGGCGCGCGGCGATCGCCGGTACCTCGGTGGCGGCCGCGGGCAGCGCGGCATCAGCGAGGCAAGCGGCGAGCGTTGCGGCGAGAAGGACGAGGATGGAAGGACGGTGCTGGGGCATTGTGACAACGCTGCCGCAAGGCTTGCGGCAGCGCAAGGAGGGATCAAGGCGACGGGATCAGCGATCTTGCCGAATGGCGGCGCCTGGTTCCGTTGAAATCGACGCGATCAGTTGTTCTTCACCACCACGGTGGTGCCGACCGAGACCCGACCATAGAGATCGGTGACGTCGTCGTTGGTCATGCGGAAGCAGCCCGACGAGACGGCTTGGCCGATCGTCTCCGGCTCGTTCGAGCCGTGGATGCGGTAGAGCGTCGAGCCGAGATACATCGCGCGCGCGCCGAGCGGGTTCTCGATGCCGCCGTTCATGTGGCGCGGCAGATCGGGGCGGCGGCGCAGCATCTGCGACGGCGGCGTCCACGACGGCCATTCCTTCTTTGCGGAGATGCGGTGGACACCGCTCCAGCGGAAGCCGTCGCGGCCGACGCCGATGCCGTAGCGCAGCGCCTGCCCGTTCGCCAGCACCAGATAGAGCCGGCGCTCGGCGGTGTTCACCACGACGGTGCCGGGGGCGTAGTTGGTCGGGTAGTTGACGGTGGTGCGCGGGATCGGGCTTGCGCCGCCGCCGCCGAAGAAGCTCGGGGCCTCGGACTGATAGCCGCGGGAGTCGAAGAACTGGGCGTGGGCCTGGCCGGCACCTGCCAGGATCGTGAGCGCGGCAAACATCAAGGCAATCGGGCGCATGGTCGTCGTCCTCGCGAACAATCAAATATGCAGTCAGAGAGGCCACAATTACCGGCGTTTCGCAAGCGACGAAGCCGTGACCTCAGGCATTTTCGAACAACACGGTTTAAAAAGGCAACAGATCGGAAGCGATACCTGCATTGTCCGGCCAAGCCTTTGACGAAGCGGCTGAAGAATGGTTGATCTGGAGCGTTTTCAAGCGAAGTGGGTACCGGTTCGCGTCAAGAAAACGCGACCAAACAAAAGCTGGAGCGTTTTCAAGCGAAGTGGCCACCGGTTCGCGTGAAGAAAATGCGACCAAACAAAAGGATACGAGCATGATTCGATTCAATCGGATCGGATCATGCTCTGAGCGATCTCAAGAACATCTCGAAACGGGAGCGAGAGCATGAACGGTGCGGAAAGTCTGGTGCGGACATTGGTCGCAGGCGGCGTGGATGTCTGTTTTACCAATCCCGGCACCTCGGAGATGCATTTCGTCGCGGCGCTGGACAAGGTCCCGGGCATGCGCTGCGTGCTCGGTCTGTTCGAAGGCGTGGTGACCGGTGCGGCCGACGGTTATTTCCGCATGAAGGGAACGCCGGTCTCGACGCTGCTGCATCTCGGGCCCGGCCTCGCCAACGGCCTTGCCAATCTGCACAACGCCAAGAAGGCGCATTCCGGCATCGTCAACATCGTCGGCCAGCATGCCACCTACCACATCGGCTACAATGCGCCGCTGACGTCAGACATCGAGGGCCTGGCGCGGCCGATGTCGTCCTGGGTGCGTACCTCGCCGGATGCCAAGTCGGTTGCGGCCGACGGCGCGGCCGCGATCGCTGCGGCCAGGAGCGCGCCGCCGCAGATCGCAACCCTGATCCTGCCGGCCGACACCGCCTGGAACGAAGCCGACGGCATCGCCGAGGTGGCCGTGGACACGCAGCGCCCGAGCTATTCGCCGCAGGCGGTCGATACCGCGGCGAAGATCCTGCACGGCGATGCCGCGCATACGCTGCTGCTCGTCACCGGCAGCGCGCTGACCGAGCACGGGCTGGCGCTCGCCGAGCGTATCGCCGGCAAGACCGGCTGCACGGTGATGGGCCAGACCTATCATCCGCGCATGGCGCGCGGCCGCGGCCGCTTCTCGATCAACCGCATTCCCTATGTGATCGAACAGGCGTTGCCGATCCTGAAGAAATTCCGTCACATCGTGCTGGTCGAGGCCAACGATCCCGTGGCGTTCTTCGCCTATCCGAACAAGCCGAGCATGCTGAAGGCAGAAGGCTGCGAGGTGCATCGCATGACCGCCTGGGGCGAGAATTCGGTCGCAGCGCTCGAGGCGCTCGCGGGTGCGCTGCATGCGACCGCGCAGGACGTCAAGCCGCAGCAGCACCCGGAGCTGGTCAAGCCGACCGGTGCGCTCGACCACGCCACGATCGCGCAGGCGATTGCGTGCGCGATCCCCGAGCACGCCATCATGGTCGATGAATCCGTCACCACGGGCCGCGGCTTCTTCCCGCCGACGGCGGCGGCCGCGCCGCATGACTGGCTGCAGAACATGGGCGGCTCGATCGGCTTCTCGACGCCGGTGGCAACCGGCGCCGCGGTCGCCTGTCCGGACCGCAAGGTGATCTGCATGGTCGGCGACGGCAGCGCGATGTACACGATCCAGTCGCTGTGGACCCAGGCGCGCGAGGGACTCAACGTCGTGACCATCGTGTTCGCCAACCGCATCTATCAGATCCTGCGCGGCGAGTTCGACGGCGTCGGCGCCGGCGAGCCGGGCAAGCGGGCGCAGGACATGCTGAAGATCGATCGGCCGACGCTCGACTTCGTCGCGCTCGCCAGGGGCATGGGGGTGCCGGGCAGGGCGGTGACGACGGCCGACGAGTTCAACAAGGCGCTCGCGGAAGCCGTCGCGGAGCCGGGACCGCGGCTGATCGAAGTGCATATGTAGAGGCGTAGCTGAAAGGCCGCGGCGGCGGCCCAGTCCAGTCGGAGGCGTCGATGCAGACCGAGCTGAACAAGGTGATTGCCGCCGTGGAGGAATTCTATGCGCAGGAGATGTTCCTGCTGGAGCGCGATCTCGGCGAGCGAACGCTCACTCACCGGCTGGCGGTCTATGTCGAGCGGCAATTTTCCGGCTGGCAGGTCGATTGCAACTACGACCGGCTCGGCGAGCGCACGCTGCGGCTGCCCCGCGGCTCGGGGAGTTCGACCGACGACCATCTCGGCAAGTCGATCTATCCCGATGTCGTCGTGCATCAGCGCGATATCCCGAACAATCTCCTGGCCATCGAACTGCGCAAGGACAGCAATCACCAGCCGATCGAGCACGATCAGCGCAAGCTGCAGGCGCTGACCGACCCGAATGTCTGGTTTGCCTATGCGATGGGCGTGCTCGTGATCGTCGGACAAAGCGGGGTGAGCTTTTCCGAGGTCTATGCCGGCGGAGCCATCGATAGCGCGACTTCGCTCTGGTTTGCCGAGCGGCTACGCGAGAGCGGGCTCGCGAACAGGCGCGACGATGGCGCTCCGCATTAAGTCTATCGGTGAATCTTTCCTCGCGTTTGCAGTGATAGCCCGTTTGGATCATGCGTCGCCCCTGCACGCGCGGCACAACAGAAGGTGCGGGAGGTGGAGCAATTACTGGAGCTGGTGGTCAATTTTCAGAACGATCCGATGGCGGTGCGGATTATCAGCTCCGCAACTCTTTCGCTCCCCCTCCCGCACTTGAATTCCTGGTCCGACTTTGGCTGGTCCAGCTTGCACTGATCCAACTTCCACGCCCCAACTTCCACTGCCCGAGGTGTCGGCGCACTTGATTGCGACGCGACGGGCCGAGGCGGCATCCGCACCGAGACAGTAAAAAGGCCGCCTTCGGGCGGCCTTTTCCGTGATCGCCAAGTACGGAGCGCGATTGTTTCTGTTTATTGCTTGGCGGCATCGCTGCCGGTCCCGGCGGCGCCGGTCGCGGCGGCACCGGTCTTGGCGCTCGATTTCTTGGCGGTCTTCTTCGCCTTCTTCTTCGGCGCCTTGGCCGCCTCGCCCTTGGTCGCGGTGTCGCCGCTTTGGGCGGCGGGCGCCGGGCTGCCGCCCGCCTTGTCCTGCGCGAGCGCGGTGGGCGAGACGAAGGCAAGGGCGGTGGCGGCGAGGATCAGTGTTCGCATCGGATGTTCTCCCAAGTTGGTTTCCGGCGAGCCTCAACGGGACAGAATGTCGCAGGGTTCCGCGGCGCCGATCAGCAGTCCGTGAGCTCTGCGTGAACGGCATGGCCGCCGCGGAACCGGGAACCGGGCGCCGCGTTGTCTGGCCGGGCAGGAGTTCCGAGGAGAGACGCCATGCGCTGGCGGTCAATGACGGAAACCACCAATACGGTGCTCGACACCGCCCCCGAGGACAGCTTCTACGCGGCGGGCTGGACCATCAGCGGCGTGGCGACGCTGGCCACCATCGTCGCGATCTGGATGTTCGGGATCTGAGAGCGAACGATCCACGACAAGGCAACCGGTGCGCTATCGCCGGCGGCCGGGTCGCGGCTTGGGTCGTCCGCTACTTCCGCAAAATTGCCAGCGCTTCCCGATAGAGTTGCGAGAAGCTGACCAAGAGCGCGCTCGACAGCAGGAACATCGCCAGGCTGTCGTAGTCGTCGGGCGTCGGCCAGGAAAACTCGAAATAGGGCGGCATGAACGCCCACCAGACGATCGGTACCGTGATGATGGTCGCAAAGGCGCCGGCGGGCGCGCCGCCCATCAGGCCGGCGATCAGGATCGCCGGCACGAAGCCCGCGAAATAGAATTGCATGCCGAAGCTCGCGAACATCTCCTGGGTCGCGGTGGCCAGCACCACCGCAAGCAGGGCGACGACGAATGTCGACAAGGACCAAGGCCGCAGCTTCAAAATGTAGTCGTTGCCCTTGCGCATCCAGACTCCCGGCCCCGCGAGTTCCGGGAAGGTAGCCGAGGAGGCCTGCAAACAAAACCCCGTACGATTCCGAGGGGCAGGGTTGTGTTCGATACAGTGAAAAGGAACCGGCCCGGTCAAGCCGCCGCCGCATTGTCGCGCATATTGCATTGCGGCACGGTGATTGGGGGCAACACGATGCTCGAGCTTCTGATTGTCGCTCTCGTCGCCGGGATCGGGTTCATATCGGGGTACGGCGCACGCGAGCTGATCTCGCGCCGGCGGCGGCGATCCGCCCCGCGCGCTCACGTTCGTGCGCCGCAGGTTCGCGCCGCGAATGACGACAGCTCCGCCTCCGGCTGGTATCGGCGGACCGGCACGCAGCCCGCCGATCACGCCATCCTGCCACCCGACGAACTCGACGGCGCCGTTCGCGACCTGCTCGGCGAACTCAGCCGGCGCAACGCCAACCCGTCACCCGCCCCGCATCGCCGCCGGCAGTGAGCTGGAAAGGCCGGGCCGCCGCCGCTAACGCGTCGGCTACTTTGCATGGGGTTGTTTTCGATATTTTTGACGAGCTGGTCCCGAGGGGGAATGGTGGACGCACAAGGGATCGAACCTTGGACCTCTCCCGTGTGAACCACAATCCGTAGGTCTATGCTGGCCCCACGCGGCCATAGTGTCGTCGAAATAATGCATTCTATTACATCGGCTTATAGTCTCAAGGGGCCATAAGCGGCCATACCGCATTTTGTGTGCCCCCGTTGTGCCCGTCGCAGATTTTCCCCTGGGGCACACAAATTGGGGAGGGATCTGTGCTCCCTCTGTTCTTCAAGGGGCCGTTCTTCCTCGCTGGTGTGCCCCAGGGCGGGAAAGCGAAGGAAAGTCAATGCTAGTTTCCCGTCGCTTGGATGATCCGGGCGTCTGCGGGGCACACCGCGATAGGAGCGCAGGGGCCATGCCGGAGCCTACCAACCAGCTGACACTCACCGACGCGGTGATCCGTAGCGCCACGGTGCCGCCGGGCAAGGCACAGCATTATCTCCACGACGACAAGCTGCCCGGCCTCGCCCTGCGCATGCGCATCACCGGCGGCCGGACCTGGGTCTACCTTTTCACCAAGCCGGGGGTGAGAGGAACCCAGCGCAAGACCCTCGGCTCATGGCCCAAGTACAATGAGAAAGCCGCGCGCAAGGCCGCCACCATTGCCGCAGGCGAGGTGTTCAAGGGCGTGGACCCAAACGACGCGAAACGCGAGGCGAGGCGGCAACAGACGGCTGAAAAGCAGCGCACGGTACTGGCTGACCTCATCGTTGAAGATGGTCCCTACCAGACGTCATTGACGGGACGGCAGGTCGTCAACTGGAAGCCGGCAATGTCGGCGCTGCGACGCGGGCTCAAGGAGCACGCCGATAGTGGCGTTGGAGACCTGACGCGACGGCAAATCATGGCAGCGGTCGACAAGGTGACCAAGACCGGTAAGCGTGGCGCGGCCAGGGACCTGCGCAAACACACCCACACGTTCCTCGAATGGTGCGTTGGGGAGGGCTATGTCGACCACAATGTGCTTGCCGGTTATCGCGAGCCTAAGGAAACGCGTGCGCAAAGGGTCGGGCGCCGAACGAAGGGCCGTGCCCTGACCGACGAAGAAATCATCAAGGTCTGGCAGGCATCCGGCAAGCTCGGGACCTTCGGGCTTCTGGTAAGGACGTGCTTGCTCGGTGGTCCGCGCCGGAGCGAGCCAACCATGATCGAGTGGTCGAAGCACGTCATGGAGGACCGCATCACATTCGATGCAGCATGGACCAAGATGGGCCTACACCACGATGTACCCCGTACTCATCTCGTTGATGAGGTGCTCGCTGCCGCGAAACATTTCCAGCGGGCAACCTCAGACTATGTCTTCCCGTCATCGAAGACAGGCGGCCAGATGTCGGGCTTCACCAAGATGGTCAATCGTTTGGTTAAGGAAGCGGGGGTTGACAAGTTCACCATGCATGACCTGAGACGGAGTTTGCGCACCATCATGTCGCGCTGCGGCTACGACAACGAGATCCAGCGGCTTTGTGTCGGGCAAAAGCCGAGCGGCATCGATCAGGTCTACAATCATGACGAACAGTGGATCATTCGCAAGATGGCGTTCGACGCGGCGCATGACTACATCGCGGAACTGATCGGCGCGGCACGGGTCGGCAAGGTCGTGCGCTTACAGCGGACGAACCCCCTCGACCCCATCAAGGCTGAGCTGCTCGGTCGTCTTCGCGAGCACTGTGCGGCTGGATCGGTTTAGAGATTTTATCGGAGCCGGCCAGATAATCCCGCACCGCATCCACGCGGTAAAGCGGGCGGCCGTCGACGTAGCGCCATTTCAGCGCGTGGTTCGGATCGCGCCGCCATTGCTCCAGAGCCCCGGGCGTGCGCCGGATAACCGCGGCCGCTTCCAGTGCCGTCAAATTTGAGCTGCCCGGCAGCGTATCGATATCGAACGTCGCGGGCGGCGGCATTCCACGGGTCTTGCGAGGGCGCTTCTTGCGACCGGGCCACTCGTTGCGAACTGTCTCATCATTGTAGCGCATGTTCCATCCCGCACCATGACCGGTTTGAGCATTGAAATCGCGGGGCGATTCAAATTCAAGCGCGTGGGATGGCGGTTGGGCGGCCGTGGCGTATAAATCGGACGGACCGCTTTGATAGGGCCGAGGCGCGCCCAGGAGGGCCTATTTGCTTTCATCGGACCTTCCGCCTCATAACCTGAAGGTCATAGGTTCAAATCCTATCCCGCAACCACTTCTGTCATAACTCCCTCTCCGTCCCGGTCTAACCGCCGGGACGGATTCCCTGAATCGGGAATCCGCGCGACGGCCTCGGGTTCCGGGTCGGCTGCGTGCAAGGGCTATCCGGAGTTCATCGAGGGTGAAGGATGGACGTCCTCTCGACAGAACCTTGCCTCCTTACTACGAATCTGAGGGGCGGACGTTCGAATCGTTCCGGGCGCACCAGTTCGCTGCCATCCAAGATAGAACCACGAACCGTTACTTTGTTGATCTGAGATCGTTTAAGAGGCAAGCAGCGACAGCCTCCTCAGCGATGGAGAGGTCATGCATTTGCATCGCCGCCGTCAAGCCTTCGTCCCAAGATGCATGTAAGGCCTTTCCCGTGAGCTTCTGTCCGAGTTCTGATGCTCCTTTAATTGCCGAGACGTAGTCGATGGCATCGAACCGCCAGGACCTGGCTCCATGCGCGCGCATCATGTGATTGCCGATGCGGACACCCGCCCAATCGAAATCGCCATGATAGTGAAGCCTCGCACCCGCTTCGGTCAGTTGCGACAGAAGGCACCTCTGTGCCGCGGCGGGCATTCCGTCGGTACAGACCAACGGCTCGCAGTCGGCGCCCCAGCGATCGGCGGCGATGGCCACAAGGTTGGGGTTCTCGCAGACGTAAACCTTTCGACCCGCCACCCTCCATGCCGGAGGCGTGCGCAAGAGCCACCGCAACGAGGCGTAGACGGGCTCTCCCGGAAATTGTCCGTGCCTCTCCATGCCCTCGACGGGCAAATTCAGGAACAAGGCTGGCCGCGCCAATTCGTTGACCAGGACCCCGGCCTTGGCCCAGACGTCGCGGTCGCGCTCGGCCCGTTCGGCGGGCTCGATTTCGGTCTCCCCTTCCGGCTCGTCGAAGCCTTCTTCTCTACCGGACCGCGCAATCGGCCGTCGCCAGATCGTCAGGATCAGAGTCGCGGCCGGTCTTCCGCCATCGAGAGCGTGTGCGTCTCCCAGGGCTTCGGCGGCCAATTGCGAGCGCGTGATGGCATTAGCGGGCAGTCGCCGCAGCGTCGCTTCGACCCTGCGGCACAGCTCGATCGCCACATCCGGCTGCGACCCTGAGAGCCGCTTGAGCAGACCTAGCCCCTTGGGAGTCCGCAGCAGCTCGACGAGCGCTTGGTGGGTGCATACGTCGAGAACATCCGACCACATCTCTCTCGATGCGCGCCGCGCTTCCGCTAGGTTCGCGATCGGCCCGTCGATAATTTCGAGCGCATCGCGCAGAGACATGGCGACGCCGGAATCGCGGAACGTCGCATCCACGCGGCCGACAACGACCTGCAGCGAGGAGGAATGGCGGACATGGCGGCCCAGCAGCGACGCCAACAGGGCGTGCTCGTCGGAGGTCAGCTTGCCGATCCGGAAGTTTTCGACCTCCTCGCCTTCTGGTGCCCGGGCGAACCGGTCGCGAAGCCGTTTGCGGAGGTTCGCGTATTCGGCTCCTCCGAGTAGGCGCTGCAGCCGTGGCTCGATCGGCGGCCTCATGAAGCCGCAAACCTGCGGTCGGGATCGCTTTCGCGTCTTTTGGCTCTTCCGTCCCAGCTCCAACGGGAGACGAAGACCGCATCTATTCCTTCGCGCCGCTGTAGCTGGCAGATTGCTACGCCGGGAAGCTCGGCGTAGCAGGCCCATTCGCGTTCGCTTGTGATGACGAAATCGAGATCGAACTCGCGAATCAATCCCATGCAATGCGCCCTCGCGGCGTCGTCGATTCCGGCGAACGCCTCGTCGAGCAGCATCAGACGCGGGGCCAGCGGAAAACTTCCCTGGCTGTAGAAGCTCGCTATTGCGGCGAACAACGGCACGGTCAATCCGAGCGCCCGCTCGCCGCTCGAGGCGGGGCCCGAAAGCTTGCGCCAGTGTCCATCCTGCCAACGCTCGACCCTGAAGCGATGCCAGCGCCTATAGTCCAAGGCACGGGAGAGTTGGTCTATCAATGGTCCGGCCGAATCCCTGCTTGCTCCCGAATCCGCGCGCTCTCGCTCGGCGGTGATGCGCTGTTGCAGCATGGCTCCGACGACCTTTCGGTCTTCGGCCGACCACAGATCCGCGTTGACGTTCAGCAGACGTTTGCGTGCGGCTTCCAGTCCGACCGGAGCGCCTTCCTCTTCCGTCAGAGTCGGCCATATCAGTCGGTAGCGCACCCCGGTCGATGTCGGACGGCTGTGCAGTTCCTTGTTTATCGCGTCCCGCCGGATTTCCGCAGCCTGCAGCAGGCGTTGCACTTCGGAGGCGATCTCCGCCTGCAGGTGATTTTCCAGCACCGTCCGCTCGCTCTCGGTCAGGAGTTCGCTCCGATGGGCAATCTCCTCGGCGAGACGCGCCGCGAGCATGTCGGGACGCTCCGGCCTGTTCTGGTAGATGATGTGCGCGATCAATCCCCAATCGTTCTGCTCGGCTTGAGCCCGGTGACCGAGCGCGCTGAGCGCGGTCTGCAACTCCGTCAGTTCTTCGCTGATCTGCTTTTGGATGCGCGCCCACGCCTCGTCCTTATCGTCGAGCGTCGACAGCGCCTGCTCGGCGCGTCGGGCGAGTCCCAAGGCCGGATCGATCGTCCAGGGACCACCCATCTCCGGCAATACGATTTGCGGGATAGCGGCGGCCAGTAGACCGGTCGCGGTGAACTGCTGAAACCTCGATATCGCCTCGCTTCGTGCTGCGCTCCTCTGCTCGAAGACGCCGGTCGCGGTCGTGACCTTTTCGTTTGTGACCGCGCGCGCCTCCCCCGCCTTTTTCAGGGCTTCCTCCGCACCGTCCAGAGCGACCTCTGCGGCATCGGAGGCCGCGCGGGCTTCGTTCAACTGGCGCCGCAGTTCCTCGACCTTCGCACCGATGGCTTTGCGCAGCACGTCGAATCGGACCGCGGCCTCTTCGGCCTCGATTTTTGCGGTCGCGAGCTGGTCTTCATGCGCGGCGGCTGTCTCTCGCGCCTCGCTTTCGCGGACGCGTTGCCGCTCCAGATCGGGCAACGCAAGGCGTACTTCCAAGACGGCTTGCGTAAGCCGCAGTTGGCTTTCTTGGTAGCGCCCCAGAGCCGCTTCGACGGCCGCCAATTCGGAAGGTGACGCCGGCAGCCGAAGGTCGGCGGCGTCAGTGGCGCGCCGCCGCCGCACCGAAGCGAGTTCCTCTTCGCTCGCATGGAATTGCATCGCGGCTTCGGTCAACCGCTGGCGAGCCGTTGCCGCTTCGCGAGCGGCGGTCGCGGCGGCGAGATGAGCGTTGCGCAGCGCATCGTCGGTCGGCGCAAGGCGCCATTCGTCGGTCGCTTCGTTCTGATCCCGAGCCAGTCCGTCGAACTCCGCCTGCAGTCCGATAGTCTCGCCTACGATCTCCGCCAGCCGTTGCGAGATTTCCGCCGACCTCCGAGCGCGGGCGGCGGCGCGCGCGGAGTAGCCGATGTGGACCGCTTCCGTCTTCTCCCACGCACCACTTAAGGCCCCGAGCCGAAAGCGGCCATCAGGAGCGATCCAGGACTCGGCCTCCGCTGGCTCGGCGTCCGCGCAGGACACTCCGCGCAGGATGCTTTCGACGATCGCGTTAGATACGCCGCTGTCGGCCGGCACGTCCGCGCGCAACCAGTCGGCAAGCGAAGGCGATTGAGGCCGTCGTTCGAGCATCTGCGCGTCTCGAAAGAGTGTACCTCGATCGGACGATTGAAGGCGACCGTCGGGCGAAAGCCAGGCATCGAGGAGCCCGGCTCCCTCCAGCGCGGCTTCCAGTCCGGCGCGTTGAGGGAGCGTCACCGAGGGGTGAAAGTCCACCAACCTCCAGAGAGGGGCACCTTCGCGCGCTGTGCGGGCTTCGGGATCGCGAGTAGGCGGCGGGGACGGCTCGGGATCGATCCCGCCTTCCAGGCGGCTGCGTTCTTCTTCGAGATTTTTGCGTTCCGTCAGCAGGCCTTGCCGCCGACCTTCGAGCGCTACGCGGGTCGTCGCCAGGCGCTCGCTGGTCTCTTGCTGCGCGTCTTGCAGAAGCCGACGCGCGGGATTGTCGCCCGTCGGCGTGACGACCCACTCGGATAGGGAGGCGAGAGTCGCGAAGCCGTCGTCCGGCGTGACGCGAAGTTGCTTCAAGCCTGCGAAGCAACTCTCCCATGCGTCGATCAGGTTTTGGCCCTCGCGCTCCACGCCTGCATCGGCCGATTCACGTCTCTCCGCGGCGGCATCGGCGGCGTCCTGACATTCGTCTCGGAAATTTCGGCGTTGCGTATTCAGCGACTCCGCCGCCACCACTTCGGCATCTCGTCTCCGCAACGATACGATTTCCTCGCGCCGGCCCTCAACGAGGACCCGAAGCTCGGAGCCGGCCTTTTCGAAGGTCTGAGGCGTCAACGCCGCAAGCCGTTCGGCGTCGAGCTTGGCGATCGGATTGTCGGCATACGCAGTGAGGACGCCGGCCGTGTCGGCGAAGGCTCCACATTCCCGGCGTAGATCGGCGGCGCGACGTTCGATCTGCCGAACTCGCTCCGCCGCGGAGTTAGTCTCGTCTACGCTTGATCTCAATCGCCGCCTCGCGGACTCCATTACGCCTTCGGCGCTGGACAGAGCCCTCTGACGCGCTTCCGCGTCCTTTTCCGCTGATTCCAGGCGGTTCGCGTCCTCCATACCCGCTCCCGAGCGAAGGGTTTCGAGGCGGGATCGCTCGCGTTTGAATTCGATTTCGGCCGCATCGCAAGCTTTGCGCGCCTCGTCCTCGGCAGCCGAAGCGGTCTCCAGTCTCGCTTCTGCCTCGCCGCGCGAACGGCTCGCATTGTCGAACTCCGTTTGGGCCTGACGCAGCGTGCGCGCCTGCCTTCGCGTCTGCGTGCCCGCGTAGACACGGTATTTTTGGTCGAAGCGTTCGACGGCCTCGGCGAGCGACTGGTATTCCTTGAGCTGTTGGCGATCCTCTTCAAGCTGGCCGAGCGCCTCGGCGACGTCGGCCAGCAGCTCCGGAGCCAACGGCGGCAATGCTTCCGTCAACGCATCCGACAACGCCGTCTCGTCTGGCTTCTTCGACAATTGCGGCTGACGCAATTGGATTAGCGTTTCCATCAACGCGTCGTAGCGCCTGGCGCCCAGATGAAAAAGCCGCTCATCGACGGCGCGACGGTAGTTCATCGCGGTGTCGAACACTTGGCCTCGGCCTTGAAGAGCCTCTCGCAGCCGCTCCTTGGTGAGGACCACTCGCTGCTCGCTCATCAGCCACAGATCCTGATTGATTCGAGTCGGTTTGTCCGCGTCGTCCAGGAGGAAGAACCAGCTTTCCACGTTCGGACGCGAGGCGACGGCGGAGAGGCCGGCGCCGAGCGTGAGATAGTGCGGCGTCCCGTCGTTGCCGAGACGGCCGAACTCAATCCAGGAATAGCCGACCCTGCGGTCGTAACTATTCATCAGCAGATTCCACGACATCTTCTTGCCGTTGTCGCCGTCGGGCTCGATGCGAGACGGCTTCAGCTGTCCGTCGAACAGAAAGGGAAGCGTCAGCGACAGCACCTTCGATTTGCCGGTACCGTTGTTGCCGCGTAGCAGCAGGTGACCGTCGCGAAACCAGAACTCTTCGCTGTCGTAATGGTACATCTCCACCAGCCCGAGGCGCAGGGGCTGCCAGCGATCCCGAACCGGAATCGGAAGCGCCGGTCGTTCGGAGGTCGCGGGAAAGGAGGTGGGGCGTTCGTTCACGCCGGACCCATCCCTTCGGCGATCGACGCCCGCCGCGCATCAGGAGTATCTCGGATTTCGGCCTCGCCGAGGCCGAAGCGGGCTATCGCTGGCAACGGTCGGATCCCCTCACTGCCGCGTACGATCAGTTGAAGCTTTTCCAGCCGCTCGATGGCGATGCCGGCGAGTTCGCGCTCCGCCCCGGCTTCGCGGGCGGACTTGCGCCAATATCGACCGTATCTGATCTTGGCATCACGGAGAAAAGCAACGATCTCGTGCTCGGAGAACTCGATCCGATGCGGATTTGCGTCCGCGTCGAGAGCATCGGATCGCTTGATCGCACTCGCAAGATATTCCGCAACGAGCAGGGTGGCGTGGGCATCGGTGCCTTCAGCCGGCATGGCGACGTCGGTAAGCAGGCAAGTCTCGTCCACAAGCGCCAGGCCTTCGGCCCGATGCTCCGCGGTCAGAGCCGAGGCTTCGCAAAGACGTGCGGCCATGGCCCCGCGTTGATTGACGAAATATGCCCTAGCCTCGGCATCGAGCGTCTCGACGTAGATCACGGGATCGTCGAGGAGGCGCCGCGCGAGTTGGTGGCGAAGGGCGGTGCGACGTCCCTCGTCGCTGTCCGCGACGTGCTCGTCGACCAGCGCGCTCAGGCGTTCCTCGAGGGTGTCGGGGGCATCATCCGGTCGCCACGTCGACGGACCGCGCACGGCGGCGAGCAGACCGGCGAGCGTCCGGCGTTGCACGTCGTAGAGCGCGTCGGCCTGCTCGCCTCGGGTCTGCACAAAGGCTTCTTCGTCGCCGACGACGCGTTGAAGCACTCCGATCTCCAGCAACGTTCGGCAAACCGCCACAAGTTCGCGGCGCTCATGTTGCGTACCGAGCGTGAAGGCGAAGCCAAGCGATGTCAGAACGGGCTCGGCAGCGAGCTGCAACAGCCTTTCGCCCAGCAGACGCAACGTGATCTGCGATTCTGAACGCTCGAGCGCGGCGCATGCGAGACATAGCAGGACGTAGCGGCGCCTGTCGTAGTCGGGCAGTCCGCGCGTGGTCGCGGAGAGTTCGGCGGGTCTCTTGTACAGACGAGCCCCCTCCTGTTCGATATGCAGAGGCCACCCGGTTTCGCGGGAAAACCAGGCACGCAGTATGTCGGCCTGCCGGCGTACCGAGGGAAATTCCTCGTGCGCCGGCGTCATCAGCGGGGTCATCAGGAGCGCGCGGACCGCCGTCCTGAACTCCTCGCGTTGATGTCTGCGCTGCTCCAGGCCGATGTTGCGGCTTCCTCGCGTATCCTCGGCTCTGGACATCAGCGCAAGTCCTGCGTCGGCGTGATCGTGATGAGGTGATCGCGCCCCGAAAAGATGCCGTGCGGAGTCGATATCTCTGCCCGGGTTTCCGCCGCCAGAGGCGTGAGGTCGATGTGGAGCAGGCCATCACCCGTCTGCCGGGACACCGAGGCTTCCGGATCCGTCTGTTCCGTCAGCGCTTCGCCGAGGAGCCCGAGAAATAGACCGAAGGCATATCCGTCAAGCTCCCCCAGATCCGAAAGTCGGGTGGGATGGCCGTTCGCGAGACGCCGGCGCGCAGTCTCTACCTGCAGAAACTCCTCGGCCAACTCCCGAGCCAGGCGTGCGCGGGCTTCGGCGCGATCCCGGATCCTGGCCATCGGCCCGCGCGGCGTCGCCTCGCCGTATTCGCGCAGTCGAGGGTGGATCTTCAAAGGTGGAGCATCGGCCCAACGGGTGCTTGCCGGCAGATCGGCGTCGGCGTCCGTGTTCAGCGCGAAATGTCGGGCAGGATTGAGCGCGAAGGCCGCGCGTGCCAATCGGTGAGCCTCGCCGTCGTTTTGACAGGCGACGAACCAATTGGCCAGTATTCGGAAATCCGCCGATCGATCGCTGCGCCCACTGCGGCGCTCGTTGAGCGCTGCGATCGCACCGAGGAGTTGCGGGATCGCGGATCTTGCTCTCGCTCGTAACAGCTCGGCCTGAGAGGGTTCGTGGCCGCTGCGGAAAAACCATCCCTGGAGGCCTTTCCAACGTTCGCGCCAGGCGTTCCAATGGGAGGTATGTGCTTCGACGCGATCGGTTTCGTTCCCTGGGGCGGCGTCGCGAGCTTCGCGCGCTGCGACTTGCTGCAGCAAGATGTCGATACTTGGATCGAGGGCGAGGATGTGGCCCGCGATCGTATCGGAGCGGCGTACCAAGTCGCCTATGAAACGCTCGAGATAATCTATCAGTTGCCGCTTGTAAGTCGATACGGCGCTAGACTCGGCCTGCTGCAGCTCGATGCTGCGGGCGACGCCCGCCATGAAGGCCTGCGCGTTCTCCGCCAGCCCCTCGAATACGCGCACGAGGTCGCGCAGCGTTTCGTGAACTTTCGCGACATCGGGTTCCCGCTCGCCCGCAAGCGTCTGCAGTGCCCGCAAGCGATTTGCGATGTCCTCGAGTGCGACAGTCTGCAGCTCCGCGCGCCGCTGCAGCGTTTGTATGAAGAGCGACAGCGCAGCTTCGACAGCCTCTCCACCCTGCGAGAGACGGTAGAGAAAGCGGGCGCGGTAAAAGTCGCTTAGACTTGAAACTCGCGCCGTATCGGGATGCGATTCTAGATTTCCCCAAACGGTAAGCTGAGTGAGGGCCACGTTGACTTCCTCTATTCGAGGGGCCGAGCCGCTCCACTCTGCCTCGGCCAAAACCTCGTCGGGTCTGAGTTGCAAGCGGTATTGCCGTTTGGCCGCCGCAAAGACGTCCATGATGCGGCGATAGGATTCCGATTTATCGGCGCTTACGTGCCTGAAAAGGTCGGCGAACTCGCTTACGCTTCGCATGGGTCCTCATTCCGAAGGTCTTCCACTCTAGCGGACGGTTCGCGCAATAGGCTAGTAGATTTGCTATTGGGTTGCACTCGACCGCGGGTCTAATCCGCGATGAAGGGCTTCACTCCGTCGATCTTCGACACCTTAGGTGAAAAATTATATAGCAATTTGAATTATATATGAGTTCGCAGTTTTGTTCTGAATGGCGCGCCATTATTGTTTAGCATTCCGTCGTTTCTCTAGTCTTAGCCGGAGACTGGTCATTGCAAACAGTCTCTGTGACCGGCACCCTGAATTAACGCGGGAGCCCCGCTGATAATGCCAAGCCGAAACTGATAGCTGCCAGTGACAGCGCAGCGATGAGCGGATTGAGCCCGAAGGCCGCGGCCAGCGTCACAGCAGCAGCCCCCTCGTGTAACGCCTCCTTGATCTGCTTCGCTCGGCGGGCGAGGTCCTCATAACTCTTGGCGGCCTTGCGCAGCGCTTCGCGCGTGGCTGGAGTCGTGGCTGGAGCTAGACTGATGGCCACTGCGTGAAACAGCGCATTTCCGGACGCTTTTGCAGAACTGCATGCATCCTTGGCTGATCGTCGAGTCGCCGTGAGCCAAACTCGCTTCCCATTGGAAGAGTGTTGGAATCGCTTCAGCAAAGTTTGGGTCGTCTTCGGTCGTGGTTCGGCAAGTCAGAACCCGGTTGGCGGGCTCGCACGTCTCGAGCAGAACACGTCCGCCCAATCCTAGAGGGTCGTGTAATAAGCGAAGTCCAAACCGACCGCTTTTGTCATGTCGTTGGAGGATTTCGTAGAGCCCAGTGAGCACATCACGATCTTGTCTACCCAGCGGGCGAATGCCCGCTAGGGTCTCTTCCGACGTAAATTCCAGACCGACCAGCGCCAGCGGACCACCAGCGCCATCGAAGCAGACACTGTTCGCCACCAGGGAAGGCCGTTTTCCCGAAATAGGGCGCAGCGTGATGAGTTGCTGGTCGGCGTGTGCTTCCTCAACGAGAACCTCGCCGTCTCGGACCGGGAAATGACTGTGCAGGAGTGTAGCGCCAAATCGCTTATTGGCGTGATCTTTTATGAGGCAGCTTCCGATCTCGGCGAGGCAAGCATGATCGTCTTCGGCGAGATGGCCTGCGGTTGTAAGGTCGATGTCCGGTAGGGCCGCGTAGTCCCGAGAGTTATGACGCCGCAATTGAATCATGGTCCATTCTCCAGGTTGCAGGTGAGAGCGGTTAAAAAATCCGTGGACATACCTCATCATTGGGTAGCGAACAGGCGATTCGCTTGCTCAGGCTGCGGACTGAAGGAGGCTTTTTTAGCGGGGTCTGGTACCTTCGCCAAAGCCTGCCCAAGCGGTAAATTGATGGCGGGATATGACGAGAAGATCTTCATTATGTCGCCCGGCGCGGAGTGTCGTTCGCGACCTCGAGCAGCAAATCGGTCAAAAGGGTTTTGTTGGTTTCTGAAAGGCTCTGCGGCCTTCGGTCATCGGTCAGTGTGCGGTATATGGCCGCGAGTTGAATATGAGGGTTATCGCAGGCGATGGCGAGTCGGAGTCTCCGCTCGACCGTCAATACCTCCGCTAGCTGCATCACGATGGGTGTCTGGCGCAATTTTGCAGAGCCCTCAATGAGGCGGGCTAAGCTGTAACGGTAAAGAATTCTGACGGCTTGTATCTGTAACGTATTGGCAAAAAACAATTGATAGCGATACCTGATCCCACCCTCGAATAGCGGCGCCCCAATCGCCTTCGGCATCTGCGCGCTTGAATGCCTCGACTGCTTCTCGTTCCCAAATAGGGATCTCAGCGCCCGGTTGGGTATCGAAAAGTGACAGCGAAGGAGCAATCAGCCTCTTAAGATATCCCAATCGTTAGGCACCTGATCGAGCGCGGTGGGTTCGATGCTGTCATGGTGGACGGCGCCGAACAGCGCATCAGGCATTCAGGCTCATTGGCATGGCGGGTGTTGGCTTTGTTGCAAGAAGAGATCGAACGCGAGCTGGGACTGCCGCAGCCGCGTGCGGACAAGGCGGCGAAATTGTAACGCAGGGCCTAAGTTCAGGGCCAGTCATCCTGCTCCATCTCGACTTTGAAGCCCGGGGGTAAGTCTGGCGCGGTATCAAGTTCTGGTCGATTGCATATGGGGCAGGGGTCGCCCGGCGCACCACACGGGCAGGCGTGCGGGCCGAATTCCCAAGGCCTGTCCGGATGGGCCTCACAAACCCAACGGGCGCCGTAGCAACGCAGACACCATTTCATTCGGAGTCAGAGTCTTTGACCCTGATTCGGTTCCTCGTGCGCTTCAGTGTCTGACCGTTTTAAATGCACGGCCATGGTGACGGGATCGGCATTTCCGTGTTTCCCACCACTAGCTGACGGCCAGAAACGGCTACGACGGCCCTATTGGCCGTCTGCGCCATTTCAGATCTCAAATATTATGCTCTTCATTCCTTTATCACCTCGCTTGTACCCTTGACGAGGCGCTTGCGATTTTTCGTCCGTCAGCGTGGCGCTCGCAACTTCGTTCAATAGCAGCATTTTCCAGCCCACGGTTTGGTCGCTCTGGCTGCCGCCCCGCACCTGCCAAACGCGTATTCCCGGATTGCCCTTGGTGGTGACGCCCACACAATGGACCTCAACAACACGATTGTAGCCATCATATTGTAGTTGTAGGCAAACTCCCTTTTTGATGGCCTCGCTGGCCATATTTGTAAGCATCTCTTTCTTTCTCCGCTTTTCGTTCGCTCGACGAATCGATATCTAGTTGCAATCTGTAGCCCATACGTTATGCGATGCAACATGTAGCTGCGAAGCATATCCACGCAACTTACGGGAACTAAAGAGCGAAATCCAGCGCGGAAAGTAGGTGCGGGACCTGAAATTCGACGAACGAGATCAGGCTGGCCGACGCGTAGCGCAAGAACCTGGCGGCCAAATTGCTTCTCGCTATCAATCACAGCAATCACCCGAATCATCTCTTATATGCAGGACCGGGAGCGCATATCTCTTTGTTGATGTTGTAAGCTTGTGCATGTTCAGTGATTGACAACGAGTGGTTGTGCTTTAGATTCCTATTTTTCGAAGCAGATTTGCGGCCAACATATGATTCTCAAACGCGTTCGCGTGCGCAATTTCCGTAGCATCAGAGACATTACGCTCGAACTTGGATCGCAAACAGCGATTGTCGGCGGGAACGGAGCCGGCAAGTCGACTGTGCTTCGAGCTATAGAGAAATTCTACAGTCCGTCATCGACCGTTGAACTGGATGATTTCTTTGGTCGTCAAGTGAATGAGCCCATTGAGATCGAGTTGACCTTCACCGCATTTAACGAGGTGGAGAAAGAGATATTTCAGGAGCGGATTCACAACGATGAGATGACCGTTGTCCGTATTTTCGAGGTGAGCGGCGGAAAAGGGAATGGACGTTACTTTGGCGTAACCGCGCAGCACCCGGACTTTGCCGCTATACGAGCTGCGAGCAGTGCGAGTCAGCAACGAGCCGAATACAAGACAGTTCGTGAGAAAGGAGGTTCGTTTGCCAGTTTGCCAAGTATAAGCAAGGCGGAGCAAATTTGGCCGGCTCTCGAAGAATATGAAGAAAGTCACATCGCAGAGTGCGAACTTCTAAGAGACGATGGTCAGTTCTTTGGATTTACGAACGTAGCCAAGGGTGCCCTTCAGAAGGCCACGAGCTTCGTATTTATTCCAGCGGTCCGCGACGCATCTGCTGATGCGCTCGATGCCCGAGGTGCTGTAATTGCGAAACTTTTGGAACTGGTGGTGAAGAGTGCCATTCAGAGGCGGAAGGAAATCCAGGAATTCCAAGGTAAAATAACGGCCGAATATAAGGAACTAACGGACCCGGGAAGACTCCATGAGCTGGGGCACCTTTCCGATGAGCTTACTGACACCCTCCAGGTCTTCTATCCTGAGGCTGCGGTGAATTTAAATTGGCGGCCCGCACAGGACTTCATCATTCCCTTGCCTTCGGCCGAAGTCTTATTGGATGACGACGGTTTTGAGGGTCCCGTTGATAAAAAGGGGCACGGCCTCCAACGGGCATTCATTCTCACGCTACTTCAGCACCTAGCTAAAGCGACGTCAGCTGAGGCGGAAACGATTTCGGCGGCCGCGCCGGTAACCGAAGCCGGCGAAGAACCGCAGAGCGCCGAGGCGCCTGCAGAGCAGTCCCCTGGTTCTTATACTCTGCCGGGCCTTATCCTCGCAATTGAGGAGCCCGAACTGTATCAGCATCCAACCAAGCAGCGGCACTTCGCGAAAGTGCTAACGCAGCTTAGCTCCGGTAAGTTATTGGGAGTTGCAAGGCAGACACAGATTCTATTCGCGACGCACTCGTCACTCTTCGTTTCGATGGATCGATTTGAGGAAGTTTGTCTCGCGCGCCGTAGCCCTATTGCAGGCAGCGCTCAAAAGGAGTGCATTCTGACCTCTTCCCAGCTTTCGACGGTGGCTTCGCGCCTCGAAGTTGCTTACGGGAAGGCCGCTGGAACATTCACGGCCGCAGGCCTGAAGGCTCGTCTGCATATTATTAATTCCGAAATTGCTGAAGGGTTTTTTGCTGGCGCTGTGGTCCTTGTCGAGGGGGTAAGCGACCGTGCCGCAATCATAGCTGCCGCCGCCCTTGAAGGTATCGACTTAGAGGCGCTTGGGATCGCTATTTTGCCCGTTGATGGAAAAACGAACCTCGATCGGCCGTTGGCAATCTTCAAGGAGTTGAGAATTCCGACGTTCGCGGTATGGGATTGCGACAATGGCGATCACCAGGACCAGAATAAAGCCCTGCAGATCCTTAGTGGTGTAGACGCTAGCTCAGTGTTTACCCCGGCTACCGTTGTTGCGGACTCATATGCCTGCTTCGAGAATGTGCTCGAGGATGTACTTAAAGCGGAAATCGGAAATCAAACCTATCAAGAAGAACTCGGTGCGGTGAAGTTGAAGTACGGTCTCGTGAAAAATGAGGATGCAATCAAAGTGCCGGCAATAATGATAGAGGTGCTGACCGCTGCTGAGAAAAAAGGAGCCAAATCCACTGCTTTGGCTGGTATAGTCAGCCGAATTGTATCGTTGCGTACTAAGTCAAGATCTGAGACGGGCACAAAGATGGATGAAAGTCATGCTGATGCTTTCGCAGATGCATAGTGCCTAACGGCCCAAACCATTCCGTATGAGGTCCCTTCCACGCTTAGAGACACTGCGACAAGCGCAACAGGCTGCAGGCTTTGGAGGCGCGAAGGTACGTATCGTCGCTCGCATCGTGCGCGCTGAGAACGGCAATCTAGGCGACAGCAAGCCGGTTGGCGAAGGCGTCTCCGAAATGCGGATCGATTACGGCCCCGACTATCGGGTCTATTATCGGCAGAGGGGCAATTTCTCGTGATCCTGTTGTGCGGTGGCGACAAGAGCACGCAACGCTCCGATATCAAGCGCGCTCACGAATTGGCTAAGAGAGAGGGTTAGCAGATGGTAACAACACGCTTCGATGCAGCGGAATATCTCGCAGAGCCTGAGACGCAAGCCGAATTTCTAGCGGCCACGCTTGAGGATGGAACCCCTGATGAAATCCGTGCTGCAATCGAGGTTGCCGCCATCTCAGCTGAGCAGCAACGCCTGAGGAAAAGGCGCCAAGATGCGGAAAAATGCCTCCACGTCCGGTCCGTTTGCTGCTCTGAATCCAGACTGCGTAACGCTGATTCGCAATTCTCCTCAATCAGGCAAAGCCTGTTACGGCGCGGGCAAGCTGCCTGAGGAAGGAGAGTCACGAACGACTACACGCAAAATCGGTCGTAGCGCGATCACCGGAAAATCTACGCCGGCCCAAGCGGACCAGTCTGCCACCAGCAGACGAACCGCGATTGTGCAAACAATCGAGTCAAGACCCGCAGAGAGGTAATTTCTTGACGGTAGGCGGCGGGAGGACACTCCATCGCTCCCTTTCCCTAAAGTTGATTCGGTCGCCCGTCAGCGGTCCTTTTAGTCGTCACGCTCGTTTTCGGACGAACCTGACGTTTTGCCGTAGGTAGCTCTCGCTCAAATCGCAGCTCGGTCTGTGATGGCGAGCAGACGGCGCCTTGTCGCCAGTAGGATAGCAAAATGCGAGAGATTATCTGCCCTCATTGCTCGAAGGCCTTCAAGATTGATGAGGCAGGCTATGCTGATATTCTCAAGCAAGTGCGGGACAGCGAGTTCGAGCAGCAGTTGCATGAGCGCCTTGACCTGGCCGAGCGAGACAAACTGAATGCTGTTCAGCTTGCCAAGACCCAAATTGCTGCCGACAAAGACGTCGTTATTCAGGAGCTCAAGGCCAAACTCGATGCAGGCGAGGTTGAGCGCAAGCTTGCAGTAACCGAAGCGTTGAAAAACGTGGAGAAGGAGCGTGACGAGCTCGCCAGCAAATTGGAAGAAGCAAAGGCTGCTGGTCAGCTTGCCGAGGTCAAGATTGCGGCCGACAAAGACGTCGTTATTCAGGAACTCAAGGCCAAGCTCGATGCAGGCGAGGTTGAGCGCAAGCTTGCAGTAACCGAAGCGTTGAAAGACGTGGAGAAGGAGCGCGACGAGCTCGCCAGCAAATTGGAAGAAGCAAAGGCTGCTGGTCAGCTTGCCGAGATCAAGATTGCTGCCGACAAAGACGTCGTTATTCAGGAACTCAAGGCCAAGCTCGATGCAGGCGAGGTTGAGCGCAAGCTTGCAGTAACCGAAGCGTTGAAAGACGTGGAGAAGGAACGCGACGAGCTCGCCAGCAAACTGGAAGAAACAAAGAATGCTGTTCAGCTTGCCGAGATCAAGATTGTCGCTGACAGAGATGTTGTTATCCAGGAGCTCAAGACCAAACTCGATGCAGGCGAGGTGGAGCGCAAGCTTGCAATAATCGAGGCGGTCACCGCAGCCGAGAAAGAGCGAGACCAATACAAAAGCAATCTCGAGCAATTGGCGCTGGAGAAGCAACTCGCTGAAAAATCATTGAAAGATAAGTACGAGACGCAGATTAAAGATCGCGACGAGGCCATCGAGCGTCTTCGCGATCTTAAGGCTAGATTATCTACCAAGATGGTTGGAGAGACCCTCGAACAGCACTGCGAGACAGAGTTTAACCGCATCAGGGCAACAGCGTTTCCGAGGGCGTACTTCGAAAAAGACAATGATGCCCGCAGCGGCAGCAAAGGGGATTACATATTCCGTGACCTCGATGAGGCGGGTACCGAAATTGTATCAATCATGTTTGAGATGAAGAACGAGAGCGATCGTACTTCGACCAAGAGCAAGAATGAGGACTTCCTAAAGGAGCTGGACAAGGATCGAACTGCAAAAGCGTGCGAGTACGCAGTCTTGGTATCTCTGCTGGAGCCGGACAGCGAGCTGTATAACACTGGCATCGTTGACATGGCCCACCGGTACCCAAAAATGTACGTCGTTCGGCCGCAGTTCTTCCTTCCGATAATCTCGGTACTGCGCAATGCAGCCATGAATGCGCTCAAGTACAAGTCGGAGCTCGCACTTGTTAAGGCGCAGAATATTGACATCACAAATTTCGAAACAGAGCTCGATTCGTTCAAAGCCGCGTTTGGGAGAAACTACGAGCTTGCCTCAAAACGTTTTCAGACCGCCATCGAGGAAATCGACAAGTCGATCGATCACTTGCAGAAGACCAAGGAGGCCCTGCTGGGGACGGATCGCAACCTTCGCCTAGCAAATGACAAAGCCCAAGACGTCACGATCAAAAGGCTCACTAGAGGAAACCCAACAATGGCGGCGAAGTTCACCGAGCTAAAGAGGGGCGGAGATTCGAGCTCGCAATGAACGCGCCGCGCTACCGTTCCTAGGCGGTTTTCACGTGAGCGAACCAGCGCCGCCGGCATTCTTGAGATGGGTCTCTACGTTTGAGAGCGAGGGATTTGATGCTTGCTTCTGCAACCGGGTTCCCACGCCTTCCGGGATGACGATCGCCGGATATTCGAGGCCCTCATATTCCGGGAACGCGAGGCCGATTTCGAACAGGTCAGACGCGTAACGGGAAACAAGGCCCTGAACCTTATAGAGATGGAACGCTGCCCGAACATCGGCGGGCCTGTTGGCAGCTTCAGGCTTCATCGTTTTGTCGTTGAAGCCGATGATGAAGTTGCCGTCATTGCGATTGCGCCGCGCGACAACCGCTCTAATGATATTGGCGGTCCCGCTCGGTTGATCGGGAATCGATCCAGCTCTTGACCTCGACATTGAGGCCTTCGGTCAGGCGGGATAGAAGTTCCTTGATCGCATCATGGTCGACGTTCATGGCGGCGACAATCTAGTCCGACAGAAGGCGCTGTCTAAGCCAGACGATGTTAAGCCGGTTAATCAGCAAAAAGACCTGCGCTTTCACTTGGTCACCGCCGCAGACTGCGCAGCCTTCGGGAAAGCCATGAAAACGGACTTGGCCAACGTGGAATTCTCAGACCCAGCCGATGAGGAGCCGCAGCCAGATCAAGCGTAGGGCGGGACCGGAGGCGTGCCAGCAGGCCGGGCTTTAGGCTTTGCCCGGAGCCGCTTGCGTCTCCGCCCTCCGACGGGCCCCAGAGGCGCATGTGTTCGTGCTCGGGATGGCCGGGGTCGCTGATGGCGGGTAACAATCCCTCACGCAAAGCATATTGAATCCTTCGCCGGAGGCACTCGGTCACGCCGTTTCTGCGGCACCGCTATCACTGCGGCGAACGCCGGGTGCCATTCTTAACCAGTCTCAGGGCCCGCATCACCAGCGGTACCACCAGCACGCTGACCGTCAGCAGAGCGGGCTACACTGGTACGGCGCATCAGATCAATAAATCTGCCACGCCGTGTCGAACGTCCATGAGATGGCTGAAATGCTCTTCGCCTTCCGGCGCCGTGCGGATAAGCTGCGGTGGCCAGTTTGGGGCCGGGGGCGGCAAATGCCTGTCGAGAAAACCTTGAATCCCTTCGATGTTGAGGGGCTTGAAAAATCATTGAGCGACTCGGCTATCGGATCGTAACGTACCGAGACAAGGGCGTCACGGAGGTCATGGACTGCGCGCCGGTTTGCGTCCGGTCCCCGACCTCCAAGGCGGGGAACCAGACCAGATCATTGAGTACAAGGGGCGCCAGCAGTATCGCTGCCGGCGGAGCTACGGCTGCGCGATGATGCGTTCCTCTAATCGGCGTCGGGCTTTTCTTTTCTTTGTGCCTCGCCACGGCTTCATTGACCTTCTGGCGGTCAAGCCGATCCTTGGGTGAGAGTTTGGAAGCGAGCCGGGGGAGGTACTGCCGCGCGGCGATGGCCTGCACCGCCCTCCACGGCCCCCTAGGTGGTGTGGACTCTAAGGATTCCCTTTTAGGCGCAAATCAGATTCAAGGCTGCTTTTGGGGAGGCCGCCTTGGGTGTGATGGACCGCTTGGTATTGAGCGACGCGACATGGGAGCGGATGGCGCCGTTGATCATCGGCCGGCCTGACCAGAAGGGTTCGACCGGACGGGACAACCGGATGTTTGTGGAGGGCGTACTTTGGATCGTGCGCACTGGCTCTCCCTGGCGTGATCTTCCGGAGGTGTTTGGAGACTGGAACAGCGTGTTTCGGCGCTTCAGTCGATGGAGCATCAAGGGGTCTGGTGGCGCATATTCGAAGCGATGTCCGGTGATCCGGACTTCGAGTATCTGATCGTCGACTCCACCATCGTCCGGGCGCACCAGCACGCCGCTGGGGCGAAAAAAGGGGGTCTGAAGATCAGGCGATCGGTCGCTCGCGCGGTGGCCTGAGCACCAAGATACATATGGCCGTTCGCGGCCTGGGATGTCCCGTACGGTTCAAGCTCACCGCAGGTCAGAAGAGCGACGTACCGCAAGCCGCCGAATTGATCGAGGGATTACCTGCCCAGGTCGTCATGGCGGATACGGCTTA
>NZ_JAGKJL010000056.1:0-58401 GCF_020329495.1 Bradyrhizobium australafricanum | reverse complement strand
CGATCGAGGACAGCGTCTTCTTCGGCTTCGGCGCCGCGTAGTAGTAGATGTCCTGGTAGTCGATCTTCGGATAGTCGACGCGCGCCCAGGTCGGCTCGGTCATGGTCAGCCAGCGGCGATACGCCTCCAGGCGCCATTCCAGCATCCAGGCCGGTTCATTCTTCTTTGCGGAGATGAAGCGGACGGTGTCTTCCGACAGCCCCTTCGGGGCCTTGTCGGACTCGATCAGCGTCTCAAACCCATATCGATACTGGTCGACGTCGATGCGCCGGACGCGCTCGACCGTCTCTTGTACAGCTACCATTGCCCCCTCCGCTCGCGCACGAACAACTCCGGCCGACGACGGTCCGCCTGCGTCCCCTCCGAGCCGATCGCGCAAGTCACAGCCAACGGGGGACCAGCGAGTGAGAAAACCGGGTGACCGATCCAGATAGACACCGCCTTCGCTGGTGTCTTCATCATGTGTGCCGGAGCCCCACTCATCGGCTAGTCTCTTATGCCGGCACGCAGGTGTCGGGCACTGGGCAAACGACAGCGCATTGCGGCGCCTCAAAATGCCCCTCACATTGGGTGCACTGGGCCGGATTGATCACGTATATGTCGTTCTTCAGGCTGATCGCGGCGTTGGGACATTCGAACTCACACGCGCCGCAGACAGTGCACTGGGACGCGATTATCTTGTAGGGCATCACTGCGATTCCATAGCAAAAGTGAGGGACCGCTTCTTGCGTTCAAGTCTTATGCCAAAGAGCCTGGGCTTGATTTGTCTCGGTTATTTTCCAAAGCACTTGTCGCCGCCTCAACGGTTGTCGCAAATGCGACAATGTGCATGACGGCAGGACGCCTTAGCTTGAGCCCATGGTCGATCCGGCGGCAGTCGACCAACGAGGTCAACCGCGTCCACCGGCTGATCTTTCAGATGGCCGCGGTAGCGCAGCTACAGATCGGCACCGTCCCCTCCGAGTGCTCCGCTACTGCGTCAGGTTCGCCAGTGCCGATCATATCGGTTCTGCTGACGGACGGCGGCGGATTTAGCGACAGCGCGCTACGATGAAGAGCCGGTGCAGTCGTCACCAATCCGATGCGCATCTCCACAGCACGACCAGAAATGTCGCACTGATCGCGCAGATAGCCGATAAAAGTCGGTTTGATGATCGCGGCCCCACCGGGCGAGCCGTTGCAGGCAATACTCAATCCTATCGGATTACCCGCAGACGTGCATTCATATACCCTCTATTGGACGAACAGTTTGTCTCCCATGACGCGTCGGCCTTCGTTCCGCGTTCCAGGGACATGCCAGCGGCGCTCTGCAGGTTGATAGAGCCCAAAAAAAAGCCACCCCGAAGGGTGGCCCAAGTCAGGGAGGAAACGCCCGTGTGGGGCCTCTGGGATCAGGCCGCAGCCTGTTCGATCGGAGAGAAGGGGAGCCCGAGGCTCTCGGCAACCGCCTTGTAAGTGAGCCGGCCTCGATGGACATTGAGACCCGCGCGCAGGTGCGGATTCTCGAGCACGGCGGAAAAACCCTTGTTGGCCAAAGCCAAACCAAATGGCAGAGTGGCGTTGTTCAGTGCCTGGCTCGAGGTCAACGGCACAGCGCCGGGCATATTGGCCACGCAATAATGGATGATGCCATCCACCTCGTAAGTTGGATCGGCGTGGGTGGTTGGATGCGATGTCTCAAAGCAGCCGCCCTGATCGATAGCGACATCCACGATGACCGCGCTCTTGCGCATTGAGCTCAGCATGCTCCGGCGGACCAGCCTCGGTGCGCTCGCTCCTGGAACGAGCACCGCACCAATTACCACATCGGCCGCAAATACTTCCTCCTCTACGGATTCGATGGTGGAAAACCTGGTACGAACGCGACCTTCGAATAGCTCGTCCAACTCGCGGAGCCGGGGTATCGAACGGTCGAAGATGGTGACCTCCGCGCCCAAACCGACCGCCATGCGTGCCGCGTGCGTGCCAACGACGCCACCCCCGATCACCACGATCCGAGCCGGCTGAACACCGGGCACTCCACCGATTAGCAGCCCTCGTCCGCCTGCACTGCGCTTCAGCGCACTACCCGCCGCTTCGATCGCAAGCCGACCCGCGACCTCGCTCATCGGCGCCAGCAGTGGAAGGCCCCCATGAGCATCGGTTACGGTCTCATAGGCGATCGCGGTGCACCCAGATTTGAGGAGTCCCTTGGCCTGCTCCGGGTCTGGCGCCAGATGCAGGTAAGTGAAGAGGATCTGGCCCTCCCGCAGCTGGCTCCATTCGGACGGCTGAGGCTCCTTAACCTTTACGATCATCTCGCTCGATGCGAATACCTCGCCTGCAGAAGCCAGGATCGTTGCGCCGACGGCGCGATAATCGTCATCGGTTGCACCAATGCCGGCACCGGCATTGGTCTCGATCATCACGCGGTGGCCCGCTGCCACGTATTCGCGGACGGCTCCAGGGGTAAGGCCCACGCGATATTCGTGCGCCTTGATTTCCTTGGGGACCCCGACCTTCATTTGAAAACTCCCTGCCTGGAGGGGCATTTTTAATCGGAAGAGCGCAGCGATATTGCGATCCAGGCGCGTATATGGCGCAGAAATTCAGCGATCTTTCGCCAGCTACGCAGGATTTCAAACCCACAGATGCGAAGCGGATTGAATGACTTGCTCTTTGAGCTTAACCGCCATTCCCGCATGCTCGCCGCAAACGGGTGCGGTGTGTTCAACAGATCCGAGGCAATTGTTCGCCCGACAACCAGTCGACAATTCGTCCGCTGCCGAAACTGGTCGCCATTTGCACAAATTTGTGTTCGTCAGCGACCGCCTCGCCAATATCGGCTGCATCGCACCCGAGTGGATGCGCCTTCATGGCTGCAAGCACGGCGTCGGCCACATCAGGCGCGACGATCGCAACGAGCTTGCCCTCATTGGCGACATGGATCGGATCAAGCCCAAGAAGCTCGCAGGTGGCCGCAACGGCGGGCTTTATGGGAATGGCCGCTTCCTGCAGACGAAACCCGAGGCCCGATTGATGCGCAATCTCGTTGAGAGCGGCGGCAAGTCCGCCCCGCGTGGGGTCACGCATCACCCGGATGCCGCGCCCACCGGCCGTCATCATGACCGTCACCAAGTCATGCAGCGATGCGGAATCCGAGATGATCTCAACTTGAAGAGCAGCGTGCTGGCGCGCTGACATGATCGCCACTCCATGGTCGCCGAGGCTGCCGGACACCAGCACGCGGTCCCCGATCCTTGCCTTGTCCGCTGAGAGATCGAGGCCATCGGCCAGGAACCCGATGCCCGTCGTAGAGATGAACAGGCCGTCCGCCTTGCCGCGCTCGACGACCTTGGTGTCTCCAGTGATGATGTAAACGCCGGCAGCGCGCGCCGCCTCGCCCATCGACTGTGCAATCGTCCTGAGATCCGAAAACCGGAACCCCTCCTCAATGATGAAGCTGGCCGATAGATAGAGCGGACGTGCGCCGGCCATCACGACATCATTGATCGTGCCGTGCACAGCCAGTGACCCGATATTGCCTCCGGGAAAGAACAGCGGCGAAACGACATAGCCGTCGGTCGTCATTACCATCCTGCCTGCCGCAACATCGAACGCCGCCTGATCATTGCAGCGGGCAAGCCATTCATTACCGAAGGCTTGGTGAAAAACGCAGGAGATCAGTTGCGCCATGGCACGGCCTCCGGATCCGTGGGAAAGATCAACGCGTCCGTTGTCGACGTCGAGCTTGCCTTGATAGGCCTTTACGCTCATGACATCCGCCTCACCTGGTCATCGCGAACTCGGCCATAGGTCCAATACGCGGCACAAGCGCCTTCCGAGGAGACCATGCAGGACCCGACGGGTGTTTCTGGCGTGCAGACGGTTCCAAACAGCTTGCAATCGACCGGCCGCTTGGCGCCGCGCAGGATCGCGCAGCACTCGCATGCCGGATTGTCGGCGACACGCAGCTCGTGCATCGCAAAACGCGCCTCGGCGTCAAATCCCGCGTAAGCCCGCTTCAACTTCAGCCCACTGTTGGGGACGAGCCCAAGCCCACGCCATTCGAACTGCTCACGCAATTCGAATACCTGCGAAACCTCGTCCTTGGCGCGTCGGTTGCCTTGGCGGGTCACCGCACGGCTGTACTGGTTCTCTACCTCGTAACGGCCTTCGTTTACCTGGCGTACCAGCATCAGGATCGCCTGCATCACGTCGAGCGGCTCAAATCCCGCGATCACGATCGGCTTGCCGAATTGCTCCGCCAGGGGCTCGTAAGGCTGCGTACCGATGATCGTGCTGACATGTGCAGGACCAACGAAGCCGTCGATCGCGACCCCGCCGATATTACGCATCTTCGGGTTCTCGAGAATGCTGTGCATCGCAGAGGGCGTAAGCACATGGTTGCAGAACACGCTAAGGCCCCTCAGCCGCTTCTTTTCGGCAATCCGGATCATCACCGCGGTCGGCGGCGTCGTGGTCTCAAATCCGATGGCAAAGAAGACCACCTCCCGGCTTGGCACCTGTTCGGCGAGCCGGATAGCGTCGAGCGTCGAATAGACCATCCGAATGTCTGCTCCGAGGGCTTTGGCTCGCATCAGGGACTGCCCCTGCGACCCCGGCACGCGCATCAGGTCGCCATAGACGCACAGAGTGACCTCCGGCCGCTCGACGAGCCGGATCGCCATGTCAATCCGGCTGGCGGGCAGAACGCAGACGGGACAACCGGGCCCGTGGATCATACGAATGTTCGCGGGCAGCAAATCCTCGAGGCCGTAGCGGGAGATCGCATGAGTGTGTCCGCCGCAGAATTCCATGAACCTGTAAGCCCGTCGCGCACCGGCTTCGGCGCCAATTGCCCGCGCAAGTCCCTGTGCGATGGTCCTGTCACGAAATTCGTCGACATACTTCATGGTCGGGGTTCCTGCCCTGCACTGCCGAGCTCCTGCAAGAGCTCCAACGTGCGCGTGGCTTCTGCCGGGTCGATCTTGGAGAGCGCATAACCGACATGGACCAGAACGCTGTCGCCGACGTCGAGCTCTTCGATGAGAGCAATCGATATTTCCAGGCTGACCCCATCGATGGACACGATCGCCATATCGTCGGGAAGAATTTTTGATACCTTTGCCGGGACCGAAAGACACATATCAGGCTACTCCTTCCAGGGCTGCAGACCGTTCAATAATCTGCAGAGCGGCAATCCACGCCTGGCCGAGGCTCAAACCTCCATCGTTGGGCGGCAGCTGCCGTGGCACCAGCGGGGTGAGGCCTGCGCTGCGGCAACCGCGCTCAATTTCATCCGCCAGCACCGCGTTCAGAAAGCAGCCGCCGCTTAGAACGATGGTATTGACGCCTGTTTTCCGTGCAGAGCGACTGACCCAGTCAATGCAAGCGGCGGCAAAGGTGCCATGAAACAGCCCGGCTCCTTCCGCCGCGTCGATGTCGTCTGCAATCAACCGCGCAAACAGTGGACGAAGCGATAATACGCCGCGGTCGATGGTCCAGCCGGTATCGAAAATCGCAGTCCGCCGCACCAACGCCTCGAGCTTCATCGCGGCTTCGCCCTCATAGCTCTGCACACATGCGATTCCCAGCAGCGCTGCCGCGGCATCGAACAACCGGCCCGCGCTGGTCGTGGTGGCCCCGCCCGGCTGATCGAGCAATACCGACATGCGCTCAGCCTGCCGCTGCGCAGCAAAGCGAGGCCCGATTTCGTTACCCCGGCCGAGCGCCTGCAATATTGCGCTTGCCATACGCCACGGCTCGCGCGCCGCCCGCTCTCCACCAGGCATTTGCAAAGGCGCGAGATGCCCGATGCGTCGACACCTTGTTCCTTCGCACAGCAACAGCTCGCCACCCCAGTTACCGCCGTCGGAACCGAAGCCATGGCCGTCGAGCACCAGGGCAAGCGCCGGTCCGGCATGGCCATGCTCAGCAATGACGGCGGCAGCGTGGGCGTGGTGATGCTGGACGGCGATAAGGGCCCGGCCGCTTGCTTCCGCAAAGCGGGTCGATGCCATATTGGGATGCAGATCATGGGCAATGACGACAGGCTCCACATCAAGGGTCGATGCGAGGTGGCGGATCGTCTCCTCGAACACGCGGATGCCTTCGGCGGTATCGAGATCGCCTATATGCTGGGAGACGAAGGCTTCGTTGTCCCGCGTGATGGTGACAGTCGATTTCAGCGCGCCGCCGACGGCGAGCACGACCGGCACAGACCTCGCAAGCCGGATCGGTTCGGGGACGTAGCCACGTGCGCGGCGTACGAATTGGGTCCGGCCGGCCACCACCGACAGCAAGGAGTCATCGGCACGTGTCAGGATATCGCGATCATGGGTTACGACTAGGTCTGCAATCCCTTCGAGCCGCCACAGCGCCTGCGCATTGTCGATCAGGAGCGGTTCGCCGCAAGAATTGGCGCTGGTTGCGACGATGACCGGGCACGCCCCCTCAAGCCACGCTCCCGTCGAGCGAAGCGCGTGAAAGATGAGGTGATGCAGTGCCACGACCGGCAGCATGACACCAACGCGCGATAAGCCAGGAGCTATGGCGGGCGCCAGATTATTGCGCGAAGGCAGAAGGACAACGGGACGTGCTACGGATTCAAGCAGCGCAAGCTCGGCCCCATTCGCTTCTGCGATTTCGTTGACCAGCTCTGTGGAACCGACCATGACCGCGAACGGCTTCTGAAGGCGGTGCTTTCTGCTGCGCAATCGCTGCACGACGTCCTGGTTGCGTGCATCGCAGAGCAGTTGATATCCGCCGAGCCCCTTTATGGCCACGATTTGGCCGCCGGCGATCGCCGCGACAATGGCATTGATCCCATGGCTGAGCCGAGGACCGCATATCGGACACGCGATCGCCTCCGCATGAAACCTGCGGCTCGCTGGATCGGCATATTCGGCCGCGCAGGCAGCGCACAGCCTGAAAGCTTTCATGACCGTGTTGTGGCGATCATACGGAAGCTGTTCGGCGATCGTATAGCGCGGGCCGCAATGGGAACAGCTGACGAACGGATAAAGGTAATGGCGATTTTCGGGATCGAACAGCTCACTCAGGCATTGCTGGCACGTCGCGGCATCGGCGACGATCCGCGCTGATAACTTGCCACCCTCGCTCGTGCCGATCGAAAAGCCTTTTGTCGCGAGCGCCCCAGTCTGCTGAACGCAGATGCGGTCGATGTGTGCCAGTGGAGGCAGTTCGAGCGGCAATGCGGCGACAAACTCGGGCGCGCGGCGACCCTCGACTTCGATGGTGACGCCCTCGGAGCTGTTGACGACAAACCCCGCTAATCCGTACCGCGTGGCGAGGCCATAAACGTAGGGGCGAAAGCCGACCCCTTGCACGGCCCCGCTCACGCGCACGCGCAGCCGTGTTCGGTCGCAGGTGGTGGCGCTCATCGCCTCGTGTCCTCCAAGGCGCGCCTGTGATGCGCTGCCTGCTTATCGATCCAGGCGTAGAGCCCGCCAAAACCCTCGCCGGTCCGCGCCGAAACCGTGAGTACTTCGATCTTTGGATTGACGCGTCTTGCATATTCGACGGTCTTGCCCAAATCGAATTCAAGCAGCGGCGCCAGATCAACCTTGTTGATCAGCATGAGTGAAGAAGCGCCAAATGTATCCGGATATTTGAGCGGCTTGTCTTCACCTTCAGTGGTCGACAACACCACGATCTTGCAGGCCTCGCCAAGATCGAAGGCCGCGGGACAGACCAGATTACCGACATTCTCGATGAAGAGGATACCGCCAATGAGCGGCGGCAGGCGGCGATAAGCTCCGCCAATCATAGCAGCATCAAGATGACAACCCTTTCCGGTATTGACTTGAATGGCTGGCACGCCGGTCGCGCGAATGCGTTCGGCATCGTTCGAGGTCTGCTGGTCGCCTTCGATCACCCCGATCGGACGGCTGCGCTTGAGCTCGGACACGGCGCGGACCAACAGCGAAGTTTTGCCTGCACCGGGACTGGACACGAGATTGAACACGAGGAGCTCATCGGCCACGAAGAGCGCGCGGTTATCCGCCGCGATCCTGCTATTCTTGCTAAGGATGTCGCGCTCGATCTGAATGACCCGCTCGCGGCGCATGTCCGCGACCTTCAAGCCAGCCGGGCCGGCGCTGCAGTCCAGAATCGCTTGCCCAGCATCCGCCCTCCGACGGCCAGGATGATGATCGTGATCATGGATGTGGCGAGCATGCTTTGAACGCTGCAGGTCCTGGTCGTTATGCAGATGCGCCTCATGGCGATCGCAATCGTCCTGCACATGAGGATAGTCGCGAGCTCGGCCTTGCGCATTATTCGCTTCGGAGGGCTCGGTCGAAGGAGTCCCTTCGCTGCAGCCGCATACGCCACACATCAATCGATCTCCAGCTCTTTCACCCGCATCTCTTCGCCCGCGGTGACCTGCAACTGGTAGCTGCCGCAACAAGGACAGCTTTCACCGCGCCGTGCAATCTCGACGCTCTTCGAACAGGTCATGCACCAGGCCTCGCCGGGGCGTTCGATGATTCTAAGAGCCGCGCCCTCGGCAATGGTCCGCGTTGCGACGACACCAAAGCAGAACCTGATCGCTTGCGGCGTGACATGGCTCAAGGCCCCGATCTCCAGACGGATGCTCCGCACCAGCGAAAACGATCGGCGATGCGCTTCTTCCTCGACGATTTCGATGATGCTCTGACAAAGGGCCATTTCATGCATCGTCAACTTTGCGAAACTTGAGTGTGAATCCGACGCAGGGATCAAGCGATTCGATCACCGCACGAACCGCTTTCTGATGCCGTCTCGCCGTCAGCACCGCGCCCTGCAGGTTACGGACAAGCGGTCCGCGCCTATGGAAATTCCATTCCGTCGGAGCAAGAAATTCGAAGCGGTGTATCTGGCCCTGAGGATCAAGCTCAACCGCGTGATAGAGGCGACCCCTGGCGCATTCCACCGCGGCCGCTGCACGTCGAGGACCTAACCTGTAGCTTTCGACGATCCCAGGCTCCGCTGCGTCGATATGAGCACCGGACTTGAGCCAATCGCATAGCCGAACGATCTCTGCAATTCTGGCCTTCAGCCGCTCAACCGGACCGGACCGCCCCAGCCAGAGCCGCTCACGCGTCATTTGGCGCGCCCATGGACCTGTCTCGGGCGCACGGCCCCCAAGGTCGGGACAATGGCAAAATGTCGGGTCATCGCCGAGCAGCCGTTCAACGATGTTGCGGTCGTCGGCGACGGACAGGAACGAGTGCGCGATCCGGATGGACTTCAAGTCGACCTCATCAAGCGCTGCAATGCAAAGCGCGGACGGGCTGCCGGGCCTTGGCACGCCATCTTCATTCGGCATGCCAAGTGCAGTGAGCGCAGCAACAATCTGAGCTATCGCTTCGCGTCGAGCAGAGCCGCGAGCTGGCCGGGCGCTGCCGACAAGCATGGACAATGCCCGTATAAGGGACCGGATCGCCGCCGCACTGGCGTTCGGCGCAGGATGCGCGACAAAGAGAGCCCGCAGCAATTCTGAGATGCGTTCGGCAACGACCATGATCATACGACGCTGCTTTGTCGCGAGGATGATCTCTTCGTCACGCGCCGCTTCGATCGCGGACAGCAATGCGGCCTGCTGCGCAGCGGCACATAAGGTGAAGAGCTGCGGCAGCGCATTGAGCAACGACGATGGCGGTTTGCCGGCGAACAGCCGCGCCAGCGGCGGCCTGGCTCGCGGCAGGATCTCGACCGCGGCGATGACGTCGGCAGCAAGCGATATGGTGACATCGATTTTGTTGCGGGCGATAAGACTCATGCGCACCGCTCTGCCACCATCTCGCGCAAGAAATGCCGCCGATTGATCGAATAAAGATGTGATGCTTGGAAATGACGTTGCGTTCGGCGGTAGTCCGGCCACACCATGGCAGGGACCGCTACTTCGGCAATGGCGCCACCCACGTCTTTGCGTGCGGAACTCGCCGAGAGCAGGAAGCAACAGGTGCTCGAGCTCAACGGCGCGATTTCGCTGAAAACAAGTTCAACGTCACCGGATCGAACTGAGCGCAGGTTCGACCTCTGCCCAGCATGCCTTGAGCAGGTGCAGTTACCCAGGCAGACGGCCACCTTCATGGCCCAAAGCGCGCCCATTACGCTATCGCACCTACCTTCTGCGCGTGCGAAACCCGATCGCTTCGACCCTGGACATGGATCGTTCAAGACCGATCGCGTGCGCATGGCTCGACCGGCGATATCCCAACAGGCTGCTACGAGCATCTCGTCAGACGCCGACACCTCGGCGTGCTTGCGCCTGCGAAAGTCCTGTCCACGCTCAAGCATCACCTTCAGCCGACGCAAAGCCGGCCTTGGACGCACGAAAGCCGAAGCAGCTTTTAGTTTTTCGCGCGCAACGCGCTCGCGCAGCAGTCTGCGTCGCCATCGTTCTCCGGTGGTTGCGCACGATTCAGCCAAGGCCACATTGCGCGCGCGCCGGCTGTGAGAACCGACCGGACGCCAAACAGTCTCCAAGCTCTTCATGAGACGTAAGCCTTCATGATTTCCTGCAAACGTTCGGCAGAATCCTCGAAATCCTCGTCGGCAGCCAACGCAACAATCGGCACGTCGCCGACCTCCAATGTGTCGAGAATGATGGTGTCCATAGAGTTGAAGAACTGCACCGACCAGACGTTCCGGATCCCGGTCGCTTGCACCCGGCATGTGCCGTAGCCGCGGAAGATGAGTTGGACCGGACCATTGCCCAGGCTCTGCTGCAGAAACGCCAGATCAACGGTATTCATCGGCAGCAGTGTCAGATTGATGACATGCGCGCGCATGCCATGCCGCCAGACGCGGGCCCTCTCGCGTATTTCGGCGAGCACCGGCAACACGTTCATTGCGCCGTTCGGCGCCGCACCGATCACCAGATCGGTCGACGTCAGGTCTGTTGCGGCGCGTCGCACAATCTGCGGGATCGCCCCGATCTCAACGTATTCGTGCGCCGGTTCAGTCCCGGTGCGCACGCGCCAAATTCCTGCAAGCACGGACTCCTTGATTTCCGCCAGAGAGCCATCTGGTAGCGCAACGAAGCCGGCAACCTCGCCTTCCCCAAGCACTTCGGCAATCAGCTTGCGCTCGGGATCACTGAGATCCGCGAGCCCATACAGTTGCGTGCGTGCGCCGCTCTGCTGGCCGCGAGCGGCAGCAGCGGCGTTCGATAACAGGGCGATGGCATTCGGACAGTTTCTTGCAAGCTCGCCGCCATCGCACCAAACGCGCTCGGCGAGCGCCCCCACAGCCGCGGGCCCGCTATGGATGACGTCGAGACTATCCGCATCCACAGGAAGCGCGCTCATCGGCGACGCAGGGCTTTCGTCTCCGTTGCGGGCCGCCGTTTTCATGATCCGACGTTCCGGTGAACGTGCCGAATGGCAATGCTATTGGCGATCCAGGCGGTACCCGCTTGTGGTCGTACGATCGATGCCGACATGGGGGCGATCTTGTCCAACCGGACCTGACTCTTGCCGACCAGGCGCAGTGTAGCGCGCTGAGGGCATTCGATCGGCCTCGGCGGGCCACGCAGGCCGAGCCGCCCGCCCGGTTCGTCACCGGCGCCGCGTGCGGTTACGACCCGTTGCACGGGCCGCCGGAGCGCCTTGGTCTGTTCAGAAAGCGCGGTTGCGACGTGGATCGCCCAGCGTGAATATAAGGGGCCCACTGCCGACGGCAGCTCCACGCCTTTCTTCCCGGGATCCTGCCCGGCCAGATGAGCATCGCCGCCCGCTCTCTCCACCTCGGACAGACCAGGCCGCGCCAGATCATGCTGAGCCGGCTGGAACTTCATCAGACGCCTTTCCGATAGTCTTCGGGTTCTTCTCGGCGAGGTCTTAGCAAGGCACATGCCAATGATCGTCTCGCTGCGATCGCATTCCCGGCCGGAGCAGTGGCTGTAAGCGCTTTACATTTTCTCTGTAAAAGTTGCCTACGATTGCAAATCGGTTCGTGAGCAGGGGCCGGCAACACGATGTCCGCGCTCGGCACCCCGCTAGCGTAGATGGTCGGGCAATTGCGGCTCATGACCAATCAAGTCCGCAAAGAAGCGATCGCAGTCCTCGCCGTTGAGACCAGCCTCGAGCCCGTCGAGTGCTTCCGAGATTCGCCTTGCTTCATCCTCCTCCAAGGGCCGCACCGCTGTGTCGATATGGACGAGCACCTTGGCGCCGACCATCGCGCCGGAGAGCAGCATGACCGAGACACGCCGCTTTTCACCGCCATACTCGCATAGCGCCGTGACGCCGTCGGTCTCAACAATCGTCATTGGTAAGCCAAGGCACATGGATAACCGCGGCCGCTAGATCGGCTGCGCCCTTTCATAATTGACATGGTCGATATTGTTCCCCAACAGCCGTTCCGATGCAGGCAGCGGGGCGGTCCGCGGTCTTGCCGGTGCGCCCCACTGGGCCAGCAGGTTGCAGGCCAGTTCGATCGCAGGCGTGATCTGAACACGCACCGGTGCAGTCAACGGACCGCCCCAATGCTCCAGGTCCAGCGGCTGACAGCCGATCAGAGCGAGCTCTCGCGGGCAGCGACCAAGCAGGTCGGCCGCACTCAAGACCTCCTGAAAGCCGGTCTGATGCAGGCTCAGCTTCTTGGCAGCGGTAAATTTCGGCACCTCGTCATCTCGCACGAGCTTCAACTGTCCGGGAGAAAGTCCATAATCGACGGCATCGAACACGATCAGGCAATCGGCCTGCTCGAGAAAACTGACGAGATAGAGCCCCTGCGTGCCACCATCGAGGATGGAGACGTTGTCATCGATGGTGTAGCGACGATAAAACTCCTCTACCACCCGCACGCCGAATCCCTCATCGGCCCATAGGATATTGCCGACGCCGAGCACCAGGATCCTTTTCTTGTTCTCCGGACTCAGCATCCGCCTCCCGGTCAATCGCGAAACTGACGCTGCCCCGAAATCATCGAGGAGATGCTCCGGCCCGACATGATGTCTTCCCGGATCACCGCGTAAATGTGGACCAGCGCAAAGGTCACGATCATCCACAGGCCGAGATGATGCCAGGTACGGACGTCTTGACCGTTCGGGCAGATTGCAAATACCCAGCCGAACGACTTGTACTGCCAGCTGTCACGACCGACGCCCTGCCCGTAAAGTGCAAAGCCCGTGACGATCATGAACGTGGTGGTCTGCGTGAACATGAAGAACATCGCGAGCTGAGCCAACCGATTGTGCCCGACGTGCCTTTCGGGCTCAGCTGCAAGGAAGGCGTACCAGCGCATTTCGTCGTACACTTCGCGCCAAAAGCATCTGCGCCAGAGCGGCACGCAAAAGATCTGCATGGCATGCGGGTTTCCCATCAAGGCCCAGTAGATGCGCAGCATAAATCCGACGCCGAGCACATATCCCGCCAAGAAATGCGCAAAGCGGATATAGCCGAACAGGAAATTGTCGCTAGCCTCCCCCGGCATTGCCGGTGTCCCAGTTCCAATGAGATAACCGGTTATGCCCAGCACCAGAATGGCCACCGCATTGCCCGCGTGCCACAGTCGCACCGGCGCTTCATAAACGTAGGCGGCCCCGTGAACAGTCGGCGCTGCATCGACGATGGCAACGGTTTTCGGAGCCTTGTCCAGTATGGACCTAACGAACATCGACTGAAGCCATTTCTTGGCCGGAAGGACTGATCACGTGGGTCGAGCACGCCAGGCACGGATCAAAGGAATGGATCGTGCGCAAGATCTCCAAGGGCCGCTGCGGATCGGCGACCGGAGTACCGATCAGGGAGGCTTCAAAAGCGCCAATATTTCCCTGGTGGTCGCGAGGAGACCCGTTCCATGTCGTCGGCACGACACATTGGTAATTGTCGATCTTGGCGTTCTTGATCTTGATCCAGTGCCCGAGCGCACCGCGCGGCGCTTCAGTGAAACCGTAGCCCCTGGCCTCATTAGGCCAGCCTTCCGGCTTCCACTTGCTAACGTCGGCAGTTGCGCTATTGCCTTGCTTGATATGGACGACCAGCTTGTCCTGGAAATAGCGCATCTGATGCGCCGCCCACTGGCATTCGAGTGCCCGCGTCACGGTACGGCCAAGCGTCGAAAACAGCGCGCTCAACGGAAGATTGAGCCCCTTGAGCAGCCTCTCGGCCGGCTCCTTGAATTCGGCTTTGCCTTGCGCATAACCGATGATGTATCGCGCCAATGGCCCCACCTCGACCGCGTGGCCGCGCCAACGCGGCGCTTTGATCCAGGAATACCTGCCGTCTTCGTCGAGTTCCTTGATATCTGTTCTGCTGCCTTTGACCTTTGCCCCTAGCTCAAAATTCGGTTCGGTGACGCCATCCCAGGGATGGAGGCCGCTGAACTCGCTAGGGTATTTATACCATGAATGCGCGACGAATTCCTGGATCTGCTCGGGATCGCCATGGTCGATCGGCAAAATCTCCTCAAGATTGCCGCCAAGAATGACGCCGCGCGGCAGCTTGAGACTTTTCGCGGAACAGTCGTTAGCGTTTTCGGGGATGTCGCCATAGGACATCACGCTTTTGCTAGAAAGCCCGCCGCCATGCAGCCAGTCCTTATAGAACGAGCCGATCGCTGCGATGTCGGGCAGATAGACCTGCTCGACAAACTCGATCGAACGGTCGATGACCGAGGACACCAGGTTAAGCCGCTCCATATTGATCGCGCCAACCGCACCATTTCCGTCGATGTTGATCGCGCAGGCCACGCCGCCGACCAGCCAGTTCGGATGCGGATTCTTGCCCCCATAGATGGCTTGGATCTTGACGATCTCCTTCTGGAAGTCGAGCGCTTCCAGATAATGCGCCACGGCCATCAGGTTCATTTCCGGCGGCAGCTTGTAAGCCGGATGCCCCCAATAGCCGTTCTTGAACGGACCGAGTTGCCCTGACCCGAAGAACTTGGTGAGCCTGATCTGCAAATCCTTGAAATAGCCAGGAGACGACAGCGGCCAGGGCGAGATGGACTGCGCCAGCGCCGAGGCGGACCTGGGATCAGCCTTGAGCGCGGAGACCACGTCGACCCAATCCAGCGCGTGCAGGTGATAGAAATGCACGAGATGATCATGCACAAGCAGGCACAGCTGCATGATGTTGCGGATCGAGTTGGCATTCTCCGGAATGGCGATCCCAAGTGCATTTTCAACGGCGCGCACGGAGGCGAGCGCATGGGTGCCGGTGCAGACACCGCAAATCCGCTCGGTGAACGCCCAGGCGTCGCGCGGATCCCGCCCGCGCAGGATGACTTCGATGCCACGCCACATCGTCCCGCTCGAGACCGCGTTGCGGATCACGTTGTTCGAATCGAGGTTGGCTTCGACGCGCAGGTGGCCCTCGATCCGGGTCAGCGGGTCGATTACAATTCGCTTGCCGGAACGATCGAGGTTGAACCCATTCGGTGTCTGGACGGCCACCGTCGTCCTCCCCTTAAGTTGGCTTATTTTTATGAGCTGCGCGATCCGGCTTGCGGGTCAATCGCTTCACGGCCGTGACCGCCGCATGTGCGGCTACGGTCAACCCAACCGCGCCGGCAGCGGCCATCCCGATCTGATCGGCGTTCTTCTCGATGCCGAACTGCTGGATGGCCGTGAGCCGATCGTAGAACGAACCTTTGTCCCAAAAGCCGTCTTCGGAGCAACTGAGGCAGCCGTGGCCGGATTGAATAGGGAATGAAACGCCCCCATTCCAGCGAAGCGTCGAACAGGCATTGTAGGTGGTCGGCCCCTTGCAGCCCATCTTGTACAGGCAGTAGCCCTTGCGGGCGCACTCATCGTCCCACTCCTCGACAAATTGGCCGGCGTCGAAATGCGAACGCCGATAGCACTTGTCGTGGATGCGCTGGGAATAAAACATCCTTGGGCGCCCTTGGCGATCGAGTTCAGGAAGCCTTCCGAACGTGGTTATGAAGGTCACGAGGCCGGTCATGACCTCTGCGATGGGGGGACACCCGGGAACCTTGACGATCGGCTTGTTGGAGATCACCTTGTCGATAGGCACAGTACCGGTCGGATTGGGCCTGGCCGCTTGAACGCAGCCCCAGGATGCGCAGGTCCCCCAAGCAATGACCGCCATGGACGCTTCCGCCATCCACCTGAGTCTCTCAACGAACGGCTTGCCGCCGTCAATGCAGAACATGCCTCCCTCGTTCAGCGGCGCGTTGCCTTCTACGGCAAGCACATACTTGCCATTGTACCTGGCACGGCTTTCCTGCAGGACGGCTTCGGCCTGGTGCCCAGCCGCGGCCATGACCATATCGTCGTAATCGAGTGAAATCATCGACAACAGCACGTCTTTGATCAACGGATGCGCTGAGCGGATGAAGCTTTCGGAGCAGCAGGTACACTCGAGCCCGTGCAGCCAAATGACGGGTATACGCGGTTTGGTCTCGAGGGCATTGGCGATACTGCTTGCTGCGAGCGGACCGAGTCCGAAGCTCGCGGCCGTCAAACTGCAGAATTTGTGGAAACTGCGACGCGTGATACCCTGACGTCTGATCACGCTGTAGAAGGTTTCCTCTATCCCGCCCATGAGCCCTTCCAAGTGACGCGTCAGCCGTAACGATGCTGACGTTCAGCAGCAAGAAATAGGCCACTGCACAGCAACTGACGGATACCAAGCCGTCGCTTGTGGATCTGCAGCAGGATTGGCGAGCTACGCGCAAGCTGCGCAATTGACCACTTGTCGTGCTTATGGTGTCCGGTTTGGACCGTCGACGTGAGAACTCCAACAATGCATCACAATGGCTCGCTCCTGGCGGCGACGGCGTCATACTCGCTCTTCAAGTACGGCCGCCGCACGATAATTGTCGCAGTTCGCGGCACCGTACTGATCACCGATTTCGATCAATGGCTCGTTCCAAGCACTGGGCCCGATCGTCCGACGCGGGTCGGCAAACGACCTTGCTGTCCTTTCAGGTTTGATGTCTGTCCGCAGCAGCAAGCATAATTTGCCAGTCATCCAAGCTGTTCATCGAGCATTTCCGACGGCAGCAAACTATCGAACTATTCCGGCATAGACGATATTTTGGACCTGCTCGCGGTAATACTTGCGGATCTCTCCGGGCGCGGCCGTGCCGACCACCACGACCAAGCGCTCCTTCGGATCACAGAAAAATTGTGTTCCGTAAGCGCCGGTCCAGGTGAACTCACCTGGACTGCCTGGAACGGCCGAGAGACCCTCGCTTATGCGCACAGCCACTCCGAGCCCGAACCCAAAGCCGCCGCGGTGCGGCTCCACATGAGCGACCTTATTTTTGATCTCTGGCCCAAGGTGGTTGGAGATCATGTGATGCACAGTCTTCGGACCGAGGATCCGCCGCCCATCGAGCTCCCCGCCGTTTAGCAGCATTTGCCCAAAGCGCACGTAGTCACCAACTGTCGCGAATGCACAGGCTCCCCCGCAGTCAAACCTCGTCCGACTTTCGAGGAGCTCGATGCTTTGTGGCTTTCCGGTCAGCGGGTCGTCTCTAAATGGACGCGCCAACCGCTTGCGTTGCGATGTCGACAAATGAAAAGTGGCATCCAGCATTCCGATCGGCTTCCACACGTTGCTGGAAAGATACTCGCCCAACGGCTGCTCGCTAACCTGCTCCACGACAGCTCCAAGCACGTCAGTCGAGAAGCCGTATTCGAACTCCGTGCCAGGTTGGTGCGCCAGCGGCAGCTTGGTAATGGCTTCGATGAAAGCCCGCTTATCGCCCTTGACCGGCGGAGCTGCGAAATCCGGATAGAGACGCGCCACCTGATCTGCGCTATCCGGTGGCGCACCATAGGTGAGCCCTGATGTGTGGCGATAAAGATCGTGGACGTAAATCGGAGAACTCTGCGCTTCGTATTTCAATGAGCCGTCAGGCTGCGGCACTCCCACCTTCATCTTTGCAAATTCGGGATAGTAATCCGTCAGTTTGGCCCGCAGAGGCAGGCGACCTTGTTCTGTGAGGGTGAGGCCGGCAACCGCCACCATCGGTTTGGTCATAGATGCGAGCGCAAATATCGCATCGTGCCGCATCGACGTTCTTTTTTCAGGATCGAGCTGCCCATACGCCTTGTAGTGAATCAGCTTGCCGTCTCTGGCGATTGCAACCACTGCGCCCGGCACGCGTTTGGTTGCGATTTCCCGAGCGAAGAACTCGTCCAGTCTGGCAAGCCGCTGACTGGAAACTCCGACGTCATCGGCCCTCGCCTCGGGCAAAGGCGCGCAGTGAGCTGAATTGAAGCTGATACCGGCAGCCGCCGCGGCCGCAACGAGTTTGTTCATGGTATCCTCGCCAAGAAAAGGGCCGATCTGACCTGCGATACTGCCGCTCGGTTAGTACCGGACATGCTTGGACAGCACACCGAAGGTACTTCGATCCGGCTTGCTGCCCCTCATGTACCTCTCCTGGCACACCGTTTGTCGATGAGAGTTAGGGTGAACATGACGGCAAAAGCGAACATCACCATACCCCCCGCAACCCAACTTGCCTCGCGCCAGCGCGATGCTTGGACGTAGTCAATGACGTACGCCGACAGCACCTTGGTGCGCCCAGGAATGTTGCCGCCGATCATCATGACGACACCGAATGTGCCGATCGTGTGGGCAAAGCCAACCACGCCAGCCTTGAGGAACTCCAGCCGTGCCGGCGGCAGGCCGACCGCAATGAAGGCGCACAACGGAAAAGCGCGCTGGCTTGCCGCAACTTGCTGCGCGCGGTCGCCCATTGCAACAAAGGCGCTACGGATCGGCTGCACCACCAAAGGGAGCGCCGAGAGAACCGATCCCACGACGATTCCCGCAAAGGTAAATGCGAGCGTGTGCTGGCCCCAGAAAGAGGCGAGAAGCCCGCCAGGTCCGTTCGGGCCGAGCAGGACGAGGACGCAGAAACCGAGCGCCGTTGGCGGCAGCACGAGCGGAAGCGCGATCATCGTCGCTACGGCCTCGCTCAAAACCGTCTTTGACCGTGCGAGCCACCACGCGAGCGGCGCGCCAATCACCAGCAGGATCATTGTCGTCACGCAGGCGAGCTCGACCGTGAGCGCAACGGATTGCCAGACCTCTGGCGAAAGGACATCCATGTGCGTCAGCCCGCCGGTGAGAGCACGTCGCCGTGGCCGCGCAGCGGTCGTCTGCGCGTCCGGCTCGCTGAGGAATTTGGCGCGCATCGCCTTTTGATCGTGTGCAAGCCCCAAGGACGGGACGCCGCGCCTAAGTTCGGCTGCACCGCTCGCAAGATGGCGACCGCATTGGTTGTGTTTACTTCACCGGTCCCTTTTCGCGCCACGACGCGCCTGCGGATCACGGCGCCTGAAGCCCAATTCGCCGCAGTCGTGAGCTGGATTTCTGGAGCCACAGGAGCATTCTCAAGAAGCCCGATCGGGCGAATGCTGTCGCGTGAACAGAACACCTGAAATGTTGCAGTTTGCGTGCCGTGGCTATCGAGCTCGATGCTTGCGTTAACGCTCAACGCGCTCTCGGGCCGTCTCGCGGGCTTCGGCAAGGTGGTACGCTTGTCGTCCGGCACGCGCAATCTCGTGGGGGCCATCACATTTCGCGTCGTTTCTGCGAGCAACAGCGGCATCGCAAACCTCATCGGAAACTCCTGTGACAGGGCCGCTCCGACCGGTCTGACGGCGGCAGCTCCTCGCGCGCCATCCAGCAATCCCCGTGCCGCTTGCAAAATGTGGTGCGCTTTGTGCCTACGCGAGAAAAACCCGCATGGATGTCAGCGACACTGTGCAGTGGACCTAACCCACTGTCGGGTTCCGGGCACCTTTGTATTCAAACAGACAGCGGCGGCAGAATGAGCAGGAGAGCTGGTCGCCCGACAGATGCCGCGCTTTGAATAAAATCGATGCAAATCCTCACGTGATTCCGCATCGAAGTATTAATTTGTTTCTTAGGTGTCTCAAGAACGAGCGTGTATAAGCGCCGAGGCCCGCCAAAGTCTACTGCGAGAATGGACACGACCGAAAAACAAAGGTTTCGGAGTCCATTTCTTATTCGGCTTGCTTGTCGCCAAGGGCAAAGACAGCAGCTGCCGACCATCGTCACCCGGTAATCATGCGCACTGTTCTTTGATAACAGGCAGCATACCGTGGGACATCCGTTAGTCGCCGAGTTCTCGGCCGGAACCTGCTGCCCAAAAAACGTGTTGCAACGAATCTATGGCCCGTCCGGGCGGTGCAGTATATCGACTGTAATGGTGCCGCGGGCTCGAGAGACACATGCACAGATCTTTTCGTTCGCGTGCTTTTGCTGCTCGCTGAAGAAAACGTCGCGGTGGTCGAGATCACCGTCGATTTTGACGAGATCGATGGCGCAGACGCCGCACTCGCCGCGCCGGCAATCCGAAATCACCTCGCAACCAGCCTCATTGAGCACGTCCAGCAATGAGCGATCGCGCGGAACCTCGATCTCAAGAGACCGATCTGCAAGGCGCACCCGGAAACCTTCAGTCGGCAGAGAGCCGCTCGAGCCAAAGGTCTCGTAGCGTAAGTCGGATAGTGCGCGACCTGCATCGGTCCAGGCCCGGCGGACGGCATCGAGCATCCGGATCGGACCGCACAGGAGGGTCAAGGCATCAGGCGGCAGCGAGGCGAACAAGCCATCGAAATCTAGCCTGCGCCCTTCGTTGCCTGCATGGACAATAAGCCGCTCGTTCAGCAATGGGGCGAGAACGTCCAAATAGGCGGCTTGCTCACGGGAAGACACAGCATAATGCAGAGTGAAGTAGGCATTGCGGCGTACCAGCGCCTGGGCCGCCCCGATCAGCGGCGTAATACCAATGCCGCCCGCAATCAGGCAATAGTGCCGGCGTGCCCAGTCAATCGGCAGCAGCGAGGCGGGCGACGTAATTGTCAACCGCGCGCCCGGCGCGAGCGACCACATGTACTGCGAGCCGCCCCGGGAGTCCTCCGCGCGCCGCACGGCGATGCGAAAGCCGGCCGGGTCGGCTTCGCCGACCAAGGAATAGGACCTCGTCTCCGGACGCCCATTGATAGTGACGGCGATATTGATATGGCTGCCGACCGGATAGGCCGCTCCGTCAAAGCTTTCCGGTTTGATCAGAAACTCGCGGATCGAAGGAGTTAGATAGCGCGTCGCGACGAGCGTTGCCGATGTCCAGCTTTCAATGAAGCGCATGGAGATTTCCTTTAATCGCCTGCCATCCTGATGAGCGCCAGTCCTGGCAGCAGGTCAGAATGCGTCTTATTCCTGAGCACCAAGCGCAGATTGCGCGCCGCCACTCGGGCGTGCTCGCGCATGATTGCCTCGGCCCGCGCACCTTCGCGGTTTTCGATTGCATCGACCACGACGCGGTGTTGATCTTGCGCAATCAACAGTGTGTGGCGCGCATCCGGTAGTGTCGATTGGGTCATCACAAAGCCGCTGGGCGAGGCGAATGGTAGCGCCGACGCGCGATCGACCTGCCGGATCAAGGGCGGACTGCGCGACAATTCGGTGAAAAGCGCATGAAAACGCGCGTTGAGCGCGACGTAGGAGGAGAAGGCCTCGACGGAGATTGGATCCTGCCGCACCAGTCCATCAATCTCGTCAAGACATCCTTTTAGAGGCTCAAGATCGCGCGACGAAACACCGCGCTCGGCAGCAAAACGCGCGGCCAGACCTTCTACGGTGCCACGCAGCTCGATCGAATCCAGGACATCTCGTTCGGAGAATGCCTTCACCATGAAGCCGCCAGAAGGGATCGATTCCAGAAGTCCTTCCTCCTCCAGCCGAACCAATGCCATTCGCACCGGAGTGCGCGATGCGCCGGTCGTCTCCACAGCCTGCAACTCGGAGATCCGTTCGCCCGGCCGCAAGTCGCCCGACAGGATCAGATCGCGCAAGCTGAGCTGGGCGCGTACCGTCTGTGAGACTGAGCGGTCAGTGTCGCGCTCGACCATGCCCTACTCCGCGGCCTGACGACCGTGGTGCGGATTCTCGGCCTCGATCATGCGATCTATCAAGCGGCGGGCCCACATCGCGCCGGCATCGATGTTGAGGTTATAGAAGACCCGGTCGGGATTTTCGTCGATCGCGCGCTGCTGCGCCTCGAGAATGACCTCGTCCTCACGGAAGATGCCGGAAACGCCTTGGCGAAGTTCGGTGGTCAGGCGCTGTTCGTTCAGGCGATAATTGCGCACGAAGGCCCAGAAATAATGGCAGCTCGTTTCCGTTTCGGGCGTGATGGTGTTGAGGACAATACCATTGACGCCAGCCGATCGATCGCCTTCGGGCGCGCCGGTTCCTGCGGGCGCCACTCCGACGTCGATATTGATCGTGCACGGCGCCTCGAAACGGATAATCTGCCAGCGGTCCACCGGACCAGGTTTTTGCAATTGCTTGGCCCAAAACGGGGGCGCGGCAATTCCCTTCATCCAGCGCGTTACGGTAGCGGTCTTCTCACCATGGGTGACGTCAAACGGCGCTTCCGTGATTGCGTCATTGCCAATGCTGGCGCCATGCACAAAAGTCTCATGCGTCAGGTCCATGAGGTTGTCGACCACCAGACGATAGTCGCATTTCAGGTGAATGGTGTCACCGTCGCCGGCCCAAGCGGGATCATCGTTCCAGTGCATATCCGGCACCAGGCCCGGGTCGGCTAGCGCCGGATCACCCATCCACAGCCAGACGAAGCGATCGCGCTCGACGACAGGATAGGCACGTACACACGCAGAGGGGTTGATCGTCTCCTGCGAGGGCATGAAGGTGCAGCGGCCCTGCGCGTTGTATTTCAGCCCATGATAGCCGCAGACGACGCTGTCGCCCTCAAGGCGCCCTTTTGAGAGCGGCACCAACCGATGCCAACAGGCGTCCTCCAGTGCTGCCACCTCGCCGTTGGCGCGCCGATACATCACGACGTGCCTGCCGCAGATTGTGCGCGGCAATAGTGCCTGCCTCACCTCAGTATCCCAAGCGGCCGCGTACCAGACATTGGTCGGAAAGCAATGGCTCATGCGCCGATTCCTCACTTTGGGGACACCATCTGTATACATTAATTCGAAACAGGCCGAAAAAGTGACGGATATGCGGGCTCACAGTGGAATGATTGTATACGGAAACGGCGACTTATCGATTCCGCGCGGCCATAACGAAGCATGCGCTGCGCGCACCAAAACAGCTGCCGTCTGAATTCGGACTCGCCATCGCGCACATCCCAGCTGGATCTAGCCTTGTACCGTCGCGGCCTCGTACGGCTATCGGCGAGGTTCCTGGCCTGCATAGGGGCGCAACATCGGGCGTTTCTTAGCCGGCAACACAGTCCCTTTGCCGGGATCGGACGTCGACGACTTGGTGCCTAGATCGGCCCATGCTCTCAAGTCATCCAGTGCGTAGATGACGCGACCGCCGATTTTTCGATACGCTGGCCCGTGCCATATGTGCGGTGCCTCTCGAGCGTGCGGCCGGATAGGCTAAGATAACGCGCAGCCTCCGGCGTACGCAGGAAGCGCGTGGATAGATCTGACATCGGATCGGGCATTTGAGAACTCCAGGTGAGAGGCTGGCCGCGAACAGCGGCACTTTGTCGTGCCACCATCATGGAGAAGCGCGCTCTCTGGAGGGATACCGAATATCGAGGAAGCAACTTTCGGCACCCCGTCCCCTGCGCCTGCCGTCAAGCCTTCTTCTATTTAGCGCCCGCTCCAGCCTACGACATTGGTCAATCACGACTCGCGGCTGCGAAGACGCACTTGCACGGATGGATATCCACTAAGTAATCAGGCGCCTTCGCAAGGCGACGCACAAACGCCCTGCGCAGAAATTCTGCCGAACCATCCGGTTTCACCAGATCACCACTTCTGTACTTGAGTACGCTCACCGTCGTCCGATTGCCGCAATTCATTCGAACTCGCATTCGCAGCCGGAACAAGTCAAATTGGTCTCGTCCTACCTAGCAATGCATTTAGAAAAAGAACGCTCAGAACGCCAAAGCGGAATGATCGCAGCTCCATCGTGACGCCGAGGCGCCCAAACGGCTCAGCGACCGCCCGATGCGGATACGCCTCACGTCGAGCAACCCGCTAGATGTCGCACGCTTCCATCGCATGGATGCCTCCGATCCAAACAATCAATTTTATCAATGGAGCGTACTGTCGCATCATTAGGAATTCTATGCTGAGACGTGCCTCAATTTGCCAGCAAGACGCGGCGATGCTGAGCAACCTTCGCGATCGACCTCACAAATGCCATTCGAAGATTCAAACAGACCTCGTCAGAAGAAAGGCGGCTTATCCGATAGCGACTCGATCGTCTGGTTGGGCCTCTGGTGCAGATCTTGCTTGACGAAGCACGATAACGTAACTGAACGCCTGCCTTTGGAATGACGCGCCGGCTCTCGGAACCGTCTTCTATCGGACACGGCTAAAATGACAGCCTCGTATGATGCCGCCGCCTCTCAACGACGCAGCGGCTCGCATGCGAGTGTATTCGGGAAGGAAGCGTCATGACCACCATGGCAACTGCGGTGCCCGCGCGCGCGCCGCAGACTTGGTATAAAATTCTCTACGTTCAAGTGTTGATCGCGATCGTGCTCGGCGCCATCGTCGGCTGGCTGTGGCCGTCGGTCGCGACCAACGACTGGGTCAAGGCACTCGGTGACGGCTTCATCAAGCTGATCAAGATGGTGATCGCGCCGATCATCTTCTGCACCGTCGCATCCGGCATCGCGCATATCCAGGATGCAAAGAAAGTCGGGCGCGTCGGCATCAAAGCGCTGGTCTATTTCGAGATCGCATCGAGCTTTGCCTTGGTGTTGGGCCTTGTCATGGGCAATCTGGTCCAAATCGGCCATGGTCTTGCGGTCAAACCGGACGCTGCGGCGGTCGCCAATTACGTCAAGCAGGCGGAAGCCTCGAAGACCGTCGACTTTTTTCTCAATATCATTCCCGATACCGTGGTCGGCGCCCTCGCTCGCGGCGATGTTCTGCAAGTGCTCCTGTTCGCGATCCTGTTTGGCTTTTCGCTGATGGCGCTTGGGGAGCGTGGAGGACGGTTGCGCGGCATGATTGACGACGTCGCGCACGCGGTGTTCGGCGTGATCGCCATCATCATGAAAGCGGCCCCGATCGGTGCGTTCGGCGCGATGGCCTTCACGGTCGGCAAGTTCGGGCCGGCGGCGCTCGGTAATCTGATCGGGCTCGTCGTACTATTCTACGCGACTGCGGCGATATTCGTGATCGTCGTGCTCGGCCTGATCGCGCGGATCGTCGGCTTTTCGATCTTCAAATTCATTATCTATATCAAGGACGAGCTTCTGATCGTGCTCGGCACCTCGTCCTCGGAAAGCGCGCTGCCGCAATTGATGGAGAAGCTCGAGCGGCTGGGCTGCTCAAAGCCCGTAGTCGGCCTCGTGGTTCCAACCGGCTACTCCTTCAACCTCGATGGCACCAACATTTATATGACGCTTGCGACATTGTTTATTGCCCAGGCACTCGGAGTCGACCTCACCTTTGGCCAGCAGCTCACGATCTTGCTCGTGGCAATGCTGACCTCAAAGGGGGCAAGCGGCGTCACCGGCGCAGGCTTCATCACACTCGCCGCGACATTGTCGGTGGTCAACCCGGCGCTGGTACCGGGCATGGCGATCGTATTCTCGATCGACAAGTTTATGAGCGAGGTGCGAGCCCTTACCAATATCACCGGCAATGGCATTGCCGCTGTGTTCGTGTCGTGGTGGGAAGGCGAGCTCGACGACGCTACGCTGCACGCTCGGCTCAAGCAGCCCACCGTTTCCAACGGTATCGATACACGAACCTCAAGGAGGTAGGTTCCGGGTCTTATTCGTGATTTCAAGGCACGCTCAACTGAGCGCAGCCAGTTCCGTGGTTCGTTCGCAGTTCAAATCGGCACAGCCGACTTGAACTGCGAGTTGATGCTTTTTTCGCAGGATCTGCGGTTCGCACCACTTGCTTCGTGTCGCGCTCCAACCACGTCTGAGAATTCCACGCAAACGCGGAAGATGAAGTCGTTTTCGACAAATATTTTTTGGCGCGCCGTGGAGTGAAATCTTCCAGCCATCCAAATGCTGGCGCAAGGTCGGCTACAATACGATTCCGACATAACCTGCCCGGACTGACTGGCCAAGGTACTGGGTCTAGCCCACAAAATAGTCGTCCGTTAAGAAGCCGAATTGAGCGGGGCTGGACGGGCGAGCATGCGCCATAGCTGGAACAGGAAGAGGCACAAGAGTTCTCTGAGCTGGATGCGGCGGAAGTTGTGGCCCACGGCCGAGAGGATGACGTTGGCGGCATCTCCTGCGCGGCCCTTGAGGTAGCAGCGTCCGAGGTGACCTTCGGTCTTCAGGTGTCCGATGATGGGCTCGATGGCGGAGCGGCGGCGCAGCTCGCGCTTGATGACACCGAAGACGCCGCGCTTCTGGCCGGAGGTGAAGACACGACGGGGATTTTGTGCGTCGTGGCCGCGGTATCCCTTGTCGACATAGGCCCGCTCGATCGAACAGCCGGTGAGCGTCTCGGTACGGTCAAGGACGTCCCGCAAGGTGTGACCATCGTACGGGTTATCGGGCATCGCCCTGGCGTGCAGCACGAACAGGCCACCGGGAGCCCGGCGGTTGACCATCGTGTCGGCGAGCAGCGGCACCGAGAAACCTGCTGCCGTCACACCAGCATCGCTCGCAAACGCTCTGATGTGCCGATCAACCGCGATGAAATCCAAGCCAACCACGGATGGATAGTCCACAGTCTTCGGTCCCACGCCATGGATCGCGCGTAGCCTCTCTCGGCATCCAGGAAACGCTTCAACGTGATCGGCAGCGTTTGAGCAATCTAGCAATTCGGTGCCGCCCCGATTCTGTTTGAGAATAACGTACTTCGGCTTGCAGCCCGCAAAGGCCGCCGCTACACCAATCACGGTCTGGTCTTTCGTCTTTGCAAACAGTGGGGACGACATTGAAATGAGAACGGTTTCGATCAATCTGTTGACCTCGGCGAGCGTCGCTGGCGTTTCGGCGTCATAGGCCAATCGACGTGCAGGCGAGTAGTAGTTGGCAACATCGCGCACAGGTCTGCCAAACTGAACGTGCCCGGAAAATAGCAGCACCTCCTCCGCGTGCTTCAAAGCCGCCTAAACATCGCGGAGACTGTACGGCTTTTTCGTCCCGCAGCGGGGTGTCGTATTCGATACATTCAAGCGTCGCGAAGTAGCCGCTGGTCGATGTTTCCAAATAGCTTTGAGTCGCCGGCTCCGCGTCAGGTTCTCGACAGCAACTTCACATAGCAGTCCCGAGGGCGACTGGCTGCCGATCGTAATGCAAGAGTACCGCGCGTCGTGGGGGCTTGCACGCTCAGGCTTCAAATTAGGCGTACTTCAAGGGAGAACGAATGAAGTTCCCGTTAACCGACTGGGGGCGTCAACAATCGGGCGGCGCGGGCTCGCAAGAGGGCTCAGCGGCTCCGTCCGCAGATGTAGCCTTTGAGCAGCAGCTCAGGGAGACCGGCAATTCAGGCAGTCGCGGGCTGATACAGCCGCCCATCGATCAATCTGGTGCATCGACATCGGAGGCTCAACGCATCATGCAAGGGAGCGGGCCAGAAGCGACGTCAGCGCCGCATAATGGAGGCGGCTCGGAACGGGCGGATAAGCCAACTGGGATTTTGGTCGGTGGCAGCAAGCGCCCAGTTTATTCTCAGGATGGGTTCATTATCGTGAGACTTGGGCAGGCCCTCATCCAAGGGGGAGCTGCGACAAGCACTGCAAAGAAACACGTAAAAAATCTTCTCACTCTCGACCGCTGGCTCTTTGAAAATAACAAGGGCACTATTTTTGCCCGGCTTGCTGACGAGTCGCTGGCCGCGGATGTCACCGATTTCGTAAGAAAGGGTGATCCTAACAGGTTGCGCGAGGTTCGCAGGGCGCTAGACCATCTCCGGACTTCTGAGTCATCGGGCGGAATCGTGCCGATCACAGGCGTCGTCAAGCTTACTCCTTATCCCGAGGACGTGGCTCTCATCAAGGAGTACAAAAACGAAGAACGGACACATACTGTCCAGAACTATGCAAGTGTTCTTAGCAGGTTCAGTGACTACCTACGTGAAAAGAACAAAGGCAGCATTGCTGGCCGTCTTTCCAATAAGTCGCTGGACAAAGATGTCAGCGACTATAAGAAAGAGCCCGATCGTAACCGGCAAATCGAGTCTGCGCTGGCTCATCTTCGAAAGTCCCAAGCGGGCTCTCAAGCGATGGAACTTGAGCCCCCAGTTCCCCCAGTTCCTTCTTCTGAACTCGCGATCCTGATTGACCCCTCCGCCCTTGGGAAAGCCGCTGCGCACCAAGGCGCATCGCAGGGAGCTGTGGGGTGGCCAGAGGTCCTTCGTGCAGAAGGGCACGATGAGGATCGAGCTTTGGGCACGATGGACGAAGCCGGCCCGTCGTCGACGCTTGAGCCAACCGCACAGCTCGCTGCATCACCACCAGACCCGCAGCCCATCATGCAGGCGAGCGGGCATGAATATGGTGGGGCGATCCCCGGCGCTTCCGCGCTCCAGCCGGACCAGTCGCCTTGGGGTTTCGTCGGCGGTATCAAAAGCCCTCTCTATTACCGGGATGCGTCGCTTATCAATGGACTAACGCCAGCACTCATCAAGCGCGGTTTCAAACCGCGCACCATCGTGGATAATGTCAGAGCTCTTGCCAGATTGGGGCGTTGGCTCCTTAAAAACAAGAAGCCGGAAATTGCTACTCGGCTTAACGATGAGTCGCTGGATGAAGATACAAAGGCGTTCGACAAGACTCCGAACCGGTCTATCCTTAAGGCATTAGGTCATCTTCGGGCCTCCCAATCGGAAAGCGGAGACACGCCGATCGCAAGCCGCGATGACTCGAATCCCTTTGGGGGCGAGCAGCAGGCCCGCGACCCCGGCGAGGCCTTTCGCTCCTCGACCTGGCGCCATGAGCACCATCAGGACTCCCATGAGCTGTTGCATGCGCTTAATTTAAACTCCGTCCCGCCAGGCGAGCAGGCGCTAATCAACTATGAGCCCCGAACACTAGAGTTCACGGCGGCGAAGAGGCGGAGAATCTTAAGTCCGCAACGCCTCACCATGACCTTGCAGTCGGCCAGCCCAGTTAGGGCCTTTGAGCGGCACCTGGGCGAAATCGCCAATTCAGGCCCGCCGACGCCTCCCTCCACTGATTCAGTTGGCGCACCGCCATCCGAACCTCTGCTGACGCAGGTGAGCGGGCACGAATACACCTCGGCCTCGCACGGTGGAGGCGATGGAGCGATGCTGGGCGCCTGGCCGCTGCAGCCGGGCGAGTCAACTGGGGTTTTCACAGGCCGCAGCGGGGAGCCTCTTCATTCTGAAGATGCGCCTCTTGTCGAGCGGCTGATGGCGGCGCTCGTCAAGAGCGGGTTCAAGGAGAGCATTGCCAAGCATCATGTAGATAATCTTCTGAGACTCGGCCGATGGCTTTTCAAAAACAACAAGCAGGGCATTGCCGAGCGTCTTTACGATCGCTCCCTGGACAGCGATGCAGCCGAGTTCAGGAAGAAGGGCGAGCAAGCCATCCTGACCTCGCTCGGTCATTTGCGGGCCTCGCAGCGTGCGGGCGGATTAGTGCCGAACGCAAGCCGGGCGATCCCGTCCGCCGCCGATGCCGACCTCATCAAGAAGTATAAGTCGGCTATCATCACGGAGCGCAAGAAGGAAGCGGCAACTGCGTATAAGTATGCAACTGCTCTTAGCAGCTTCAGTGAGTATCTGCGCAATAACGCAAGGCCTGGCATCGCTGGCCGCCTCGACGATCAGTCGTTGTACGAGGACCTCTGGCGCTACGAGGCGACCCCTCGTCATCACCCGAAAATTGGTGCGGCACTAGCTCACTTGCGAAAGTCAATGCTTGGAGCCGAAGCGGTCGAACAACACATTCTCACGGTTCTCGATCCCGAAGACGAAGCGCTAATGGACGCAATGCGCCCGGCAGAGGCCGCTGCGCAGGACACCGCGCTGCAGCGAGCAGTCAGCTGGCCAGAAATCTTGCCCGCGCAAGACCAGAATCTATCTTCGGGCATCATGGACGAACCCAGCCCGTCCTCCTATCTTGCGCTGCAACCAGCCCGAGTGGGCCGCAGCGCCGACCTTCTCTATTCTGAAGACGTTCCTCTTATTTTGGGGCTTGAGGAGGCGCTTCTTAGGGGCGGAGCGGCCGAGAGCACTGCCAAGAAAAATGTCGATCATCTTCTCGGCTTCGGTCGATGGCTTTATGCGAGAGACAAGCCCGGAATCGCTGATCGGCTCGATGACGACTCACTGGATAAAGATATCGAGGGGTTCAAACCGAAGCGTGGTGCCGCGAAAGTCCGTAAAGCGCTGGCTCAGCTGCGGACCTCGCAGGCGGGCGGAGTTGCGCCAGTGGCGGGCCACCCTGACCTGAATCTTCATCCCGACGACGCTGCACTCATCAAACAATACAAGGAACAGGCGGCGGCCACCGGTAGCTTAAGTACTGCCAGGAACTATGCAAGTCTCATTGCCAATTTCAGTCATTACCTGCGCAAAAACGACAAGCAAAGCATTGCTGCTCGGCTTGGCGATGGCGCGGTGGATGAAGATGAGTCGCTAAATAAGGATATCAAGCTCTACAGGCAGTCCGGTGGCCACAGAGCGATCGGCGCCGCATTGGCGCATCTGCGGGCCGGTGCGGGCAAACTTGGCCCCTCACCTCTATATGCGGAGGATGAGCCGCTCATTTCTAGGCTTGAACTCGCGCTCGTCACGGCGAACTACGAGAAGATCACTGCCCAAACCAATGTACGAATTCTCCGCAGATTCAGCCGTTGGCTGCTAGCAAACGAAAAACTACCAATTGCGTTCAGGCTTTACGATGAGTCGCTGGACGCCGACGCCGCAACGTTCGACAAAAGTGGCAAACGGTGCGCTATCACGGCACTGGATCATCTGCGAGCCTCACAGCCGGCAGTTTCTGCTCCTGAAGACCCGCTTCTGCTGGACCAGGTGCGCGTTGCGGACGCGGCTGCGGAGCACGACAGGTCGGCAGGAGGCGTCAATTCGGCCACCGGCTTTTCCGTGGAAGATTCCGACCAGGATCTCCACGATCTATTGGCGATGATGCACGGAGCCGGCACCTCGTCGTCTCTGGAACCAATCGAGCGCCATCCCGGAGCACTAGGGCCCGGAGAGCCCTCAGGTCAGTTGAACTGGTCCCACACGTACCCGGTGGCTGCGCACGAAGTGATCGATGTGCTGGACTGGAGTGACCTCCTGGGGGACGAAGTTCTCATCAACGATGGGAATGACACAGGGGAGCCGAGAGCAACGAAGAGACAGAGGATCCAAAATGATCCAGAGGGCGTTTTCATTGAGCGCCGGTTGAGCCAGATCAGCGGATCAGGCGCTCGCGCTTTAGTGCAGGCTTCGGCCGATCAACCGGCTGCCTCGCTATGGCAGGCGCAGCGTAGACATGAACACGACCAGGCTCCGCATGCGCTCCCGAGGCACGTTAGGGACGCCACTGCGCAGCCGCCCGGAGTTGTGAGCTGGCCATTGCTCCTCCCCGAAGCTTACGATCAGGATGTCCTTTGGCGGATGGTGGAAGAATGCCCGCCATGGTCCGGGATGGCGTCCTCTGAGCACGTGCAGACGGTAGAAAAAGCTGGACGGCAGGGACCAGCCGGGTCCACCTCCACATGGTCGCTCCAGATGGCGTCCAATTTTGATTGGAGTATGTGGCCGAACCCGGAAACCGCGCCAGCGTTGTCTGTCCGGGCTCCGTCGCCAGACATCAACGGCCATTCTGGGTCTCTGGTTGATTCGCTACCGCACGAACTGCGTGATGATGCTCACTTTGCGCCGGTGCGCATTTCGTCTGACGCTCAGATCGGGGCTGTGGATCGAGCAAATGCGCTCCACGGCCGCAGCATGCTGGTGCTCGGCGCCATGGAATGGCTCGGCGACGAGCATATCACGACGGATTACGCGCTCCTGCAAGAGGAGCTGCAGAGGGATAATCCGGATCTCGCCAGCCAGACGCGCTTCGTGCAGCCCGCGATAGCCCATCTGCTGCGCTTGACCGAGAACAAGAGGGACCTGCAGCAAACCAAGCTGGGAATCGTGAATGACAAGGATGATAAAGATACCGCCAACTTCCTGTTCGTGCCAGTGAACGACGGGATTGTCAGTGGCGGCGGCGCCCATTGGTCGCTGCTGCTCGTTGACCGCCGTCTGCCGGGAGGGGCGGTTGCCTATCACTACGACTCCGCCCGGGGATACAACGACGCGCCTGCAGCAGACCTCGCAGCGAGGCTCGGCGCTCGCCTGCAGTCAGCCCGCATCGCCCAGCAGCAGAACGGCTATGATTGCGGCGTCTTTGTCCTGGACGGCACGCGGGCGCTGATTGGACGATTGAACCAAGGAGAGCGGCCACAGCACGAGGCACTGCACCTCGTCAACCTTATCGCTGATCGGCAGGCACTCCAAGACCGACTTAGGCGCTGTATGGCGCGACAGACAGGATGAGAGCGCGTATTGCCTCACATATCGATGCTCCCGAGTGCGGTCGGTTGCCTCATTTATTTTGCTTCTCGACCTCAAACCATTTTCGCAAATCTGGCGTTGCCCTGATGAGCGAGTCGGGACGGCGCCGGCCTCTTTTCGCTTTCACGATTGGCCGATCCGTCGGTCGCATAGCTCCGTCCTTCCAGGCGGTTCGTAGGCTTGCAAGAAAGAGATCGATCGATAGCGTTGCCGCAGCAGGATGGTCGATTGGCTGTGTATCCGCGAGCGCCGCGAGGCGCTCCTGTGCGGCGCGGATATCGTGCAGCAACGCGACCGAGTCGAGAGCGGCATAGATTTCCTGGAGATGGGCGCGAACCGCTTCGGGCGTGCGAGCGTCGGCAGCCAAGCGCTGGTGTGGCGTTGACGGCGCGCTGTACGTCTTGCGCACACGCGCACCGTGGCGCTGTTTGGCTATTAAATTGAACGAAGGCTGGAAGAAATTCACGAACAGCCGCGCCGATCGGTAGAGTTCAGCCAGCAGTGTAGCCGCCTCCAGGCCCTCGAACCGACGATAGCCGATCATCCTGCGCACGACCGCGCCGTTCTTCTGCTCGACGAACGCCTGGTCGTTCTTGCGGTAGGTCCGGCAACGCGTGAAGACGATGTTGCCCGCATCGCAGTAGGCCTTCAGCGTCTCGTTCATAAATACGGTGTCGTTGTCCGTATCGAGGCCGAGCAGCGCAAAAGGCAATTGTTTGCGCAATTCCGTCAACACCGTACTCAACAGCGTCTGTTCGCGCACGATCAGAGGGGCGCACTCCGTCCAGCCGGTAGCAATGTCGGTGAGCACGAGGGTCTGGATGAAGCTGCCGCGCGCCGATGGACCGCTATGCGCTACAAGGTCAGCCTCGACGAATCCCGGCGCCGGATCGTTCCAATCTGCCGACGTCCGTATTGGAACACTGCGACGCAACGAGTGCGTCGCGGACCGATGGCACTTACTTAATAGCTTGGGGGACGCCTTGCGTCATGCGGTCGGTCGCCATCGTCACGATCTAGCCGCAGCGGTGCAAATCATGGCCGCCGCAAAGACTCCGATCACCGGCGTTTCCGCGCCAGCGCCGGGCCTTGCACAATTACGAGCGGATAGACGAGCTACGCGACGCGAACGTTGGCATGAAATTTGTCGCCTCCGCGCGCAAGGTTGTCCGACATCCGGGATCGGCAAACTGCTCGGTGTCGACAGGCGCACTGTCCAGCGCTGGCTCGCCGCCGGCGGCGAGCCAGAGCATTCGCGTCCTCATAAACCCTCGCATCTTCTCGCGCCCTTCGAGGCATGGCTTGAAGCGCGATGGGCCTCAGGCAGCGGGCGGGTCAGCAGCTTTGGCGGGAGCTTCAGTAGCAGGGTTATACCGGAAGTCGGGTGACGATAGCGCGATGGGCCGCGAACAGGCGTGAACGTGAAGCCCCGGAAGGAGCAGCACAACCGCCCCCGACCTGGAAAGCTCCTACACGTCGTCGCTGTGCTTGGTATTTGAGCCAGACTCTGGATCAGATCGATGCTGAAGCCAAGCTGTTTCTCGGACACCCGTTTGCGCAAGATGACGTTGGCGGCATCTCCTGCGCGGCCCTTGAGGTAGCAGCGTCCGAGGTGACCTTCGGTCTTCAGGTGTCCGATGATGGGCTCGATGGCGGAGCGGCGGCGCAGCTCGCGCTTGATGACACCGAAGACGCCGCGCTTCTGGCCGGAGATGAAGACGCGACGGGGATTTTGTGCGTCGTAGCCGCGGTATCCCTTGTCGACATAGGCCCGCTCGATCGAACAGCCGGTGAGCGTCTCGGTACAGTCAAGGACGTCCCGCAAGGTGTGACCATCGTACGGGCTATCGGGCATCGCCCTGGCGTGCAGCACGAACAGGCCACCGGGAGCCCGGCGGTCGTTGGTGACTATGGAGGCCTTGACGCCGATCTATGGACCACGCCCGCGTTGCAAGTGGAATCGACAAAGGGATGAAGCGGTTTGCGCCAATCTATCCGGCTTCACTTTGGGGCTGTTGCCCCGAGCCATCATGGATATCCGCCCACTTCTGTCCTCAATAACTCGCCGGCCTCAAGAAGGGCCATGGAGTCGAACCACGCTTCAGAAGTGTCGGTGGAACCGTTTCTCCATTCGTCCTTTCCGTCTCGCAAACCTCGGCGGGTTATTGTGCCTTCCGATCGGACCTTGAATCTTCCTTTCCGGCCCTGTTTCTCATGCGCTGGGGCCCAAGAGGCTGGCGTCGTAGTCACGGCCCTTTGTGAGCATGCTCCAGGCCATGCGCGCGAGTTTTGCGGCCAGGGCAACAACCAAGACATTAGAGTGGAGCCGCTTGGACGCTGCCTCCAGCCAGGCTCCGAAGCCATGCCGCGGCCAACTCTGACGCTGCAGAAGTACGGCTCTGGCACCTTGAATGAACAGCGTCCGTAGGTACCGATTACCGCGCCTCGATATGCGCCAGAGGATGGTTCGATCACCGGTCGAGATTTGCTTCGGTACCAGACCAAGCCATGCGGCAAAGTCCCGGCCCTTATGGAAGGCATCACCGGTTCCGATGGCGGCGACCATCGCGCTTGATATGATCGGCCCGACGCCGGGCGCACTCATTAAGCGGCGACAGTGTGGATCGGCTCAGCGGGAGGGCGAACGCCTCCTCCAGTACAGGCTGGCCCCCGATCTTGCGGCGGATGTCGCGGATGATCCGGCCCAGCCGGCTGCGCAAGATACGCAACTGCCGCTGATGCCGCCTGAACTGTTTGGCATGGGCGTAGCGGCCCGCCATCATCGCGGCGGCCTTGGCCACGCGAGAATAGGATTGCCGCAGCCTGACGCCGTGTCTTCTAGCCAGGCGGTTGAGGCCATTGATGGCCGCATGCAGCAGCTTGGCGTCGGTCGGAAAGGTGATGGCCTTCGGTTGCACCGTGGTGTCGACCGTGACCCGCTGGAGGTCTTGGCCACGTAACGCGCCGGCCTCGTGTGCCGCCCGCAGGCTCTCGGCCAGCAAAAGCTCCAGCTTGTCGCCGAGCCGCTTGCGCCAGTGGCTCAGGTCCGAGCGCTCGTGCGGGAAGACGTGCTGGAAGAACTCTTCGCCGGTGAAGAACTGAAAATACGGGTCATGGACCCAGCGTTCGCAGACCCCCTCATCGGACAACCCGTAAATGTGCTTGAGCAACAGCAGCCCGATCACGAAGCGGGTCTCGATCCCGGGCCAGCCGTTCTCGCTGTAGAGGGGCGCGATCTCGCCGTCGATCCAGTCCCAATCGACCTTGCCAGCGAGCAGAACCAGCTCGTGCTTCATGTTGATGATCTGGTCCAGCCGTGCCCGGAACAGATCGTTCGATCCCGTCGTCTTATGCTTCTTCGGCCGCATCGTCCCCCCCTCCGATGCAACACAGAGTCATGGTCCGCAGCGAAGGGAAATCCATAAAACGAAATTGCAGGGTTTGGGCTTCTCAAGCCCCCAATCCCTGCAATCTCAAATGCCTCCGCATCCGAAAAACAGACTCCCGCTCAATCGCTTAGAGGCTTGTTCACGGACGACAAAATAGCTTGGTGCGCGGCCACTTAACTGGCTCTTCCGCCCGACGAGCGGTTCTCCAGCTCAGCCATCCGTTTGTTCCGGTGCGCGTTACGGCATTACGTCGGGGCGGGTATGATCACCGTGGACCGGCTTGGTACTTCCACCAGGCTAAGATGGATCTTATCGAAGTAGCGTCACGGCGCTCCACGACTTAATCGCGGTTCTTTACGAATTTGACGACGACGTGCCTCTTTGTTCAGCGTTAGCGTCTTTGTGGAATTGATGTAGCTGTTGTGCACGTCGTTGGAAGTGCCTTGGCGCCACGCAGCTGTGTTCGGCCGCGACGTCCGCAGCCTCGGCCGCCCGACAAGCGATTATCGACAGCGAAGGAAAACGGACATCTGCGACCTGACTGTACGCGGGTCAGCGCGCCATATGGAAAGGTTTAGAACAACTATACCTACGTTTGTAATGCGCCTTTCTCCGGCTCGTGCTGAGTTCAGCTGCAAGCAATTGACCCGGAACATTGGCGAGCGTCCCTTGGGGCCGAAAGATTGCCCCATTTTTGCCTAAATGTTATAACTCTCCCGCCGGAGAAAGGCCGGACGGTCAAAGAATGTATAACCAAGTCAATAATTTCAAACGTTCAGCTACACAGTTCACATTCGGCAGCATAACGCTGGCGGTAGTGACGTTGGCCTCCTTGTACCTTCAAACACATTTCGCTGCGACGGCGTTCGGCTATCTGCTGGTAATATTGCTGTTTTCGTTGATCGGCAGCTTTATTGCATCATCTGCCCTTTCCATCTTGGCCATCGCTGCTTTGGCGTACTACTTCGCGCCGCCCGCGTTCAGTCTTGGGATCGACGACCCCCAAGTTCTTCTGGTGGTTGTCGCTTTCTTTACTGTCTCGATTGTCGGAACGCACCTGATTGGAAAGATCCGCCAGGAAAGAGAGGCCGCGCGTGAGACTGCGGCCGAACTCCGGCGCAGCACTGCCGATTTGAAAGACCGTGAAAAGCGGTGGCGTGCAATCTTTGAGCACAATCCCTCCATGTACGTCATGGTCGACGAAGCCGGTACCGTCCTCAACGTCAATACGCTCGGCGCGACACAGCTCGGCTATGCGCGCTCCGAACTGATCGGTCAATCTGTCCTGGGAGTCTTTCTGGACGAGGATCGCGCGTTCGCCCGCAAATGCATTCGGGCCTGCCTTGAAGATATCGGTCAATCGCAAACCTGGGAGGCCCAGAAAGTTCGGAAAGACGGCTCGGTGTTGTGGGTACGTGAAAACGCCAAAGCAATGCTCTGGGCCGATGAGCGGCCCGTTGTCCTCATAGCCTGCGAAGATATCACGGAGCGAAAGCGGACCGAACTTGCCCTGCAGCGAAGCGAAGCACATTTGGCTCAGGCGCAGGAGTTGAGCAATACAGGCAGCTTCAGCTGGAACGTCGCCACCGGCGAGGCCTTTTGGTCAAAGGAGCTGTTTCGTATTCTACAGTTGGATCCGCAGACGGCTCCCGCGCCGGAACTGATCGTCGCGCGCACGCATCCAGACGATAGGGCCTCAGTCCAAGAGACCATCGATCAAGCGATGCGAGATCCAAAGAGCTTCGAGCATGAATACCGGTTACTGCTGCCGGATGGATCGGTGAAGCACATCCATGCGCGGGCACGCACCACGAGAACCGCGACTGGTGACATCGAGTTTGTCGGGGCAGCGACGGATATCACGGCTGCAAGACTAGCAGAACAGCAGTTGCGCCGCAGCGAAGCCTATCTGGCCGAAGCCCAGCATCTCAGTCACACGGGTAGTTGGTCCTGGGACGTCTACCGTCTCGATTTTATCTATCGCTCCGCCGAGGTCGATCGCCTGTTTGGCTTTGATCCGCAAGAGACGGTGTCGATAGAGACCGTTCGGTCGCGTATCCATCCAGACGATCTGCCGCGACTTCAGGAAGTGCAGCGACTGGCTAGAGAAGACAAGGAAGGGCGCTTCGAGTACGATTTTCGAATCCTTATGCCGGATGGCTCGATGAGGCATATACATTCCGTGGCCCATGTGGTGGTTGGCAGCGACGGCAATGTCAGCGAACTCATCGGAACACATATGGATGTCACTGAGCAATATGCAGCCAGGGAACGTCTGGAAAGCACACTTGCCGCGCTGCGCGAAAGCGAGCAGCGCTTTCGCGACTACGCCGAAACAGCCTCCGACTGGCTCTGGGAGACCGGGCCAGATCATCAGGTCACTCGCTTGTCCGAGCACACCAGCGCTGCGGGAATCCTGGCGACAGGATTGATGGGTATGCTTCGCTGGGACATTGCGTGCGACGTCGAAGAAGAACCTGAGAAGTGGCGGCAGCATCGGGCGAGGCTGGAGGCGCATCTGCCGTTTCGGGATCTGCTCTACCGCACCGTCAACCGGATGGGATCTCCGATCTACGTTCGAACGAGTGGCAAGCCTTTTTTTGATATCGACGGTAATTTTCTCGGGTACCGGGGCGTCAGCACTGACATGACGGCTATCATTCGCGCAAATCAAGCCGAACAAGAGTTGCGAAAGGCACAGGCAGAGCTCGCACATGTGACGCGCGTGACCACCCTGGGAGAGTTGACAACGTCCATCGCCCACGAAATCAACCAGCCACTCGCCGCTATTATCAGCAACGCCGACGCGTGCCTCGGTTGGATGAACCGCGAAACCCCTGATCTTTCCGCCGCGCGCTCATCGGTTGAGTGGATAATCGAAGACGCAATCCGAGCAAGCGAGGTGATCCGTCGCATTCGCGCACTTGCGAAGAAAGGCGAGATCGAGATGCTGCCGCTCGACATCAATGACGTCGTTAAGGACGTCATTGCGCTTGTGACACGTGAGCTGATTAGTCACCAGGTGACGTTAAAAACCGATTTGACGGTAGCGCTACCCGCAATCCTCGGAGACCGGATTCAGCTGCAACAGGTGATTATCAATCTGGTGATGAACGGAATCGAAGCGATGGACGCAGTTACGGACCGGCCGCGTGAACTAGTGATTCAGTCATCTAGCGACGATATGGGGCACGTGCGGCTTGCCGTGACTGACAGTGGCATCGGCATCGCCGAGAATGACGTCGACCGAGTGTTAGACCCATTTTTCACGACAAAATCGAGCGGCCTTGGAATGGGGCTTTCGATCTGCCGCTCGATTGTGGAGGCTCACGGAGGGCGTCTTTCGATCGTCTGCAAGCAAGGGCCGGGGGCCACCTTTCGGTTTGACCTGCCGCTGCACAAGGAGATCGTGTCATGAGTGAACGCTCCAACTCCCAGCGCGAAGGCAGCAAGGCCGAGGCGTCGGCGCATGCGATCGTCTTCGTTGTTGAAGATGACGTCTCGATGCGTCGGTCGCTTACGAACCTTTTCCAATCCGTGGGCCTGGACGTCGTTGCATTCGGATCGGCCCGAGAAATGCTGCAGAGCAAACTTCCCGACGTTGTTAGCTGCCTGGTTCTTGATGTCCGGCTGCCAGGCTTGAGCGGCCTTGAGTTTCAGACTGAGCTAGCCAAGGCGAACGTTCATATTCCCATCATCTTCATTACCGGCCATGGCGACATTCCCATGAGCGTCAGGGCTATGAAGGGCGGAGCGGTCGATTTTCTCACCAAACCGTTTCGGGATCAGGAACTGCTGGACGCCGTAGTCGCAGCGACCGAACGCGATCGCAAAAGGCGCGAAGACGAGCAGACCATCGCGAAGCTGAAGTCTCTATTTGAGACCTTGAGCCCGCGCGAGCAGGCGGTGATGAAACTGGTCGCTACCGGATTAATGAACAAGCAGATAGCCGCCGAGCTGGGGCTCGCCGAGATTACGGTCAAGATCTACCGTGGACACGTGATGAAAAAGATGCGCGCCAGGTCGCTGGCGGATTTGATCAGAATGACTGAGACGCTGGGAATCCGCGGTAACCGCCCCGAACAAACCTAAGTATGATTTTACAATTTAACCACTCAAGCCCACTTTTCGCTCAATGGTGGCTAGTGCCTCGGCAGCCGCTAGTCCCGTGCCAGGAGAGCTTGTCTTGTCCACGCCTTTGATTTCTGTCGTTGATGACGACGCATCGGTCCGTGCGGCGACAGAAAATCTTCTGAAATCGCGTGGCTACGTCGTTCAAACGTTTGCGTCGGCCGAGGAGTTCTTGAGGTCGCCGCGGTTGAACGAGACCTCCTGTGTAATTACCGATGTGCAGATGCCGGTTATGAGTGGGTTGGACCTGCTGGCGGAAATGCGGACCCGTGGCTATGGCGTGCCATTCATTTTTATTACAGCCTTCCCCAATGACCGCGTGCGCGCCTCAGCCCTGAGCGCGGGAGCGACTGGTTTCTTGGCCAAGCCCTTCGCCGGACATACGCTGATCGAGTACCTCGATGCCGCACTGAGTGAGAATGGCGACGGCGCAGACGCTTGAAACAATCAGCCGACCGCCGACTTTTGTCCGGTCTGGGCGCCTCGCACGAGAGCCGATCTTTGGCCAACCGAGCCCGCTCCCCTGTCGTTAGATTACCGTTGGCGCGGGCTGGGGCTCTTATTAGTTTTGTACGAGTCCTGTCGGACTGCCACTCCCGAGTGAGTCAATTTTAAACCCACTGAATGGTGAGATTGTATCGCGACCTCGGACCAACTTTCCAAGGTCAGGCGAAACCACTGTGAACGGCCACGGCAAAGAGATCCGATCACGTAGGCACACGGTACAACTGCTCGAAAACTTGTAGTCAGCTTCTCGTCAGACAGTCTGACTATCAAGTCCCGCTCGGCCTTGGTGGCCCTGACACTCAAGACAACTTTCTTGGATGGGAGCGCAAACGTCCATGTACAATCGACTAGATGGCTCACCCAGCTTTCCATGGATGGGTAGTTCCGACTTTGATGGAATGACACAAATTGAAACCGGCGGTACGCAGACAGATCAAGACCGACGCTTCGAGGACGTCTTTTCCAGTTTGCAGATAGCGCCACAAACAGCTTATGCCCGTTCAACTTCGGCAGCAGCGCGGCCGTACTCACTAGCTGCCAAACCACCTGTCGTGAAGATCTCAAGCACCTCATTTCAGGAACTGTTGGAAGATTTCTATGGGGATGAAGTCCAGCATATCGCGGCCAATCCCCAGCAATACTCGCGGTCGGTGGCATTGAAGGCCGAACGAGCTGCGGACGTCGCCTATAATCATGGCAGGAAGGTTGGTTCGGACGACGCACGACATTTCAGCTATCAATTAGGAAACAAAAGCGTTGGACTTCTCCGAACGGAAGGAGGAGCTACCGTCGATGATGTGTTCAAGGAGGAAACCGCACGCGCCCGCTGGCAGAAACAGTTTCCCGGACGATCGGACATAACATCGACAATAGACTTTCGGGTTACGCATCCCCTGGTCGACAATGCAGGCGATATCTTGCTGGAGTATCAACTTCGGCTTGATGGCGATGAGCCCTTGGTCCTTTCTCACCCTGTGAATCCGGAAGCAAAAGCCCGTGCGGCAGCGTTGGGTTTTGTTGAGATAGGTGACTCGCTGATGGTCCTTGATCCTACCCAGCATCCCGACAAGTGGGGTAAGAATAGCCAAGGAGAATGGCAGCGAGAGAACAAACCTCGATTTTACCTTTCCAAAGCGGCGGAGAGCGAAGGCAGAGGCGCGGAACGTTCCGAGCGTGCAGGAAATACCTCGCCGGATTGGGAGGATGATGACTTTATGTAGGGGGACGTTTTGGCGCTTCGCGAGGCACGATACGCCCCCGCGAAGCTATCTGCATTCTGTATCACTTTAGCTCGTCAGTTCGGCATGCGCGAGGATTGGAGGTAGGACGAGGCTATTGGTGATTCATCAGGCATATCCGTATTTCGTTCGGGCTGGTTAGGGCCTGTGGAACAGGTGCCCAGCTTGCAGCGTGAGCTGGGCTACCCGAAGCTAACGCACGCGGCATTGACGTTGCGGAGAGGTACGCGGGCGCCCATGCGTCAATCACGAATGCAATCGGTCTAAGTTCGCCTACTGAAGCGATCCGATCGCTTCCTTCCGATAGCGGTTAGGGTCGACCAGAGTGGCTTCCAGATCGCAGTCTCGATAAGTTCGGCGGGCGCGGCGAGCAGTCGTCAATAGGAGTCACGACGACATGTTATTGCATCCGCGGAACTGCCCGCAGGACAGCATATCGACGCTGCCGCGGCCATCTATTCAACTGTGACCGATTTGGCAAGATTGCGCGGCTGATCCACGTCCGTCCCCATGACGACGGCGGTATGATAGGCTAACAATTGTACCGCGACGGCATAAACCATGGGCGTAAAGCTTGCAGCCATATCTGGTAAAACAATGGTCATGAGCGTATCCACCGTCGCTTCCGAGGCGCCCCTTGCATCGGTGATCAAGATGATGTTGCCGCCTCGAGCGGCGACTTCTTGCATGTTCGAGACGGTTTTCTCGAAGACCCCGTCGTAGGGCGCGATCACCACCACGGGCACTGTCTCATCGATCAATGCAATCGGTCCATGCTTGAGTTCGCCGGCGGCGTAGCCTTCTGAGTGGATATAGGAGATTTCTTTCAGCTTGAGCGCGCCCTCCAAGGCCAGGGGCGCCGATGTGCCTCGGCCGAGATAGAGCACGTCGCTCGACTTGGCAACATCACGCGCGAGTTTCTCGATCTGCGGCTCGACCAATAGCGCTGCAGCAATCAGTCGCGGCACTTCGATAAGTTCGCGTACAAGCCTCGATTCATCGATCTCGGATAGCTTACCGCGCTCTTTGGCTGCTGCGACGGCAAGGGTCGCCATCACCGCCAGCTGGCAGACGAATGCCTTGGTGGAGGCCACGCCGATTTCTGGACCCGCTAGCGTCGGCAGCACGGATTCACTCTCGCGCGCGATGGTCGACGTCGGGACATTGACCACGGATATCGTGTGCAGGCCTTGGCTCTTGGCATAGCGCAACGCGGCCAGTGTGTCGGCCGTTTCCCCGGACTGCGAGATGACGATCGCGAGATCGCCCCGGCGCAAAGGCGCCTCCCTGTAGCGGAACTCGGACGCCACGTCGACTTCGACAGGCAGGCGGGCCAGCCGTTCAAACCAGTATTTGGCAATGTAGCCAGCATAGCTCGCCGTGCCGCACGCTGTAACTGAGATGCGCTGAATAGAATTGAAGTCGAACGGTAGTGTGAGCGGCAGGACTACGCGCTCGGCTGCCATATCGAGATAATGCGCCAATGTCTGTCCGACCATAGTCGGCTGCTCGTGGATTTCCTTTGCCATGAAGTGACGATAGTTCGCCTTGTCCACCAGGAGTGACGACGCGCTAGACTTGGATGTTTCCCGATGGACGACAGTCCCGTCTGCGTCATAGATCACGCAGACCGCGCGGGTAAGCACGGCCCAGTCGCCGTCCTCAAGGTAAGTAATGGCATCGGTCAAGGGCGCGAGTGCGATCGCGTCCGATCCTAAATACACTTCGCCGGGACCATGCCCAATCGCAAGGGGCGATCCCTTGCGCGCACCGATCAAAAGATCCTCATGGCCTTTGAACAGAAATGCCAGAGCGAAAGCTCCGCGCAGCCGTGGCAGCGAGGCTTGTACCGCATCCTGCGGCGAGTAGCCATTCTTGAGGTAGGATTCGACGAGATGCGCCACCACCTCGGTATCCGTCTCTGAGCTAAAATGAGCTCCATTCCGCTCCAGTTCGGCTCGCAGCGCGTGGAAATTTTCAATGATACCGTTGTGAACGACCGCGACATTTTCCGTCGCATGCGGATGAGCATTACTCTCGGTCGGTTTTCCATGAGTTGCCCAGCGGGTGTGACCAATGCCGCTATGACCCGACGGCGGACAATGGCGTAGCCGTTCCTCAAGGTTTCTCAACTTACCTTTAGCGCGCCGGCGCTCGATACGGAGACCCTCAAGCGTCGCTACGCCAGCGGAGTCATAGCCACGATATTCCAGTCGCTTCAGCGAAGCGACCAATTGCCCAGCGACCGGACCACGCGCCAAGATGCCGACTATTCCACACATATTGATCGATACAGCCCAGGTTCAAAGAGTCAGGCGTTCCCACAGAGGGACCCATGGAATCTGCCTACCCGACGGTCATAGGTATCAAGCTCTCAATTTATTGCGGCTTCATGTGTCGCCGCATTCGCAAGTGCGGGCTCGGTCTATTTCAACCATCATCGCTTTCTCCGGCCACGCTCTGCTTTTGGTTGCCTCCATCGAATACAAACAGCGATGACTGCGAATGGCGTGCCTCCTTAGAGGTGAGCCCGATATGCGGGCACGGTTGCGTGACTGAGTTCGGTATCCAATTCCGACACAAACAGACTCTTCGCTCGAAGGCGACGGCAACTGTCACCATCGCGTGGTATGCCCGCTGCGAAGATAGATCGCGCAAGCGGCTAGGCTTCATGGATGGGGGAACTCTGGGCCAGATCGGCAGACCATTCATTCCAGAGTGAAGCGTCATCTCCTATTTGGCTCATCATCTCTGATGAGCCATTCACGACTCTTCAGCTCAAATCCCAACAAGGCGAGCGGCGATGCGGCCGATCCGGTTAGCAGCCGACGCGGGGTCAATGGTCCTGACGCCTCACTGAGGATCTCCTCGAGAACCCTGCTCCTTCGGGCTGCTAGAAAGATGCAGCCTCACCGTGCTTTCCACATGTCTGCTATCGGTGTATTACGCAGCCGCTCTCGTGTGGATCGTCTTTGTCGTTACTCGTCGGGATATGAGACTAAACGATTGCATCGAACTCTCTATTGTACGAACGTAAGCTATCGATATCGAAACGTTCGAAGAACTATACCAACGTTTGCCATTCTTTCTTATTCGGTCTTGCGTCGGGTTACACTTATTGAAAGAAGCGCTAGGGCCGACGACCCTATTGGCCAGATTGCGTGCTCTGTTTGGAAGTCAAGGTACGGGAGCTTTGTAGAATAAGATATCGAGGCCCAAGCTCATTGTGCGCATGGCGTAATTTCCGGTAAGGGCGTCGGCAACTCTCCTCAGCAAACCACTCCGCCGGCTATGGCGAGACTAAGCGAATATAACGTGCGCAAGATAGACAAGGAACATGGAACATCGGCATCATCTCGTTGGAAACATCGCCCGAGCAGTATCCGGCTGCGCATGATGGCGTTTGTCGTCCGGCTTGTTCGGTTCGGATTGTGGACATTCAACTCAATGGTACCCGCTCTCCAGTCGAGTAAATCAACGTATATAGTGTGCATTTCCATATGATGTGTATGACTAGAGCTAATGATCGTTCTCCTCTAATTGCGGGTGGTGCGGGCTTGCGCATCTAGATATCGCGAGAAAGCGCTCCGCAACGCGCGTTTCAAGGGGGCGCTTTTTTTTCCAGCGCAACTAAGAGAGACCATGGCGGCTCAGGACTCACAAGGGCGCATTGCGCTGATCACCGGCATCACCGGGCAGGACGGCGCGTATCTCGCCGAATATCTGCTCGGTCTCGGCTACACCGTGCACGGGATCAAGCGCCGGTCGTCCTCGTTCAACACCGCGCGCGTCGACCATCTCTACCAGGATCCGCATGCCGGCAACGTGCCGTTCCTGATGCACTATGGCGACATGACCGATTCGACCAATCTGATCCGCCTGGTGCAGCAGATCCGGCCGACCGAGATCTACAACCTCGCCGCCCAGAGCCACGTCCAGGTCAGTTTCGAGAGCCCGGAATACACCGCCAATGCCGATGCGATCGGCGTGCTGCGGCTACTAGAGGCGATTCGCATCCTCGGCATGGAAAGGGAAACTCGGTTCTACCAGGCTTCGACCTCGGAGCTCTACGGGCTCGTGCAGGAGGTGCCGCAGAAGGAGACCACGCCGTTCTATCCGCGCTCGCCCTATGGCGTCGCCAAGCTCTACGGTTACTGGATCACGGTGAACTACCGCGAGGCCTATGGCATGTTCGCCAGCAACGGCATCCTGTTCAACCATGAGAGCCCGATCCGCGGCGAGACCTTCGTGACGCGCAAGATCACCCGCGCCGTTGCCCGCATCGAGGTCGGCCTCGAGAACAAGCTCTATCTCGGCAATCTCGATGCCAAGCGCGACTGGGGCCACGCCCGCGACTATGTCGAGGGCATGCACAGGATCCTGCAGGTGGACGAGCCCGGCGACTTCGTGCTTGCGACCGGCGAGACGCGGTCGGTCCGCGAGTTCGTCGAGCTGGCGTTTGCCGAGGTCGGCCGCAGCATCGAATGGCGCGGCAAGGGCGTCGAGGAGGTCGGTGTCGACAAGGCGTCCGGCCGGACCCTGGTGCAGATCGACCCGACTTATTTCCGCCCGACCGAGGTCGATCTTCTGATCGGCGACGCCAGCAAGGCGCGCGCGAAACTCGGCTGGGCGCCGAAGACGCCGTTCGCGCAACTGGTGAAGGAAATGGTTGCCAGCGATCTCGTCGAGGCCAGGCAGGACGCGGCCAATGGCAAGCACGGCGTTTGAGCTGAAGGGCAAGACCGTCTTCGTTGCCGGCCATCGCGGCATGGTCGGCTCGGCGCTGATGCGCCGGCTGGCGCGCGAGGAGGCCGATCTCCTGACGGTGTCGCGCAGCGAGGTCGACCTGCGCGACCAGGCCGCGGTCAACGCCTGGTTTGCCGCGAAGCGGCCGCAGGCCGTATTCCTCGCCGCCGCCAAGGTCGGTGGCATCGTCGCCAACAACACGCTGCGCGCTGAGTTTCTCTACGAGAATCTGGCGATATCGACCAATGTAATCCAGGCAGCGCACGCCAATGGATGCGAGAAGCTGATGTTCTTCGGTTCGTCCTGCATCTATCCGCGCCTGGCGCCGCAGCCGCTGCGCGAGGATTCGATGCTGACCGGCCCGCTGGAGCCGACCAACGAGCCCTATGCCATCGCCAAGATCGCCGGCATCAAGATGGCCGAGGCCTATCGCAGCCAGTACGGCGCCGATTTCATCAGCGTGATGCCGACCAATCTTTACGGCCCCGGCGACAATTATCACCCCGAATACAGCCACGTCGTCGCCGCGCTGATCCGCCGCTTCCACGAGGCCAAGGTTTCGGGCGCGGGCAACGTCGCGGTGTGGGGCACCGGCACGCCGCGCCGCGAATTCCTCTATGTCGACGATCTCGCCGACGCCTGCGTCCATCTGATGAAGACCTATTCCTCGCCCGAACTGATCAATATCGGCACCGGCGAGGACATCACCATCGCCGAATTCGCACTCATGGTCGCGGCCGCCGTCGGTTTTCGTGGTGAGATCAGCTTCGACACCTCGCGCCCGGACGGCACGCCGCGCAAGCTGCTCGACGTCGGCCGGCTGGCGAGGCTCGGCTGGCGCGCCACCACCTCGCTCGAGGACGGCATTCAGCTAGCGTACCGGGCGTATCTCGCCGACAGCAAATGGACGGTACCTTAGTGAACTGGTAGTCCCGACAGCGGGTGCAAGCAGACCCATCCGAGCATCAGCGGACATTGGATATTCCAGCCTGGCTGCCCCCGGCCACCGCGGAAAGATTAACCTTGCCGCGCGTTGCCCAACGGTATTCATCAACAATAGCGCTCAGTTGGATGTCCGATCACCCGAGTGACTCGCATATCCTAGTTACGGCTCAGCCAACCAACTTGCAGGAAAAGAGGAATGGCCGTGATCGAGGCGTACCGTTCTACTGCTAACGTGTAGACCTGATCGACTCTCAGCCTCTAACGCCGCCCCCCGTCTCTCTCGACTAACGAGCCTTAACGACCCTCTGTCATCACCATCCGCGCCGACAACGTGACGACGCACATGAGCGCACCCAACATTGCGAACGCCAAAGGCAAGCCAGTCATGTGTGCGACGAGCCCGATGCCAGCGGGACCCACTAGTATACCCGCGTAGCCAGCTGTCGTGATGACCGCGATCGCAATGCCTACCGGCATCACCTTCTGTTTGCCGGCGCGTCGACACAGTACGGGTACAACATTTGAAATGCCCAATCCAATAAGCAGGAACCCCACCATGGCAATCAGCGCAACCGGCGCGGCGACCACAGCCAAGAAACCTATCATGATCGGCAGAGTTCCGAGCATCAATGTGGCACGGTCGCCGATTCGCTCCACAACGGCATCTCCGCCGAGACGCCCTGCGGTCATCGCGATGGCGAAGAGCATACATCCAAGACCTCCGTGCGCCTCCGTGAGAAGATCTTCCCCAACGAGAAGCAAAGCGCTCCAATCAAGCATTGCACCTTCGACAAGAAAAGTGATAGCCGCGAGCGCAGCTATTAGCAGCACACTGCGATGGGGCAAGACAAACAATGGCCCCTGCTGTCTCAAGCTCGCCGCAGTCAACCGCAGCCAGGCCGACGTTATCGCGATCATCATAAACGTCGAACAGACCAACGTCGACAAAAGTGGACCAAGCTGAAGCGAGAGAAACAGGGTCACGGCAGCAGAGCCGGTGAATTCTCCAATGCTGTAATGGGCATGGAAGCCGGACATCAACGGACGGCCGGTGGCGCGCTCCAATTCGATTGCATAAATGTTCATGGCTACATCGATTGAACCGAGTGAAAAGCCGAAAGCAAACAGCGTGGTACCCAGCGCAAGAGGTGTCCCGGCGATAGCTAGCCAGGGCAGGATAAGCACGAGGCCGAGTCCGCCCAGGAGGATAATGGGCTTGCTGCCGTACCGCGCGTTCGACACGCTGGTCAGAAGCATAGCCACAACGGATCCAGTTCCGAGACATAGCAGCAGAAGACCAAGCATGCGGTCGTCTACCGCGAGCCGCTCCTTGGCAAGCGGCACCAACGGCGCCCATGCCGCGAGGCCAAATCCGGCGACAAAAAACGCAAGCCGCGTCCCAAGCAGGCTGGCAGCCCAATTGGCAGATGGTATCACTGGCACTCCTGAGAGAACGGGCTCGTAAGCGCGGCGCCCCTCATCCTGCGTGCGTCGCCTGCAAGCGGCCGCAACTCGACGATGATGCCTCATGTTGACATTCTCATCTCTGCAAATGCGATGCCATCGCAAAAGCTCGGGCCACCTCAAAAGGTGCGAGCGTCAAAGAGGAGTGATCGTCAAGCAACCCGGATGCGTATTTCGGCCTATCTTTCTCGGATGAGCAACCCCTTACGAAGACGCCAGCCTTTGCCTATCTCTGACAGTCAGAGGCGCAACAGCTCAAGATCCCTTTGTCACATAGCGTACAAAAGTCGTCGGCACGCGTCCTTGTGTGTATTTCGAGGAGAAGGCTACGGCTGGCGCGAACACGGCCGCAACTTCCACGGCAGCGCTTGTCCATTCCACCGAGCATTGCCGCTGACGCTAGCATCTTTACGAACGCTCGAGGCAGTTCCGACCTTGAAGGGCGAGAATCACAAGGCTGGTATTCGGATCGTCAGCTAGCAGCTTAATGCCGATTTTGCATCGCTCCTCGTACACGCAGGCCGTAATCCAGATCGGCAGAATTGAGCATTTCACGTGCCAGCCCGAAGCTGGCGGGCAACCTGTGTAAAGAAGGAATGCGACCCGGCTGCTTTTTGGCAGCAGATTCGATGATCAACGCACAATGAGCGGCGTTGCCATCGATGACGGACGAGAGGGCGACTCGATGTGTTTGTGCCTCGAGTGTGATGCTTTTTCGATCAGCGCCCCGCTGGCACCGATCACAAGCATTTCGAATGGCACGGCGGCAACATCTGCGGATTGTCGTGGAGCAATCAGCCAGTTGTCATGCCTTACTGACCGGGCCACATCGGCTCGCGCGCAGTTCATCGATTGCCTTCGCTATCGGGCTCGCGCGTTCGATACTGAGGCGCCCGCCGACATCGTTCAAGCGCTCATATCCGCAGCTCGCCGAGATCGTCGCTCTGACCAAGTCGGACTGTGCGTGGTCAAGAACGAGTATAGCAGGCATAGATCGATCAGTATCGTCGTCGCCATCACGCTATAAGCCCAGGCGCTCTGCACTAGGTCGAGCTCGATCAGCACCCGTGACAAACCGAACCCCACTATCCAAGCATCAAAGCTCATGCAGATGCGTCGGAATATCTCCGGATCTAGCCGGCGGATCGCGTAGGATCCCAGCGGGATACCCAGCACAACACTAGGTATAAAGGCATAGAGCAGGCTGCCGCTCTCGGAGATGAACAGGCCTAGCTTGTAATAGACGAAGGCAGTAACGCTCGATTCAACCACGCGAACCAAGGCTAGACCGGCGCGAAATTCGTTTTTGACCAGGCCCTGGTTGTTAAACAACATCGCCAGAGGCGGACCGGAGATGGTCGTCACCGAATAGAGGATGCCTAGCATCGACCCGAATGGCAGACCGACCAGCCAGCTTGCTTCGATAGGGCGGCGCCAACCCGCGGCTTGCAGCAGGATAAGAGGCAGTATGATCGTGTAGGTAGCGAATTTGATCCAGCCCGGCTGAAATGAGGTCAACGCATAGCCGCCGAGCGCAATGCCAGGCAAAAGTCCAAGCAAGATGGGAAACACTCGTCTCCAAACCGCCGGCACACCCTTCAGATTGATGAGAAGGACGTAGACGTTGACGAAGACCTCGATGATAACAATGGCGGGATTAAGAATGCGATTGGTGTAGAAAACAAGCGCAAGGGGTACCGTGAGCGACGAAAACCCGTAGCCGATGGCTCCATTTACAAAGGCCGCAAAACACGTCGTTGCGGCCAGAAAAAGCATAGCTGCATCAAACTCAGGCATTTCGATAACTTTCGCACTTGGGAGGCGTCGGACCATGCATCAGCGAATCAGACCTTAAAAGTGGCATCACGATTGCGGCAGATTCTGACCACTTGCTCGACGGCTCAGGCCGCCTTCATAGTGGCAGTGGACGTAGTCAAGCGCATCGGTTCAAAGTCTGCTCCTATTATCGATTTCGGTTGAGAAGCCATGCTGTACTTCCCACTACCTGACTGCAATCGTTCAGCCAATAAGGTGGCCGCACGGAGTAAATAGTTCTTCTTCTAGAGGCGTCGGGATAATGGCAGACCCAACCTTTTCATCAGGGGAGAACGAATTCTCTCTGCCGCGGCGAGTTCTAGCTTGGGCGTCCCGCCGCCGCGAATGTTCGCAATTCACTGCGGCGGAGCAGCAACGCATTGGTGTCGTGTTTTTCGCCGAGCACCTATGCTCGGCAGCACAGCCATGAATATCTCGATGTGCAAGGGTGCATGAAGCCGTCCCAGGCTCGGTCGCTCACACACCGGCGCAATCGTATTTCTTGGCGATCTAGTCCTTCAGCGCCGGCGAACGATGGATCGAGACGAGCGCAGCAAACCGGGATCATTCTTCGGTCCCGTCACGAATTTCGGTCCCATCAAATCGCCACGGTCGGCGGGTCACGCGTCTATCAAGAGCAGCAATCGAGCCAACTTGGATTGATTTTAGCGTCATTGCTTCGCCAGCTGGGCATCAGCGGCTCCGGTGAGGTCGAGCTCGGCGTCTTTCTTCTCGTGATCGGCACTCGCGTCGGCGCGGTGATCGGATGCGATCGCGACATAGACCGCCGGCAACACGAAGAGCGTGAACAGCGTGCCGACAGACATACCGGCGACGATCACGAGCCCGATCGAGAAGCGGCTCGCGGCTCCGGCTCCCGTTGCGGTCAACAAGGGTATCAGGCCCGTGACCATCGCCGCCGTAGTCATCAAGATTGGACGAAGTCGGACGCGCGCCGCCATCTCTATCGCCGAGCGACGGTCGAGTCTCTGCCTGAGTTGCAGCTCATTTGCGAACTCAACCATCAGGATGCCGTGCTTGGAAATCAAGCCAACAAGCGTCAGCAATCCGACCTGGGTGTAGATGTTCATCGTCGCCCAGCCAAAGAATAGCGGTATCAAGGCGCCGACGATTGCCATCGGCACACTGATCATAATGATGATGGGATCGCGCAGACTTTCGAACTGCGCCGCGAGCACCAAGAATATGACGATCAGTGCAAATGCGAACGTGATGGCCAGCTGGTTACCCTCGTGCACATATTGTCGGGCGTCCGCAAGGAAGTCGTGGCTGAAGCCTGCAGGCAGCTTTTGTGCCTCCGCCTCCAGGAAGTCCACGGCTTGACCGATCGTGACGCCAGGCATCGGCACGGCCTGAAAGGTCGCGCAGTTGAGCTGGTTGTAGTGGGTGAGCGCGTTCGGATCAGTCGCAGTCTCGACCGAGACGACGGTAGACAGCGGAAGCATCGAGCCCGTCGCAGTCTTCAAATAATAGTTCCCGACCGCTTCCGGGGCCAGGCGTTTCTCACGCGGCACCTGCGGAATCACCTCGTAGGAGCGACCCTGCAGATTGAAGCGATTGATATAGTTTCCGCCAAGTAGGATGGCGAGCGCGTTACCGACATTCTGCATGGTGATGCCAAGATCGTTGGCCTTGGATCGATCGACCTTGATTCGCACCACCGGCTGGTTGAACTCGAGATCAGAGTCGCTGATCATGAACAGGCCGCTCTTGCGCGCGGCGTCCTTCAGTTTCGACATCTGCTCGTAGACAGATTGGAAGCCGAGCGTCGAATTGATCACCATCTGCACTGGCAGACCGTCCGATCCGCCCGGAAGTGCCGGCAAGCTAAAAGCAAATGCGTTGATACCTTCGATTTTGGACAGCTCGGCTTGGAGCAGGGACTTAAGAACTATCGACGATCGATTGCGCTCGTCCCATGGCTTGAGCAACATGCCGGCCATACCCGCCTGCGAACCGCCACTACCGTTGAGCACGAAGCTCAAATCGGTCTCGGAAAACTTCCGAAGCGCCTTTTCGAGCTTGGCGCCGTAATAGTCGAGATAGTCAATATTGGCGTATTTCGGCGCCTTGGTTAGTGCGAATACAATCCCTTGATCCTCCTCCGGCGCGAGTTCCTTGGAAGTGTTCACGCAGAGAAAGCCGACGAGGCCCAGCATGGTCACGGCAAACAGCCCGGTAATTGGGCGATAGTCGAGCGAGCGGTCGAGCTTGCGGCCGTACCAGCGTGTCATGGCGCCGAACACACGGTTCACAAATCTAGCAAACCGTCCCTCCTCAGCGCCCCTCAGGAAGACCGAGCACATCATGGGCGATAGCGTCAAAGCGATCACGCCCGACACGATCACCGCCCCCGCCAGTGTAAACGCGAACTCGCGGAACAGCGCACCGGTGAGGCCACTAAGAAAGCCGATGGGGGCGTATACGGCGGCCAACGTAATCGTCATGGAGACTACGGGGCCGACGATCTCGCGCGCGCCTCTCGCAGCAGCCTGCGGGGGCGGCGCACCTTCTTCTAGATGGCGGTGAATGTTCTCTACCACGACGATCGCGTCGTCGACCACGAGACCGATCGCGAGCACCATCGCAAGGAGGGTAAGCAGATTGAACGAAAACCCGAGCGCCAGCATCATGCTGCAGACACCGACGAGCGACAACGGAATAGTGACGACAGGAATGATGACCGACCGCAGCGAGGCCAGGAAAAGGAAGATCACTACCACTACTATCACGACCGCCTCAATGAGCGTCTTCTCGACTTCATCGATCGACGATTGAATGAATTTGGTGGAGTCGTAGGCCACTTTCATCTTCAGTGATGGCGGCAGGTTACGCTCCATTTCCGGAAACATCGCCCGAACGCCTCGCGCTATGCTTAGCGGATTGCCTTGCGGGCTTGCCCGCACGCCGATGAAGACCGCGTGCTCGCCGTTCATGGAGACGCTGACGTCTGCGGTCTGCGCGGCAAGCTCGATTGTCGCAATATCCTCCATGCGCACGAAGCCGCGGTCTTGAGCTTTGACAATCATGCGCTTGAAGTCATCGACACTCCGCAGGTCGGTGTTTGTCGTGACATCAGAGACAGTGAAATAGCCCTTGGTCTGGCCGGCCGCGGTCTGGAAGTTGTTGGCGGCGATTGCAGCCGAAACATCAGCAGGCGACACGCCGTGCCCCGCCATTTTCGCAGCATCGAGCCATAGCCGCATCGCAAAACTTTGGCCGCCCAGGATGTCTGCCGCCGCGACGCCGTCTACCGTAGACATAACCGGTTGCACGACGCGCGAGAGATAATCGGAGATCGCGCTGGCCGTCAGCTCCTCGCTGGAGAAGGCGATGTACATGACAGCGGTTGCCTGACCGGTTGATTTAGTGACAACCGGATCGTTTGATTCCTTCGGGATCAAATATTTGACTGAGTTGACCTTAGACAGCACCTCGGTGAGTGCCTCATTGGGATCAAAATTGAGCTTGATGTAGGCTTGGATCGTTGAGGTACCGAGCACCGACGAGGAAGTGACGTAGTCGACGCCCTCTGCCGAAGCGACGGCCTGCTCCAGGGGAGTGGTGATGAACCCCTGGATCATGTCGGCGGATGCGCCAGGATAGGATGTCGTGATATTGACGACTGTATTGGATAGCTTGGGATACTGGCGGATCGGTAAAACGGCGGCAGCGCGAAGGCCGATCAGCAGGATCAGAAGACTGACGACGATAGACAACACCGGACGTTTGATGAAAAGCTCGGTAAACGCCATCTCGACTCGCATTCAAAGAGGGTGACGCAAATTCGCTAGCAAGCCGCGCTACGGCCATCGTCATTAAACGGCGGCTGCGGCTAAGCCCCTATGGACGGAAGCGGAAACGCCCGGTCTAAAGGCTCGCGGCTTCCCAAGCAGAGAGCCCAACCCTTTGCTTCCTCCGCTCTGGTTACTTGGATGAACGTCAGCCCTGCTATTGTGATCGCTGATCGCGATCTCGAATAAGAGAGCGCCTTCGATAAAGACCCAAGTCTTTTGCGTGCAATCATCGAGAGTCCCCCTCAAGATGTGGCGGTGGGCTCACGTGTTTCCATTTATTCTTGTCCTCGGGTCTGAACGGGACGCAAACGACTTCCTGCAGCGAATCAAGTCAGCTTGATGCCTCGACCGTTCGATCGACGCCTGACTTCGACATCGAAAGTAGAAGCAACCTGGCGGATGCTCAACTCTACAAAGGTAAGCGGGTGATATCGAATGGGCTGCAAATCCTATACCAAGGTTTGTCAACACGAACGCCGGTCGCTACCGCGCGAGACTTGTGACGTTGCTTGACAGAAAGTTCGCGGTCAAATTCGACCAAGTGAGTTGAACCAGTGACTTTGCCACAGACGAATTGGCCTGCTGATTCAACTCACGTCGCCCGCTCACATGACGATGCATATACGTGCGCCAAAACAGGTTTGAGGGTCGAATTCGAGCCTCGAGCTGCAGAACAGAAAGGAACGCCTGCGGAGAAATCCGAAGCTCTGCATGGCTCGACCTTGCCGGAGCGCCAAACAAATTGTAGACGATGTGGCGCGCCGCCACTTCAGCAGCGGGGCCTGTAGCTCAATGGTTAGAGCCGGCCGCTCATAACGGTCTGGGTGCAGGTTCGAATCCTGCCGGGCCCACCAACGAGATCAAATGATGCGCTTGGCTGAACAGCCATTTCGTTTCGTGGACCGGCTGCTCCCTTTGCGCTTTTCACAGCACAGCGCCTGTCATCCCTCTCGCGTTCCCAATGAGTCGTATCGATTGGCTCACACTCACCAACATCAACGCCGTGCTGCGTTAGCCTATCGGCCGATCCTCTGCCGACTATTCTCCGGGCCTATGGATTCTTCGTTTGCCGAATCCGCAGACGAATTGGGGCAGATGATATCATTATAGCGACATTTATAAACTTGGTGATCACGGAAGCCGGTAGGATTAAGGCCAAGTGATGCGAGATGACGAGGAGGTACGACTTGGAAATCTTGTCTGGTCGCTGCATCCAGAAGCCAAAGAGGCCGCCAACTGTGGCGTCTCGATCTCACATGAATATTGCAATCGCTGCGATAGCAATAGGACTCAGCCCCAGCCCCACAATGCTCGCCTTATAAAGAAGGTCGTTGGTCATGACACAACCCCTGCGTGGGGTTGAAATTTAGCTCCGGATAACGGGGGACCAAAGTGCAGTTTGTGCCGCGGCCAGGAAATTATTCGTGCGCTAGATGAGACAAGCGGCCAACTGGGCCTTACTGTTCTTCCGGTCTTGGAGATCAGTATCGGGCTTGCCTAAAAGCCGGAGTGACAAGCGTCTTAATCGCTCGGACCTGGCGATCTGCTCCCTCGCAAGCTCGTTGCCGGCATCGATACGCCGTTTCATCGCGTCAAATCGAGCAAGCTGAAACCGGTAATAATCATCCCCCATGGCAGATCGCGCCTCACAGGAAGTTATGGAGCCAGAATATCTGCTGGATGTCTCGGCAGTCGTACTGCGAACTTCCGCCAAGTTATCTCTCGTGCACTCCATTCGGCAGCTCGAAGCAATTTCAAGGACGTGGCGCCCGCTTCGGCGCGCCTGCTTAGTGAGCCAAACAGGGAGAGCGAACAAGGTGAACTCTAATGCGTTGCGGGCCGAGACGTGACGGTCGGCAGCATCTCGTCGCCATCATGAGCAAGAGGGTCTGATCTGGAGTCAGCCGGGAGCTTGAGGTGCATCCGACAGGCGAGACCTGCAGGCTCGAAGACCATTTCCGTGCCGCCGCCGAACTGTTCCAGCGCGCGTGAGAGCAGGCGCAGGCCGAAGCCCCGCTTCGTCGGAGGTATCACGGGCGGGCCGCCCGCCTCCCGCCACTCGATCCTGAGAATCTCGTCCGACATGCTCGAACGCAGGACGACGCGGCCGTCGGGCATCGAAAGGGAACCGTATTTCGCCGAATTGGTCGCGAGCTCATGCACCAGCAACGCGATGGTCAAGGCATATTTCGGGGCAAGCAGAACATTGGGACCATCTATCGTTACCCGCGATGCCACATACGGGCCGAGCTCGGTTTCGGCGATGTCGCGCGTGAAGGCTCCTCGACCGTTGGCATCCTCGATCAGCTGGTCGGTGGCGGTGAGGGCCTGGAGCCGGGCCAGAATGTCCGTCCGAACCTGGGGCTGATCGCGCAGCTGTACACTGATGATCGCCTGAATCGTCGCAATCTTGTTCTTCAGGCGATGCGCCAACTCCTGTACGGCGAGTTGACGGAGATGTTCCTCGTCCTCGAGCCGCTTCGCCAGCCGGCGGAAATAGTCGGCGGCGTAGATCATCAGAACGGAAAGGACGGCAAACGTGATCAGCGTAATGACGTCCCCGCGGCGCTCCAGCGAAAAGCTGTAGGCCGGCCCCATGAATGTCCACCAGACGATGAAGATGGCGGTGGTCGCAGCCAACGCCCCCGGGATGATCCCCGCGAGCAGCGCCGTCAGCGCCACGGCGGGATAGTAGCCTGCGAGCGGCGATGCCTTCGGATCCAACCACAGGAGCCATATTTCGAACAGGGTGGCCCCGCCCGTGCAGAACAGAGCGAACGCGTAGGCCTGGATGGAGCCATGAGGGATATGTCGACGCACGCGGGCGAAGACAGCGTCGAGAACTGCGGTCAGGCTTTTTAGACCGGTTTGCTCCATCATTCGCAATCCGCTAAGTCCAATAACGTCCGAACCGTATCAGACTGTCAACGAGGGTAAAGTTGCGCCGCACTTGCTCAGGGCGAGCACTTCTTCCCTATCGCCGCTCGTCTCGCCCCGCAGGGAGCCGCTATCACATTTTGCGGTGCAATGGCGGCGCCGTGAGCCATTCGGTCATTCGCGTTGCTTCTTCAATCCGCCTCGCCTGGCGCAGCAGATCTTCCCGTTCCTTGCCGGGAGGGAGCGACCGCGCTCGTTCCCGGTCGCGCCGGGCCTGCAGTGCCAGCCGCTCCTCCAGCCGGACCGTCTGCTTCGCGCGCCGCCGCTTCTTGACCGGCTTCGATGGCAAGTCCTCCGAGGGCTCGCTCAGATCCCGCGGCAGATCGATGTCTTCCATTGTCCGCCTCCTATCCGCGGTGCGTTCGACCGGAGGCGCATCGGCTTGCCGCCCGGCGGATTCCGCGATCCTTCATCCAACGCCCAAAGTGCTTCGAGGATCTCGTCGATGGTGACCGGCGCCTTTAATCCTTCGGGCGCCCGCAGCGACGGATAGGACGCGATTGCCGACGCGTCGGACGCCCATGAAGCCAGGATGGCGCGCTTCTCGGCAAGGCTGAGAGACAGGTGGGAGACCACATCCCGCGGATGTTCGAATGCGGTGCCGGGATGAAGAAGAGCATTGAGTTCGACTAAGTTATCGTAATGAGTCGTTCGTGAAGAACTGGCGCCGGCGCCCGGCTTAAGCGGTGTTTCGAGCCGGGACGGTCTCGAAGAAGGCTCGGATGATGACACGCAAGAGCTCTGCGAGCCATCGCAGCAGCAGGCCGAAGTTATAGCCGGCAGCGGCGAGAACAGCGTTGATGCGGTCGCCGAGGCGTCCCTTGAGATAATTTCTGTCCATGCGGTGCTCGGCCTTGACGTGGCCGATGACGGGCTCGACAGCCGCGCGACGCTTCATCTCGCGACGGATGGAAGCTGTGACGCGGCGGACCTGACCCGAG
>NZ_JAGKJL010000055.1:0-58738 GCF_020329495.1 Bradyrhizobium australafricanum | reverse complement strand
CCGCAGAGAATGGTTTCATTGACATGATCCGCTTTACGCAAGGGAATCTTCTGGATTCAGACGCGCAAGCTCTCGTCAACACCGTGAACACGGTCGGTGTTATGGGGAAGGGCGTTGCCTTGATGTTCAAAGAAGCATTCCCCGAGAACTTCACCGCGTACGAAGCGGCGTGTCGGTCAGACGGCGTTCAGATCGGAAAAATGTTCGTCACAGAACGACGCGAGATGTTCGGCCCTAAGTGGATCATAAATTTCCCAACGAAAGCTCATTGGCGCTTCCCATCGAGGATGGAGTGGATCGACCGGGGTTTGGAGGACTTAAAACGTATCATCCAGGAAAAGGGCATTAAGTCGGTTGCTCTTCCGCCTTTGGGTGCGGGCAATGGCGGCTTGGATTGGAAAGATGTGCGCCCGAAGATAGAAGCTGCGTTGAGCAAGCTCGCCGACGTAGACGTGATCGTTTACGAACCCATAGCGAAGTACCAGAACGTGACCAAGAGAACGGGCGTAGAGAAGCTAACTGCTACCCGCGCGCTTATCGCTGAGTTGGTTCGTCGGTATTCCATTCTAGGCTTCGATTGCACGCTCCTTGAAATACAGAAGCTCGCATATTTTCTCGAGCGCTTTGTCGTGAAGTTGGACATAGACAATCAGATGAAGTTTCAGTTCGCTGCGAAGAAGTTCGGGCCGTACTCCGAAAATCTAAAGCACCTTCTGAATGCACTCGATGGCAGCTACCTGCACTGCGACAAGCGCTTGGGTGATGCCGGTCCATTTGACGTTATTCACTTCGATGACTCGAAGAAGGACAAAGTTGCGGCTTACCTAACGTCTCCGGATGTCAAATCGTTTCGTCCAGCACTTGAGAAGACATCCGAGCTAATCGATGGATTCGAGTCACCTCTCGGAATGGAGCTTCTTTCGACGGTCGATTGGCTTATCAATGAAGGGGCCGTCGAACCCCGTGTGCGTGCCATCCGCGAGCGGCTCGCGAGTTGGCCCGGAGGAAAAGCGGCGGGTGAACGAAAGCTGAGGCTGTTCGAAGATCGTACGATTGAGATTGCACTATCGTCACTTGCGGACGCTGGACTGGCAACCGCCCCCAAATAGCTGGGTGCGTCTTACTCTCGATTGAAGTGCCTTCGATGACTGAGGTCTACGACCCCCGCTGCATCGCGAATCTGATGCTGGACGAAAGCGAACGAATTGGTCAGCCTCTGACGAATTTGGCGCTTCAGAAGCTGTTGTACTTTGCGCATGCGATTTATCTGATTGAGCATGGGCAGCCTTTGGTGTCCGGCTATTTCGAGGCCTGGGAATACGGCCCCGTCCATCCGTCTGCCTATCAAGCTTTCAAAAGTGCCGGAGCTGCGCCAATCAGCTTCAAGGCTGCGCGGCTGAATGTCGTAAAGGGCACCCGGGAGCCAATTGCGGCTCCGACTGATCCCAATGTCATTCGGCATGTTGGGCGCGTCATTCAGGCGTACGGGCGAATGACGCCTGGACGACTAGTGGATGTATCCCACGCAAAGGGCGCACCTTGGCATTTTGTAGTAGACAAAGGCAGAACATCTTTGGCATTTGGAATGCGTATTCCCGACGAGGTGATTCGGGAGCGCTTCAAGCACCACAAGGTATCAGTCGGTAGCCAGCCTTCGGCCGGAGAGCCAAGTGAAGATACGCCCTTTGCCTGAAACCGATCTCGCACGCATTGCGCCGCTATCAAGGGATGAGAAGCGACGCGCGCTGCAGCAAATGCAACTAGGGCGCCCGCCATATTCCTACGCCCCTATTCGAGCCACGATCTCAGACGTGCTGAACATTCAATCGGACCTCATTGGGCCGATGCCAGCCACTCCGTGGGAGAAGATCGAAGGTACCATCCGCAAGAAGTCGAAGAGCGACGCGGAAGAGCGGGCAAATCTTCAGGTGGCGGCGGGGCTGTTCGATTTCGTGCAAGCCCGCGAGATCGTTGGTCGACGACTCGACATTTTTCCTCTTCAGTTGGGAATTGGCACGAAGGTCATTTTTTGGCAGCCCGTTGTGCTGACTCTGAATGAGCGCGCGATCATTCCGTTCTTAGACCCGCGACGCGCGAAGGGGTTGACCGCGAATGGACGGAAGTTTGTCTTCTCCGTCATGCACGAGCGGATCAGGGCTGCCGATCCGGACTTCGCAGACGTAACGCTCGCGATTGTGCAGTTCGCTCGCTCGAAAGAAGGACCGCGCACGCCGGTTATTTTCACCGACGAGAAAGGCGAACTGTTCACGTTCGATGAACTGGATCAGATGGTCCGGGAAACATACGAACTGTGGACGGAGATTCTTGAAGAGCGGACGGCTGAGACTCGGCGACGCGCTGGCGGAGGCGGAGGCCTCTTCTCCTGAGGCCTCCCACTTTTGCGGTCAGAGCCGTGTCGCGAGACGTGGCACGCGAATGGTTGCCACGAAAACAACCTACTGCATTTTCCTACATCAAACCGGCGCTGTTACAGGTGAAGCGGTCCTGCGATGGATGAAGGAGAGTTTCGCTAAGGTACTCTCACGCTCAGCCCGCTATCGATCTGCTTTGCCGTGCCCGCCCTTGATCGCGGCACCGAAACGACGCGACCTAAGTTTTGACGTGAGATAGCGAATTTCTTGACGCCAGCCGCAATCGCGATCTGGTCGAGAACGTCCAGCAAATTGTCGTCAGATTTATTGACCACAAACCTGTCATACGCGGCGGTGACGTTCGGATTGTCGGAAAATACATAAGGGATAAGAGACAGCGCTCGATTTACATCACGGACATCGGAATCAGAGGCAATGTAACCGTCAACGAGAACATATCGCGCTGCCATGACCTCTTGAACCAGCGCGATTTTTTGCTTTCGCCGCTCGACCCGCTCAATATTCAAGAAGCCGTGCGTATAGGCGAGGATTGTGGTCGCGCTCCCGATAGAGGCGCTAAGCAAACTAGCAACGATCGTTACGACGTCCATTGGTGATTCCCCCGACCACTCTCAAAGGAAACGTAAAGTTGCGCTCGTAGCAAGTGAGGTTTCGGAGGTTTTTGAGGTTTGTTTCAGCCCATCCTAGGAATTGTCATGTATGCACGAGTATATAACCGGCTCTACTGACAGTTTCCGCGTTAGGGTTGGGAGAAACCTCAGAACTCAAGGGGGCGGAAATGAGCGACACTTACAGAGTGATAGTCCACGGAAAGCCGGAAATTCGAGAACTAGCGTTTGCCTTCGAACCGCGCGTTGGTGATCTTGTTCGGCTTCCAGATGTGGACGGCGACCTTCACTACCAAGTGGACCAAGTTGTGCACTCTGCTCGGCTTCTCCATAGTAATTGGGTACCGAGCGTCTACGTTGTGATCGTTCCCGAACGATCGAGGAATGCCCCAGCGATCTAATGCGAAAATTCCGCCCAGGTCCCGACCTGGGCTGATCACCACTGCCGGCCAGATTGGCCGCGAACTTGCCAAACAAACCGTGACGCCTCCCATGAAGCCGAACTGTCATTCGCCCAGCGGTAGCGGTGCTTGGGCGCGCATCAATAGCAACACCAATGAGGCGGTTGTTCTCGATGTTGCTCACGCTCCACTGATCCAGGGTGGGCTTGAAAACATCAAGTTCGTGAACGCGTCAGCTGCGAATGCAAGCGCTGTTGGGATGAGGCTCAATGCCTGCCAGCGATGCACATTCAAGAACCTTGAATTTCATAATTTCGATTCCGTCGTCGGTATCTTCATTCGACCGACCGTTGTTTTCGACAACGCGGCTGCCGGTATCTACGGCCGTGATTATCATAATTGCGTGTTCAATGAACTGTCGAACATCTTAGTGTTCCGATGCAGTATAGGCATGGTGTTGCGAGGTGGACCTAGCTCTGCAATAACGACGAATGTCGTCACACTGAACAATTACTACAATCTCTGCTTTAGAGAGGTGACGGTAGAAGGCGTGCGCTCAGACTGGTTCCACGATAACGACCACTTCTTTAATCTATTCGTTAACCTCGTGACGAACGGCGCGGTCGCGGTGCACCTTTCTCCGATTGACCCGACGAATTACATCGGCGTTTCGGCCCATCACTTTTACAGTCTGACCATCGTCCGCGACAACAGCATCAATCCGATTGGCTTGTATGGCGTCGCGATGAACAACGCCCCTGGCTGCATCTTCGTTGGTTTAGCGTCAGACAATCAATGGGACGGAAATTATTTCTATAACCCGTTGAATGTGGAAGTGTACGTTTGGGCCTCGTGGATGCACTTCCTGACGTCTGATGCGTCTGCCGGTACGCTGCAAAACCGCCTTGCGAGCATCACGCAACACACGATGTCGAGGCAGTCGGGTGCCGCGACCGTCGGGTCTGGCGTGACATCCTTGGCCGTGGTGTTCCCGAACCGAATGTACGTTGCTCCAGTGAACGGCAAAGGCGAAATACGGCTAACCCCGTATAGCGAACCCTGGCGTGCGCTATTGGGTGGATTTTTCAACGATCACTGATGCTGGCTTCACGATCAGGTTTTCAGCAGCAACGCCGGGGTCCTTCCCGATGCATTGGACCGCTGAAGTGTTTACGATTTCCTAGCTGCGTTGCTAGCGCGAAGATCGTAACATGTTGCCATCACGACAACATGTAGTTGCGATTTTGCCTGCAGTCAGTGACCATCGACTCAGGCAGGCTTCTTCCGGGTTGGCGGCTTTTTCCGTGTCAGCTGTTCGCGGCGATTAACTTCGCTGACTACAGCCTCCCGAATAAATTGGGCGCGCTGCTTGTCGCCAACAAGCGCGTCCACGCGCTCCAGCACGTCGCTGGGAAAGCGCACAAGCGTCAGCGTCATGTTCAAGCGGTCTACCCATAAATGGCGAAATAAACGATATCGTTTATGTGGCGACATCTTCACGCGATAGGAGCGCAGACTATGATAGCTTCAACTAACTCGATCATCCGCGGCGACGATTATCTGATGTCTAAATTTGGCAAGCTCCGGGAAGCGGCGCTGTTTGCGCAAGCGGAAATTAGCGCCATTCCCGAAACCGCTCGGGGCGAGGAAGAGCGCGACATGATCGAATTTGCGCTTGCGCCGTCGAGCGCCTCGCAACATCGCTGCGCCTGGTTGAGGCCGACACCAGCGCTGGCGCAATGATGAAGAAGCGGGGCGGCTTGGCTGGCCGGCGGCGGCTGGGATAGCCTGCTAAAGGCGACGCGGATCGCGGCGTGATGAACACCGCCTTCTTGCTCATGGCGCAGTACAACGGCGCGGCAGTGATCCCACTGGAAGCCGTGTGCCGTGACTACTTCAGTCACCTGACGCCGATTGAGTTCGCGCGGAAGGCTACCAACGGCCAGATCGATTTGCCGGTTGTCCGGATCGAGGCGAGCCAGAAGGCGGCCAAGGGCGTCCACCTGATGGACCTCGCCAAATGGATCGACGATCGGCGTGCGGCGGCGCAGAAGGAGTTAGATCAGTTACAAGGGCGACGCTGAAAATCTCAGCGATCTGGAATGAAAGAGGCCGCCCAATAAGGCGGCCTTCCTTTTTGGCTGACTGCTTGGTGGGCCGGCCGCAAACGCAGCGAAACCCGGCATAGGCCGGGCTTCGCCTTCGCATACGGAGGGCACTCCGTACTCCTACTACAGTGAATTGGCCGATTTTGCCGATCGGCCTCAAAAGCCAAAGTCAAGTTGACATGGCCAGGAACGCCAGTGCTCACAAACGTGCTCACGGCGTCCAAGGCGCTGTCGCGTGTACGCATTCACATGCACGCGCTTCGGCCCCGAGCTGGGATCATCTCCCATTTCGGTTCTCCATGGCTTGGCGGGAAGAAGCCCGCCGCTCCAACTGCCCAATGCAGTTCCGGTTGCGCGGAGCCCGGCGTTAGCCGGTCATGGAGATGTCACCCACCGCAGCGGAAGTCCGAAGGATATCCGATTCGTTGAATCGGGCAGGGAGGTGCTACCGATCGTAGGTGTGGAAAAGTCCACCGGTACATAGTGTCGTCATCGACACACGCCGAGAGGTTACGATGCGTGGTATTGGGACGGACCCGCTATATCTTTTTCAGGCGATCGGACAGCAGTGACATTTGGTGGTTCAAAGCCTCGTCGGCGGTTTTCCCGTGGGACCACGGAGCAGCTGGAAAGTCGACCCACACATCGTGCTCACCCTTCGCCTGAACCTGCACACCGTTCTCGATCGTCAGTGCATCCGACATCTCAAACCGGCGCTTGATGTAGACGCGGCAAAAGCAGCTGCCACCTTCTTCGCGCAGGGCCTCAATTCGGAAGAAGCTAGTGGAGCCGCCCCAGGCGGCTGCGAATTCGACTGTTTTTTCGACGGTCGCGAACTCAGAAGCGTAGCTGGGTACTTTCATAGATTGCCTATTCCTCTTGATGCCACGGCGGCAATGATGCCGCAGAAGTTCGACCACGCTCATTCCGAGCGCGGGGCGTTACAGTTGATGAGACACCGTCCTTGGTAAACCCACGTCGAATCGGTGAAGCTTGGCGATTATTCAATGGGAGCAACCATGTCACCAATCGAGCAGCGCACAAAGCTCACTGCCCAGCTTGAAAAGTTCGCAACCGGCCAGTGGAGGATGCATGCCGGTGGTCGCGAGATGTACGATGATACAGAGAACTGGGTCGCTGACCTCAGGCGTCGCGTTAGGGATATCGATCGGGGATACCCATTCAGAACTTCTATCGGCCGGGCCGTTGACTACGTGTCAAAATGCTGATGCATCTTGTGGCAATCAGGCGCATTCGCGATGGCGGGATTTATGGCGGATAAGCCAGACGAAACTAAAATTATCAAGCAGTTTCAATATCGTGTGGCGGAGGTGATGGGATTCGAACCCACGGTACCTTGCGCTAATCGGCGCCGCATCTCGTCAATGGCAGTTAGGAGAGGAGGCCACTCCTACATCAACCCTCATGTTCCGTGCTGCGATTCAGTTCACGATTAATGCGATCCTTGATCCGACGGACCGCAAGGAGTTGCAACCTCGTTCGGGTCTTGCCACTGATCGCCTTGCCATCGACCTCAAAACTGTAGCGCCACTCGCCCGGTACCGCTTCTCGTATGCTGAATTGCACGCCTCTATGCTGCATACTTTTCAACCCCGATGACATTGCCCCTCCAGCGCGACCGTCGTCGAGCTGCAGATTGACCTATGATTCCTCAATCATGAGAGCGTTGATCGGATAGCGAAGGGAACCGCCGATCCGTAGGACCGGCGGCCAAGTCAAGGGAGGAAACGCCCGTTAGGGCAGCGGTACCGAGAGTACCGCCTAGGCACCGCCAATCTCTTGGCGGATCTCGAATAAACGTTGCTAAGAAGCCAAAAGAGCTTGAGCGAATGAAGGTGATGCGGAGAGGCCGACGCGGCTTCAAGTAATTCAATTGAGGCTGCACCAAAAGAGAAAGTTGCGTACGTATCGTACCAACTGAGCTGTTTCCGCTTTCTCGTTACATCTTGTCCGACCTCTGCCGAGCGTTTCACGAAGATGCAGCTTGCCATTCGACGAAATCTCCGATCTCACGCTTCGAAATTGGCCGCCAATCGCAAGAAATTCATAAGCAACACGTGCCCCTGTTGAGTAAGTACTGACTCCGGGTGGAATTGCACGCCATAGGTTGGGTGATGCCGATGTGCCAAAGCCATAATCTCACCTTCATCTGAGCGGGCTGTCACTATGAGGTCCGGTGTTTCTGATAGATCGAGTTCAACCGCTAGAGAATGGTACCGCCCAACACAAAGTGGAGACGGGAGTTTCTTGAACAACCCACGACCACCGTGGGTTATGGGTGAGGCTTGGCCGTGCATGGGACGACGTGCACGCACCACGCGTCCCCCGAAAACGCTCCCGATACACTGGTGACCGAGACAGATGCCAAGGACTGGGATACAACCCGAAAATTCCCGGACGACCGCGGTGGATATACCGGCCTCCATGGGAGTGCAGGGACCGGGAGATATGACGATTGCGCGTGGCTGGAGCGCAGCGAGTTCAGTGACGCTGATCGCATCACTTCGGATGACTTGGGTCTGTGCACCAAGGTTGCGAAAATAGCGCGCAATGTTGAACACGAAGGAATCGTAATTATCGAGAATAAATATCAAAACGCACCAGATGGATCGGCGTCAAAGGCCTCGAACAGTCGTTGTGCCTTGGCAAGTGTCTCCTCATATTCGGCTTCCGGATGCGACATCGCCGTTATTCCGCCGCCTGCATGAAACACGGCCAGGTCATCCTCGATCACGACCGTGCGGATTGCAATGTTCGTGTCCATGTGTCCATTGAATCCGATGAAGCCGATCGCCCCGCAATAGACTTCTCGCGCCATTTTCTCGATGTCCGCAATGATCTCCATTGCTCGCACCTTTGGAACTCCAGTGATGGAGCCGCCGGGAAAACAGGCGCGAAGTAGACTGACAGCGTCTTGGCCTGCAGCAAGCGCGCCTCTCACGGCCGACACAAGATGGTGCACTGAGGCATAGGTTTCGAGGTTGCACAGTGCTGAAACTTCGACCGAATCGTCTGTGCAAACGCGTGACAGATCGTTGCGCAGCAGGTCGACGATCATAATGTTCTCGGCTCGATCCTTCTCGGATGCGAGAAGGATCTCGGCACGGTGCAGATCTTCCGCGGAATCAGCGGAGCGCGCGATTGTGCCCTTGATCGGTCGTGTTTCGACCTGCCGTCCATCAAGTCTCAGAAATCGCTCAGGAGAGCTCGACGCTATCGTCAGCGTGTCATAGCGCAGGAGAGCTGCAAACGGGGCCGGGTTCAAAGACCGAAGCTGGCAATAAAAGGTAAGCGGATCGAACAAGGGCGACACTTTGGCACTGAAGCGTTGAGCGATGTTCGCCTGGAATATATCTCCGGCCAGGATCAAATCGACGACGCGCTGAACGGCCGCTATGAAGCCTTCACGGCTAAAATTCGAACGCCATCGCCGTGCGGTGCTGGGTATTATGATCCGCGGCGGCTTTGGCCTGGCAAGCAGTGCTGCAAACTCGTCGGCGCGACGACGCGCGTGCTCGGCTCGTCGAGTGGGGTCCTGCTCCGGCCATCCGGTCGAGACGATCCAGCACTTCTGGTCCCGGTGATCGAAGCTGACGACCACGTCATAAAAGTGCAATATTGATTGCGGCAACCGTAGACCCGCAATTGACGGTGCCGGCAGCCGCTCCAGTGTTCGGTTTAGATCGTAGGCAAGGAAGCCGGCTACGCCGCCTTGGAATGGGGGGAGATCGGGGCGATACGCTTCTTTGTATCTGGCAAGAAGGTCGCGGAGAACCTCCCATGGATCCCCTATAATTGCCTCTCCGTTCCAACTTGCCTGTCCATCCGCGACTAAGTAGGTGCCGAACGGCTCGCAGGCCAGATATGAGTAACGGCCGAGCAGCTCATGCCTTGCGGCGCTGTCGAGAAAGGTAAGCTGCGGCCGCTGCGCAAGACATCGCAGCGCCTTGACGGGCTCAATCCACTGCAACTCGCGGACGTGCATGGCTGTCTGCTACGACAACCGGCAGGTTGTGAGGCCTGCGCCGCGTGATGCCCTCCGAAGGAGGGTTATTTCCGTGCCGCCCGTACAAGACATGCGGCTGATCATCAAGCTACTCACGGCCGGCTGGTCCACTACGCCGAGCGACTTGCGTTAGCCCTGCCGTTCCAGCGAAATGCACGTCTTTCGACAGCTCATAGTCAGCGGCAAAGCGCAACTCCCGGAGCGGCCGTACGCATCGGATCGCTTCTCGATACAAATCGTGCGTCTTGTACGCAGCGAGATCCGTCTCGCTGTCGAATTCACCATACACAACGACATCAATATCATTGCCGAGCTGGTCGCTCTTGCGGTTGCGGGCAATCTCGAGCCGGCGTGCATATGGGATTGAGGTGAGAACCGATAGACCTTCGACGACTTGGTCGATATCGGCTTTTTCCTTGGCTGTGAAGAAGACGATGTGACGGATCATGATGGCCGTAAACGTGAGCCGCGACTTGACCACTTGTTATATCGGGATCTAGCTCAAGGCAATGCCGAACGCATCGACAGCCGGAGCAGTTTTTGACGCTGTACGATGCCGCGACTGTGCAGCAGACCTTCCTGATATATGTCAGCGGGACCTGACAATTGCCGTGCGCAATGCTCTGGATACGGCTTACGTAGGTGAGGCGTGATCGACGTGCGCGCTCTAAGCCCTTGTAAAGGCGGTGCAGGCCCTCAAAGTCGGACATTGCCGGGACCGGTGCCGTTCAAAAAGAAGCCTCGGTGCATACGAAGCCGCCAGCGAGGCGTCGACGTCTTGTTTGGCAGGATCATCCTGATCGATTATGCGACATCGGCCGAGCCCGCTCGCGCTTTGGCGGAAGCTCGCGCGCAACGTCGAAAATGCAAAAAAATCACCCTCGTCGCAGCTAATATGCCTCGATCGCTTTTCCTGGCCGGACGAATCCACGCTCATTCGATCGACCACAGCACGTGAAGTCCGTTATCAATCGTACAGCTTCGCTCGAAGCGTACCGTTCTGCGTCTATTAGGATACATCCGACGGCACCTTAATGCCTCCGTCCGATCTGGACAGTGTTTGCGCGCCGATAACAATCTTAACCTGCCACAACGCATCAAACGCAACTCTGGGAAGGCGCAATGGCGCGCGCCACAGCCGTCGAGGGTTCAACCTAACAGTCGGTATCCAGAAGTCTTTCAGTGCGGGTGCAGCGGACACTTATCGCGACGGCTATCTTACGTGCTGCCGTTAACTTTGAGGGGACGTGCCCGCAGCAGGGTCGCTGAGCAGCCGTTTGCTGGATGCGGGAGGTGAGGGCACCTGCGTTCAACCTCTTACGAAGAGTAAGCGGTCTTGCGACGGGCGTCCGCTTTGGTCGCTGTAAAATGGAGAATGAGGTGCGTACGACGCTGGACAAGAGGTCAAGCTCGACGAGCCAGCAGCGGATAGTGGTCACGGGTACCGGCGCCGGCGTTGGAAAGACGGTGTTCTGCGCAGGGCTCGTCAATCTACTCGGCGCGAAGTTTTGGAAGCCGATTCAAGCCGGCCTTGAGGGAGAAACGGACACTGAGCGCATCGCCCGGCTTGCAAGTCTTTCGCCAGATCGCATCGTGCCTGAGCGGTACCGACTGCAAACGGCCGGTTGGCCCCACTGTTCCGCGGAAGTTGACGAGGTTCGCATCGACGCGGATTCGCTGGACGTGCCCGACACTGAAGGGCAGCCGCTCGTGATCGAGGGGACCGGCGGGCTAATGGAGCCGCTCAATTGCGGCTCGCTTTACATTGACGTCTTGGAGAAATGGCGGCTTCCAGTCGTGTTCTGCGCGAGCACAACCGTGGGGAGCATCAATTGTTCGCTGCTCTCTATAGAGGCGCTCCGCAGGCGCCAGATCGACATTCTTGGAATCGCTTTCGTTGGGGAAAAGAATTCGGATGCGGTGAGAGCCATTTGCGAGATTGGACGGGTGCGGTGGCTAGGGCGGCTGCCCTGGATTGCGCCTCTGGCGGCAGATACGCTGCAAGCTGCGTTCAAAGCATCCTTCTGGCGGGATGATTTCAAGTCATGACACGCGGTGCGCATGGTGAGGCGCCTTCTCGCGTGCAGCGCCCAAACGAGCGGTTCGCCTGAACGCGAGGCTTGGCCCCCAGCAGGCAGGAAAGGTCCGGTTGCCTTCGCATAATCGTCGAGAGGAGCGGCAAGCCGAGATCGTGTCTTGCTGTATTCTTTGCAAACCCAGCAACTGAGTTTGTTGAAGTTGGTGGTCCTCGATAGTCACACCGGTTCGTGGTTGCTGCCCTGGTAACGGCATCGTTTCAGGTCGTACTCGGCGGCGTCACGGTGATTGGCATTCTAGCGGGCATAGGACTGAAGCGCTGTATGTCGGCGGATCAAGGTTGCAACGGCAAATGTCCGCGGCCGCCTTTTGGGAAGATGTAGCTCCGCAGATGTTCTGGGAAAGCTAGAGAGAGCGTCAAGTCGCAGACTGCCGGGCTTCAGAGTGGAGAAAGCGGGCGCATCTGCTGTGATTTCCCGAAGACGGTCAGCTTCTCGAAAGCAAAGGTTGCGACCATGCGAACGTGATCTCTCGAGTCACAATGCTGCCAGTGACCAGACTGGTTATGAACCGAGCGAAGAAATTGGCGGGATGCAGCCTATATTCTCATAGGAGGAGGACTATATGGATATGAATCCGATCAACGGTGCCGGAGCGCATGGGTCCCCAGACCTCGAGGAATTGAATGAAGCGGATCAGGATATGCTCAGGCAATTCTTCAGTGAAGCCGGCTCATCGTCGTCTGCAGCCCCAGAGGAGACGGTCTATGATGTATCGCACGCTGCTCCGCGGGAATTCCGGCACCGCACCGAAGCACGACCTATGCCAGAGCGAATGGCTGATCGATTGAGCCATTTGGGTCTTGTTCCGGATGCAGACCAGCCGACCATGACCTACGATATTCGGGGACACCGGTACACAGCTGCCTTGGACCCGTCTGGCCATGTTCGCCTCATTCACAACCCGCCGGAGGCCCAAGTGCTTGGAGCCGGCCGAGCGGGAGCGCCAGATTTCGGAGCGTTCTTCATTGAGGCTCGGGACCATGGTGCTGTTGTCCCGGAGCAATGGGCCCCATTGGCCTTAATTGAAAAGCTGCGCGACGAAGGACTCATGCCTAGCCCAAACCACCCGACAACCATTTCTCTCAATGGCAAGCTCTACAATGCCGAGTTGGCGGAAGGAGGGTTCGTTAGGCTTACGCGGCGGCAAGTGTGAAACTGTTGGGCGATAGCTGAGCAAAGTCGGTGAGCTAGGGCTCGTCTGCATGAACTACGTGGACAGTTCACCGCTTGTCGGTGAATTGTCCGCGTTTCAGAGGGGCTCGCAATCTTCCGGCCGCTGGCACATTCGAAGCATCAAAACTGCCTGACTTGAGGACACGACTGCAGAGCCTCCATGGCGGTCTGGCGGATGTCCCGGACCCAGCAGCGCCGCATAGCGATGCTGCTCTCGCGATCTGACATTCGCAACCGTGTTGAGCCGGCCCCGGCCCCGGGCCACGGCCACGGCACAGGCCCGATATTCATTCTCAAAATTCATCTTTGAACGAGGTGATGTTCTCGAGCCTTCGTCCGGTCCGGCGCCGCAAGCGCACATCTAGCGGTCATTCGACTCATGGCGAACCGCCGCTCGACGGGTGGCCGCGGCAAGCGCGCCGTACGGAGCTTTAGCTCCGGGAACTTGACATCAAAGACATCAACGATACCGACGAGGCGCCGCTGCGAGTAGATCTGGCTTCATCAAGGCCTCTGTCAAACGCGGTCCGGAACTGGCCCCTTTGCCTCACGAACTATCCCCACCCGCGGTTCATGATGTCGCTTGAAGCTTCGTCGGCGGCCGACGGGAAGGTCGGAGGCGAGCCGCCGAAGGGCCGTCAGCGGCCGGCGGCTGATGAGGCAGCTGTTTCGCTCGGCTCGGAGCCGGTAATTGTCGCCGCGGATAGTCAGCACGTGACTTTAGTGCAAGAGCCGGTCGAAGATCGCAGGTGGCGGCCACCGGATCGGCGAACACGGTGCCCCATTCGGTAACGCTCGGTTCGGCGTGATTAGCATAGCGGCGGTTGATCAGCTAAAGGTGTTGCGCTGCGACGGAGCTTCGTTCTGTCTATTTGATTCCAGCTTTCGCCTTGGCCTGGCTGGTGGCGAACGCCGGAACTGCCGTGGCCCAGCCGGACGGCGGCCCAGCATACTGCTATAGTGGTTGTGCTTTGTAGGATGCTGCCTGTCGGGCAACTTGCCTCTAGCGCAGCCGAACGGCTCCCCGTCGAGCGCCTCCCCGCGGAGCGCCGACGACGCCACCACTTATTCCCGTCTTTCGATGGGGCCGGCGCGCTGGAAAAGACTTCAATAGGGCGGGCACGCGGAGCGACATTGACCAGGGGAGGCCGGCAAGTGATGACATGCTGTGCGCATCGTGTGAGGCGCCTTAATCGTATGCAGCGCCAAACGAGAGGTTCGGCGAGGCCGCTGCCCAGCACTACGCCTCACAGGAAAGTCGCGCTTGGCTAGAGAAACTTTCTGCGAAGGGCCACGACCGGGCTTCGCCCTGGACTGATAGACGAGCCAGACCCATCGACATCGGCCTTGCGGCCAGCTCGGTCAGCCGGGGTATCAATGGGGCGCAGAGCAGCCCCTTTATTCTGAGGATGTTTTCCTTATATCAACGCTTGATGAGGACCTCATCAAGAGCAATGCTGTTAAACGTACGGTCAAGAACACCTAGGTGTTCTTCGTACCTTTGCGCGGTAATGCGACTACCGTGAGTCGGGCCAGCGATTTCAGAACAAGACTCCGAAGCGTCGGTTCAGGGCCAAGCTGCGCGATGATCGAAGCCCGGCCATACGGTCGAACTGCGATAGTCCATGAACAGTTGGCGACAGGTACAAGCTTCGCGAGCTCGCGATCATCGACAGCACTTTCCTCGCTCGCGGCTCGCACCCTTGTGTTGTGTACGTCGAGACTTGTGTTCTGTACGTCGAGAGGGGTGCCGGCGCAAATTGCGTCGCCGGAAATGCTGTCATTATAGCCAAATTAGAGGGGCGGAGCCGTCGGCGTGGCGATCGCGGATGCCGCTGCAAGCCATCGATTGGGCCGGCGAAAGTGCCAAGCCCCGGTGCGCGGTCGTCATGTTTAAGTGCGTGGGATCGTCAAGAGGCTGCGCAATTGCGCTGCAAAGAGCCTCGCCGTTCATGTAGCTGAGGCTCCGGTCTTGCTCGCCGCCGATGAACCATTCGGTTTCAGCGCATAGCTGTTTCAGAGCTCCGGAATTGGGGAAAAAGAGGTCAGCATGACTGATTGCTCCGCAACGCTGGACGAGACACCTAGCTAGCCTTGCTCTTTGAGCGAAGCGACACCCCACGCAGGTGGATGACAGGACTTCCGCGTCCGATATCTGGCTGCTTTTCTGACTTCGAATGATACTGCCGGTGAGCGCGTCGCATTGCGGCGTCCGCACCTTCTTCGGAGCAACGGTCAAGCGCGCGTGAGCGCAGGGGTCAGGTTACTTTTTTATCAAGAGCGAGGTGACCGCGACCAGCGCCAGGTCCTCACTCATATGCATTCATGCAACCGACACAAATCGCAAGTATCGGGAACTGATCGATCGAGACCAGTGCATGGTCCCGCCGCTACCCGTTCCCCGTCATTGACGCTCGGATCGCGATTGAGCACTTCCGGCCGGCGCGCCGCGCGACGGGTTTCACTTATCGCACCTCGAAGGACAGCTTCAAGAAGCTGCTGGTCTCGAGCGAATCGTCAATCGCCGTGAGCGTTCGAGGAACACATCTTATGGCCAGAGGCTGCGCGACGCACTCATATGCGTCTCGTCTGATCAATAACGCACCAATGTCGGTCGACAACAACTTGGAGGGGGAGTGGTCGATGGTGTGGATTTTTGCGTTCTGCGCGAACGAGCGAAGAAAAAATGCGCCAAGTCAACAGATTGAAGCGGGAAACATCGATGTCGTGTTCTTGGCTGTCTGCAACGAAAATCTCTTGACCGTTCAACAGAATATTCGATAAATCGCGCCACTACTGTAGGTTAAGTTCTCAATTTCTAGCGCGGTGCTCGATAGGTGTTGCTCGTCGGTTTGACGGCAAGCCTCTCGCAATCCGCGGCGCAATGCCTTCGACGAGCGAGTTCGTAAAATCCTGGGCTACTTCACTCGCTCGGGACGATCTCCGATAGACAGTAGGAAATTGACGCGATGACTGTGCGCGAGCAGCTGTTTACCTTGTTGCGCAACCTCCGGTGGATTGCCGTTTTCTCGGTGGTCATTTCAATTTTGCTGTACCTGCCAGATCAGATTCAGGAGCTCTACCGGATAGCAGCTGACGACATCGGATTGATTACGCTCAAGGAATTTGTCGCCCTTGGGGTGATTGCGCTAACGATTTGGGCAGCCGCTTTTCAGCTTACCGCGGCAACCCTGCCTCACATCCCCCCGGCCACGGGTCGCCTAGCCTTCTATATAAAAGCTGCTCCCGTTGTGCTCGGAGCGCTGCCGATAGCCGCCGCGATGGCAGGTCAACTCGCCTCACGGCCAGCTGAAAAGATCGGTGAGGTCGAGGAAGTCGGAAGCATCTTCCGCATTCAGGACCAGGCGCTCGCCTTCGAGCGGAACATGCTTGTTATCCTCGCGTTCGCTATGTTGATCCTGCTCGCCTCCTTTGTCGTCTTCGCTTGGCGGATGGGATCGAAAGGTCGTTCGACTGCGCTCGCGAGTCGAGCGAACATTGCTTATTTCACACGATACAGATTTCTCGCGCTCACGATCGCCGTCATCGCCCTGTTGACGATCGGGTTCGTCGTACTTCCGGATCGGCTTGCGCAATTCGTCGGATCGTTCGGCGTGATCGCGCTGTTTACGATGTGCGTGGTTGCTCTCACCACCCACTTTGCGCTACTGACGATCAGGTTCAGTTTCCCATTCATACCGGTTGTATTTGGAGGCTTATTCCTGGTTGCCTCCTTGCTCGGAGGCGATGGCCACGGCCTGCGCACCTCGGCGGAATCAATCGGCCAACCGGAAGAAAAGCGCGCTGCTGCAGTTGAAGCATTTCGTGAGTGGCTTCTGCAAAAACCGCGCGTGGCCGAGGCCAAGAGACTCGGAGAATATCCCGTATTCATTGTGGCCGCCCAGGGCGGCGGCATCTACGCAGCCAACAATGCGGCGCGCTTTTTGGCCAGGATGCAGGATCTCTGTCCGTCATTTCGGCAGCATCTGTTTGCGATAAGTGGCGTTTCCGGAGGGAGTGTCGGTTCGGCAGTTTTCGCAGCTGCGCTTCATGCCGACAATGCGCCACTTGATACAATCGTTCCCGACGCAAAGACATGCCCGAAGATCGCGGACTTCCTGGCAGGCGTCGGCCGGGCCGAGGATATCGATGCCTCTGGGCCGGTCGAACAACGCGTTGCAAGCGTGTTGGAGACGGATTTTCTTTCGCCCTTGGTTGCCGGGTTTCTGTTTACCGATTTCACCCAGCTGTTTTCCCCGGTCGCCATCCCAAGTTTTGATCGCGCGCGTTTTCTGGAATACACGCTGGAGAATGCTGCAGACAGAATGCTCAAGGCCCAAAAGGGCGCCGGCGACCGATCCAATCTGCTAAAAGCCGACTTCCAGTCACATTGGGCAGCTTCCAACAACATGCCGGCGCTGTTGCTGAACACGACAGATGCCGGGAGCGGCAAACGTGTTGTCATCTCGCCCTTCGATATCGACCCGCTGCACGCAAAGGACAAGGACCTTTGTATTCTCTCGAGCCTTGATCGCACGGGCAGCGGAGCCAATCAAACCGTCAAGAGCCGCTCGCTGCGGATTCCGCTCAGCACTGCGGCCTTTACGAGCGCGCGGTTTCCGTGGGTGACGCCGGCCGCGACGGTCTCCTTGAAGAATGATTGCATGACCGCCAATTCGCAGGCCCGCCTGGTGGACGGCGGATATGTCGAAAATTCCGGAATAGAGACCGCGCTCGATCTGATTGAGCGGCTTAACAGTATCAGGGGAACCTCCGATGCGCCGAAGTTTAGGATCTATCTGCTGTCGCTGGTGAGCGGTCAATTCGGAGACCACGGCTCCTTCATGTTCGGTGAGCTCATGGAGCCGGTGCGGGCGCTCTTGAGCACGCGAAGCTCTCGAACCTATGTTGCGCTCAATCATGCGACCAATATCGATCGCCGCCCGGAGAACGACCTCACTCCTAGCGTGCAGCGCTTTCCAACGTTCGGACGGATCGACATAACAGGCAGGTTTTACAACCTGCCGCTTGGCTGGACGCTATCTCAGAAAACCGAAGATATCATCTCGCTAAGCAGTGGCCGCTTCTGGGATTGTGTGCCGAAGGACGATTTCGATCAATCCCGCAACAAGCAAAGCAACGCTGATTGCCTGCAAGTGAAGTTGTTCCATCTCTTGAACGGATCTGTCGCGTCGGCCTTTGAAACGCTCAGGGATGCCAAGCTTGCCCAGGCTGCTTACGCCGACGAATTGGCCAGGGAATACAGGCCTGCTCCTAAGATCAAGCCGCAGCCGCTGCTTGCCTGTTATGAGACGAAGTGGTTGCAGGAGCGCGGCTATCAGAAATACCAGGATAAAGTTGCTGCGTACGAGCACGAGTTGGCGCAATCGATCAAGGACCATTCGCCTGCGCCTGCACCCGTGCCGCCATATCGAAAGAGCTATATGGCGTATTTCCAGGCCGAGCAGGTCAAAGCCTTGCTCCAGGAATGGGACCGTATTGAGGAGACCGATCCACGGATCCTGGCCTATATCCTTGGGGCAATTTCCTACGACAGCGCCGATTTTACGCGTAGCAGTGAAGACTTCTCTTATAGCGTGGTCTCACAGCTGCCGGCCAAATGGCAGAAGCGAATAGCCAAGAACAACGCGGACCTCGCGGCCGCGAACAAAGCGCCCGTCGGCCTGGACGCATTGCTTAATCATCCCAAGGATTTGGCCAACTTCGTTCTTGGTTATGAAGGCAACCCATTCGGAAACCAGGTCGGAACGGATGACGGTTGGCTGTTTCGTCCACGAGGAATGTATCAACTGGTCGGGCGCGAGCAATATCAGGAAGCGCAAAATCAAATGCAACAGATCGAAGAGCTGGCGGGACTTGATCTTTTGGCACTTCCCGACGCCCTGCGTGACGCGAAGATTTCAGCCAAGGTGGCTTTCGCTCACTTTCGGCTTCATCCCTATCAGAACCGAACGCTGCTCGAGCTTCTTAAGGATCGTTCGATGGACTGGATCGCCGTGCGCGCGTTGCAAACGGACATGGAGCACGGCCCGGCCGCAAGGGAGCGTGTTAATGCAAGAAGCCAGATGTTTCTCGGCTGCATTGAAGAGGCGTTACATCCGACGCAACTCAAAGCATTGCAGAGCAAACTCTACGGCAGCGAGTGAACTCCCCGATCCCCGAGGCCGCACACCGCGTGCGGAGATAATGTGGCTGAAGGCGGCTTTTCTACATAGGTTTTCGTTTCTCCAATCTGACATGGGAATTGCCGACATGGCAAACAGTCAAATCCGCCGGTCGAAGCTTGGTCGGCTGTTTACAAATCTGTCCGCAGCGGGACTGATATTCGCTGTTGCTTCTGGATCAGGAACGGCCTCAGCTCAGACGCCATTAAAGCCGCTTTCGGCCAACGACGTGTCTATCCTGTTTCCCCCACCCAAGGCACCAGCAGACCTGGCTGGGCTGATTGCGGTGTCCGATCTCGCCGGTCCTACTGGAGCTCCGCAGCGGCTGTTGTCCGACGAGGATTTCGCACGCTTCATCGCTAACGCCGAACATCCAGAACGCGAAGGCGTGCCGGACTCGGGCGCGCGCCGCATTCAGCTGCCTGACGCCGTGAAGAAGATCGATGCCTGGTTCGTTGCAGGCATCCGGATCGACCCGGGAGCACCGGGATTATCTGCTGATGTCATCGCCCAGTTCGGCCGGCAGCCGCAGATCCGCCTGATCATTCAGCCGGTGACCAATGGACCTCAAGGATTCAAGGTCCATGACACTGCCGGTCACCTTATCTTCAGTTTCAACTTGGTACCCGATCCACCTCTTGATGGTTGTGCGCCGTTCCCGCGCTTCAAACCTGATGACGAAGCCTTCAAGGCAATCGTGCGGGACGTTGCGTCCTTGCGTGATCAACTCGCGGCGGGAAAGTTCGGCAATGTCAAAGTCTCGACCGCCGGTGACATGAACGTGCACCCGGGGCTGGTCGGTGCCTCCGCAAAGCCATTTCGTGATGCGGTTAAAGCTTTGCTGGAAAAGCATCTCTCGCCGCAGCGTCTCAATACCATGGCTGTGATGGGGATTTCACCGCCCGAACCCTGGGTGTTCGTCTCGATGCTGAGGGTCCCCAAGGCCGGCCTAATACCGGTGCCTGGCCCGACGCTCGATGGTGCCCATGCCGCACAGATGTTCAGCATTGTCGGCGAGACGCACGTCGTCCCGCGGCCTGTCACGAATAATGAAAATCCAGTGACTTGTCGCCACGCTGCGCTGCAGAATCCTCCTCTGCCGTCCGGGGATCGTAAGGGCGTTTCAACAGCCGATTTTATCGATGCCAACGTCCCCAATAGCCGCGTCCTCGAGATCGTCAATGTCATTGCGGATCCGAAGAAGAGCCATTTCTTCAACACGGACTGCGTGAGCTGTCACACCGAAACGGCGCAGCCACTCAAAAGGAAGATGCAAGGCTTCGTGGTGCCGGGCGTGAACCGAGCCGTTCTACCGAAGGAAGACTGGAATGTTCGCAATTTCGGCTGGTTCCCCTCGTTCCTGCATGGTGGCCCCGCGGCCGCGACCATCACGCGACGCGCGGCGGCTGAAACCGCTGACGTGGTCAGTTTCATCAATAGTCAGTTGCTGAACAAGTAGTACGCGCCATCGTCGGCCAGCGCGATCGCGCAGCAGAGGGCGCCATTTGAGATCGAGGAGGGTTGCTATGGGGGCACGTTCGTTCAGCTCTTGGGTCGGTGGCCGCTTAAGGCGGTGGCCTCATATCGTGGGTCTCTTGTTTGCAATCGCGTTGATAATCGTGTTTGTCACGGCGGCGTCAGTGGGCATCACGGCGTATTTCGCGCCGCAGAAGCTTCGCGATACAGCGCTCAAGATCAAGAATGGCGCAAATCTGGTTGCCCAACTGCTGCCGGCGACGCTGCCGGCGCCATCGAAGATCGATAGCGCATACTGGCTGCCCCAGAACTGGAGTGCGCGGCAGCGTTACTGGTTCCACCACACGTCTCAAGGGACGGCGACCATTCCTGTCCCCTATCGATGGTTCCTGGCTCTCGAACGTCCTGAGTGGTCCATTCATTACACGAGCTTGACGGACAACGAGTATCTGAGACGCCTCGGTTTCATTCCAAGTCCGAGCTCGAAGGACTTTGCCGCTAACGCACCTGCATACGGCTACCACGAGGACGCGTCGAAGGACGTGAGCTCCACTTGGACACCAAGCACGCCAGATAATCCAAATGGCTTGCCTGTAGGCTTCGCAATCCTGAAGGGAGGCATCGACCCGACGACGGGAGCATTGTTCGAAGATCAGATCGGACTAACCTGCGCCGCCTGTCATACCGGTCACCTCGAGTACAAGAATGTTAGCATCCGCTACGATGGTGGGCCGGCAATGGTCAATCTCGGTGAAGTTGAACGGCTCATTGGGCTGTCGATCGGCTATACGCTAAAATTGCCATGGCGTTTCGAACGTTTCGCCGACCGCCTGGAAAACATTGAAGGTCGAAGCATCGATCGCAAAAGACTTCGAAGTGATCTGGAGCTCGCACTTCGAAAGATCGAGAAGCAGAAGATCGTAAGCGATAATCTTCTGACGGGGCAGGGCTTGACGAATCTCGACGAGGGATTCGGTCGGCTTGATGCCTTGAACCGGATTGGCAACCAGGTCTTCTATACCAATTTTCTTGATCCTGTGACCGGAGAACTCCCAGATCCGCTTCTGAAGGGCAACTTCGCGCGGAATGACGCGCCTGTGAGCTTTCCGCCAATCTGGGACACGCCGTACTTCCTTTGGGCGCAGTATGACGCCTCTGTTCTCAACGAGCTTGTTCGCAATTCCGGCGAGGCGCTCGGCGTCAGTGCGAAAATCAACATGAAGGCGCCGGCGACCGGACGGCCGCTTTTCAAATCATCCATCCATCTATCGGACATTGCACGTTTCGAGGAGCTTTTGCGCGGTACCGATCCCTTTTCGTCGACGGAGGCAAGCGGCAGGAAATTCAGCGGGCTTGTCGCGCCACGTTGGAAGGACGCGCAGGACAGGTTCCAAGGCGACCCGGCCTGGGCCATAGACGAAAAACTCGTTGAGAAAGGTCGCGATCTTTATCGCTCGCACTGCTTTGAATGCCACCGAGGACCGGTCAATGACCCCGCGTTTGACGCCAAGTGGCCGGAAGATTCATTCTGGAAGCCGGAGAACCCGGATCGATCGGCCAAGGGCGAGAAGAATTGGGCGGAGATCGGCGGACGCCATTATTTCAACGTGGTTCAGCTGCCGGTAAATGTGATCGGCACCGATCGTCAACAATCCAATGTCCTGACAACGCGGCGAGTTCACTTACCCGACTCGCTCGGTCTCAATCCGATCGAGGATCTGAACAAAGTTTGGGGCTGCGGTCTTCCAGCCGACGGGGCTGCAGATCCCTTGTTTGTGCTCGCGCTGATGGACGTGGTGGGCAAGACGATTGATCAATGGAACATTGCGAACGATTCCTCCGAACAAGCCAAGCAGCAGATGTGGGGGCCGAGGAAAAACTGTCAGAACCCGCGAGTCTATGTTGGAGCGCGGGCGAGCCGTAACGGCAAGGACGAAGATGTCCTCGCTCTTGAACCTCAGTACCGGGCGCGCCCGTTGGATGGTGTCTGGGCAACAGCTCCGTATCTGCACAACGGGTCCGTGCCGACCCTCAAGGACATATTATTGCCGCAGGGCCGGCGGCCGAGTTCTTTCTGCGTTGGCAGCCGCAAGTTCGATCCCGTCAACGTCGGACTTGTTACGAAATTGCGAGCGAGCGACGCCTGCGCGGCCGGCCTGACGGACTTCAACGTATCGCTGCTTGGCAACAGCAATCGCGGCCATTCGTTCGAGGGCAAAGAAACCGACATAACGAAGCTGCCGCCGGGGGTCATTGGTCCAGAATTGACTGATGCCGAACGACGGGCCCTTCTTGAGTATCTGAAGACGCTGTGACGGAGCTGTTAGCACCTCGAAGCTGAGCGCTCGCCATCAGAGTGTCGACCAAGCCGATCTTTGGGAGGGATACCGTCAACGTACACTCGCCCCGTGCTGCGAACACGTGATTTTGCGCCTGGGGTGGGAGTTGCTGGACTTCATTACGCGGATCCGGGTGATGGCGCCGGTCCGATGTCCTTTGGTGATGATAACTCGACAGGTGCTCCCGAGCGCGAGCTGGGCGTGCTGATTGCGCAGACATCTACTCGGTCTGTGAACCAGATCGCACGCGGGCCATCTGCGTGATCGACGGACCTACGTCGGGCTCCCGACGTCGAACAACTCGCCGATCATTGAAGAGGGGCCGCAAGCGGATATCTGAGCGCATTTCTTCAGTCTCAAGGTTCTGCTTGGCACCGAGAAGACCAATCAAACGGTCGAACGAGTTGTCCGAATGTATCGGCAAATCTCGCCAAAGACATCAGAGTTGATGACACCCGACATCGTTTATTGTATGATCGCACAACCTTAAGTAAAGCAGGTCAGGAAGCAAATTCGACCCTGTAACACCGGCTATTGATGATATTTATGTCGTGAAACTCGCGTTCGCAGTGTAGTCATTGCGCCGCTTCATTGGAGGAGACCTTCTATGCTCGACTCCGAAACGACTGCTCGTCTCCGTCGAGTTCTAGATGAGGTTTGCAAGGGGTTGCCCCCTCACGAGACCGGCTCCCGAACGCATGTCGCTTCCAAAATTCTAGAAGCCGCCGCTCGAGGCGAGACATCCGCTGAAGTCCTTCGGCAAGTCGGACAGAACGCTTTGACCACCGCTCCGTCGATGTGGCTTCAGCAACGTCGTCGTCGGTATTCAACCGAAAACAGCGGTGCCGGCGAACGCAATAGCTCAACCAAACAGGATTAAGCACGCCGATCCAGAGTCGATACCAAGCTCACGCGGAGCTGGGAGCATTGGTGCGACATTCTGGAAGCCGGAACGGCTAGGCGCGAGAGATGACAAGGATCGCCGTAACGGATCCACTTTATGGACTGGCCAGCGGGTCTCGCGAAGTGGGAGCGCAGTGGCATCCGCGACTGACCAAGCCTACCGCAAGCAACGTGGGGCATCCAGAAGGCCACCGGCGCAGCTAGGGTAGACTATTCCGGATGAATAAGATGGCGCGGAAGGGCCGGGGGTGCCGCAAAGGCGAAAAGGTTGGGCCTGATGATGTCGCGTCGATGGATTAATTCGCGAACTGCCACTCCGGCAGGAGCGCAGACATCGAAGCACTCCGGGCAGCGCTGCGGTGACTTCGAATCAGATCGCTTGGAGTGCTGGAGAGTGCCGGATTTCCGGAACGAGCCAACAAGGCTCGCGGTAATTGAGTGCGGAAGGGCTGACTTGATTAATGCGCTGCAGCTGACCTATCAGCTATCGGATCCGGAGCAGGGCGAAGGACGAAACGGCCTCGACCGGTCGCCTCGCACAGCCTGAGCGGCGGCGCCGATCGAGGTGTGGCTTCGCTCTCGCCCTTTTATCGTGTATAGCCTCGGCATGCTGCAGCTTTGACGAGCTCGTGCGTCAAGAGCGGTCGCGGCGTACGTCGCTACATGCGGTCAGCAACTCTGCGAGGCGCGCAACCAACGAGCGATCAGCATTCGGCTCGCGCGTATGCACCGGGCGGGCGGTTTCCCTCGGCCGCATGGTTACCGGTGAACCATACTTGGCCGACCGGGGCAGATTATTCTGATCAAACCTTCCGACCAGTCTTCTGCGACATCGTCCACTCCATCGAGCTCCGTAAGGAGCTAATCATCTGCCCATAAGCAGCGTTGTTCAAATTTATGAGAGCGCCCAAATTGAACGCCGCGCGAATTGGTGCTTTGGGTCTTGCTAGTCTGCTTGGCTGAGCGTTCTCATTCTACCGTCTAAGATTAGTGATTCATCGCGCACCTTTTAGCGGCTTGGCATCTGCGCGATGAGTGGAACGCGGAGCAAGAAGAGCAAGCGACTTACAGGCAGGTTTGTCGGCGCATGCATGTAAGCTTTAAAGGATTTCACTGCGGCTTGTGGCGAACCTCAGGCTTTTGAAGGGCTCTGTTGCATGGTGCGCATTTTGCACGATGGCTCGGCCGCGTTGTTGTGATTTGCTGGTGCATACTTTCATCGTCTTCTCTGAAATCGTGCATTTTTTTGGTGCGTGTGTGATCATATGCGCCCTATAGTTGTTGGAGTGAGGAAGACGGGGCGATCATTAGGAATATCGGGTCCCGGCTTATGACCTCAGATCCGACGTTGCCTTCAGCGTCATGCAGCCAATAGCAGTGTGGGTGACGAAAATAGACCACCAGAATTCGCGGCTTGCAAATGTAGGACACTGCGCAGTCGCTTGCATTCCGTGACGAGCGCAGACTTCGCAAATAGAGGGATTGAGTCCGTTGTTAAGCTGCAATGCAAATTGCAGCGTTTGAATTTTGCGCGGCTCTCCTGCTCGGTCAAAAGCGGCTCTCCTGCTCGGTCAAAATCAGATGAGCAGTCCGATTCGCAACCAAAGATGCTCGCATTGAACAACTCGAAGTCGCGAAGAAATGATTGCGCACGCGTCATGGTAGATGTATATGTATGATGTGCGCTAAGGTGGTATTAGAAATCCGATGCGTTCGTGAGCGCGGGCGGCAATCCAGTTCGGTTCTTCGTCGTGTGGATAAGGCCACGTGGGGCGCGTGAGATAACGACACAATCGTTATTTGAGAATTTTCCAACATGAGTTCGGAGACGACAAGAACGTTACTCAAGATCGAAAACAAAGCTGGTTTCGTTTCATAGACTGAACATGAATTGACTCTATGATCTGCGATGTCAGGCTTGGACTGTTGATCATGCTGCAAAGCGATCGGGTGGCATTGCTCGCGAGTGCGCTTTGTCGGATCGTAACCGATAGTGAAATGTGTCACTATACTGACAGAGTCAGATCATAAGATAATGACAGCACCCGGACGTCTGGAATGGCATCGTGTCGCGAAGGCAGCGGGCCGGAGATTGGCGCGCTTCTGGCCAAGATGGCTTGGTTGGATTCGCCGCCAGTATCGCCGCCGCGGAGCTTTGTTTAGACATCAATAGGCAGAGGTACCGTCATGAGTAACGCAATGACCGTTGGCAACATCGTTCCGCGCGTCGTCAAGCGCGCGCTTCGGCTCGGCGCCGAAGTAGAGAACATCAGGCTATCGGATGATTTGTCGGACGAGGTCGTCGCAGCCATTAAGCAGCTGCTGCTCGAGCATAAAGTCATCTTCTTCCGTGATCAGGGACACCTTGATGACGCCCAGCAGCAGCGGTTTGCTATCCGGCTCAGCTCGCTGGTATCAAATCCCACAATGGTCGACATAAGCGGAGACTTGAGGACCCGGAAAATGCTCGCAGATCGCGCCAGCCGTATAGATACAATGAGCATTGACGGCTGCTTTAGTGCCGCGCGTCCAAAAATTTCGATGCTTCGCGGTGCGGCGATCCCGCTTTATGAGGAGCACATGGCTTGGTCGAGCACTGCGGCCGCTTATCTGGACCTCCCCGAGTCCCTACGGATGCTTGCAGATGCGCTCTGGGCAGTGCGCTGCGCCGCGTTCGATTGCGCAGTGACGGAGGGCGCCACGGAAGCCGACAAGAAGTGCTTGGACGATGTATCCACCGGAACAATCTACCAAACGACGCATCCGGTCGTTCGCATTCACCCCGAAACCGGCGAGCGTCTTCTCTTGCTCGGTCAATCCGTGCAGAACTTTGTCGGCCTACAGCGGTATCCCAGCCAAAAGCTGTTCGAGCGGCTGCAATCCTATCTCACTGCACCGGCAAACGTAGTCTGCTGGACCTGGAAATCCGGCGACGTCGCAATCTGGGACAATCGCGCGACAGAGCGCTACTCCATGAAAGTCGGAGGTCGTCAGGTCGCGAGTGACGCAGACGTACCCGTCCTCACGAAGCTGAGATCACGAGCAGCTGAAGCGGCCTAATTCGGGCAGCTGCTCCGGATTATTGCGGCGTAGCAAAACGAGGTAGTTGAGAAGCCTCTTGGCACGTGTTGGTTCGTGGAAGTCGAGCGAGCGACGTCCGTTTGCCGTTGAAATTCTGTCGGGGCGGGCAATCTGTAGCTGAGCTATCCCCTTCTCCTTAGTCTCGCGGCCACATGAGGATGATCTTACGCTACGGATTCTGCTCAAGCGCCGCTCGTCGCCAGCAATTGTGGCCGATGAAGCCGCGTGGCGTGGCATGGAACGGCGCGGGTGGCTGGCTGATCTTCTCGGTGAACTTCTCGCGTACCGTCTCGATCAGCTTGAAGCGGCGCGGGATCTCCTCCATGGTCTTTGTCACATCCTCACCGATCTTCGCCAGCCGCGATCCACCGCACCAGGCACAGGTCGTCGGAGCCTGAACGACGACGCGCTCGCGTTCGATGTCATCCGGCCATGGTTTGCGCACCGGCCGCTTGCGCGTGAAGGGGCGGACGCTCTGCGTCTTCGCCGCTGCGCCTGCGCGGCAAGCTCATCTTCGCTCGCCATGGCCAGATCGTGACCACGAGACAGTTTAGCGAGCTGTTCGCGTATGTAGACCTGAAGATCCTCGACCAGAGGCCGGCTCAGCGTCTGTCGCACCAGACGCCCTTCGGGGCTCCTGCCATTGATGGAGCGTTCGATCTCGAACAGCGCATCGATCCGCCGCACCACCTCGATCGCGATCCGAGAGAGCGGGATTTCCTTCTTTCCGGTGCCCTTGCGCCGCGCATTCTCTTCGATGTCGGCCATGGCAAAAAACGGGTGCCTTCCATGCGACCAGCAGGCGCCTCACGGATCGGTCCGGGCTCGCGTCCGGCCAGATAGAGCTGGCCTTACCCGTCATAGGCGTCGTCTGCAGGATGCCGGCATGCCGAGCCAGATGCCCCTGCGGATGCTCCGCCCTTGCGGTCGCGTGAGTAGTAGTACATCGCTGCTGGTGGGCCCGCGCCCCCAAACGGTCGGTCGTCCCGAACGTAGATCCAGCACCGGCCCGTGTCGGTCTTGCCCTTGGCCAGGGCCGGCACCGTCCTATCGTAAGCATGAAGGCGCTCGGCTGGCATGACATGGGCTTCCACCAGGCGCAGCAAGGGATCCAGCGATGCACATACCGTCCCCATGGCATCGGCCACGGTCGACAGCGCGATCGGCAACCCCTCCACGGCATAGCGCTCGGCCTGGCGGTTTAGCGGCTGATGCTGGTCGAACTCTCAAACATGATCATGGCCAGGAGGCTCGGGCCAGCCCATCCCCGAGCGATGGCATGGAACGGCGCCGGCGCCTGGCTAATCTTCTCGCAGTCGCGGCAGGAGAACTTCTCCCGGACCGTCTCGATCACCGCAAGGCTCCGGGGCCTATCTGGTCCGCCAGCGTCAAGACCAACAGGTCGATTCGCTCGCATTTGAAGTCTGGCTCATCAGCTCAGCGGCTGATGCCTGACCAGATTTGTCGTACAGAATCGTCGCCAGAAGCTGCGGTCCCATATGGCCCCGTGGCGTGACGTGGAACTGCACTGGCGGCTGCGTGATCGCCTCGCAGTCCCGGCAACTAAACTTCTCCCGCACCGTATCGATCACCTTGAATCGGCGTGGGATCCAGCGTCGAGGTCACGTTTTTCGCCGACCTTCTACAGCCGGGCCCATCGCAGCAGGGACATTGCCTCGGGCCGGCAGGTCCGCGCGTATCTCGCTCGACGTCATCGGGAAAGGGCTGGCGCAGAGGCCGCTTGCGCTCAAACGAACGTGCCGTCTGGGGGTTTCTCGGCAGCCAGTTCATCTTCAGACGCGCCCGCCTCGAGCTCTTCAAGCTCAAGTTCTAACTGATCGAGCAGCCGCGCCGAGCACTCTGAGCGCGTGCAATATATTGTCCGTCGTAGCTTCTCGATCTCGAGCTTGAAATGGGCAATCAGCGCTTCGTGCTCGATTGCTTCGTTTGGGCGTGGGCCGCTTCAGCAAGCCTCGTTTCCGCCGCGAGCCTGGCCGCGCGCTCGGCCAGGATCATTGCACGGGCGGCGGCAAGTTCGCGCGGCAGGTCGGGCGCTGCAGTCCATAGCCAGATGGAATCATATCGTTGCCAAACTCAAATAACAAAGTGTCAACCCACGCTCGTAGGCGCCGGGACTCCTGGGATTGCATCAGTCGATGCCGGACGACAGATAGCTGATTTGCGCCTGCGATATTGACACCACGCCATCGGCCAGCCAGACAAAACGACCTCTCTCGAGTTTCGTTGATTAAGCTAAGAACCCGCTTGTTTACTAGCGTGGTGAGCTGAGACACGGAAGTGATTCCAGCAAGAGCGTCATCAATAAGGATCTCGAATGACAAGCCTCCCATCGATATAATCGTCCCCTAAAAAAACATACACATAGTCCATTTTGAGATCGGTTCCTACCGCACATTCTTAGGTAGAGGTTAGAGCTGCACATATTCCCCGCCGTTTTTTGTCCTGGCCGAAAGTAATGGCTCGAGCTGGAGCAGTAGACGCGGAGGCCTCCGTAACGGTGCTGCCTGTAACGCGCTCCCGCTAAGGAACGAGGCAGCAAAACCGATCTCGGCCAAAGCCGAGGAAGATCGGGCGGCCGGTGCATCTATTGTGAGCGGGGAATTGAATTGTCAGGAGGCCCCCAGAGAGCGACGTTGCGCCGGCCCGCCTCGGAGCCAGTGGCCTTGTCCTCGCGCAACGATCGTGAATGAACTCAAGATGCCGTCGAACCATGAAGAGCTGCTGATGCGGAGCCTGCTAGTCGGACTCCACATTTGTGGTGCGACGCTTGAATATGCTGATTTTGGGCCCGAGTTGAGACGTGACAGAAAACGGTGCCTGTCGTCCCGACTGAGCTCAGCTTGCGTGTTCGCGCGGCGATCCAGGTCGGCCTGCAAATCCCCTGATGATTTGTCCGCAAGCAAAACTCTGCCTTTCGTTTCTTCGAGGAGGCGTGCAAGCAGCAACGGAAAGGCATGTTCCAGTACTTAGCCTTCCGAGCGAAGTCCTCTTTGAGAGGAATCATAGCCACAAGCTCCGGATGGGTAATCGCCATTGGTCACATTCGAAAAAGTAAGTCTCACGCTCCACGATCCTTGCAGCGGGCTTCCATCCCATCAAGCGAAATGGCATCGTTCTCAAGTTAAACGGCGGCCGCTAGATAGGATCCCGAGCTCGGCGCTTTCGTCGGTCAGGTAAACCTCTCCCTTCTAGGGTTGCTACGGAGCGGAGTTCGTGTGCTTCGGGGCGTCGAGACGCACGCTTGAGCCGCAACGCCGGAGGGTAACTGAATAGGATCGGCGCCTGGCGTGAAATATCCCTTTAGCATCGTCAGAATGGCACCAGTATCTATCCTCGATGCGGCCCCGCGGCTGGGATTTACCCGTAAACGCGAGCAGTTCTCTCACTTCGTCGCGTTGGCGGCGGCGAGTCAAACGGGCGCGAGTAAACGCACGTTAAAGGCAATATGCTCCGCCGCTTTCGGACTTCGAATCCAATAGGTTCGGAAAGTGTCGCTACCGCAGAGCAAATGGTGCTCAAATAAGTTGTTACGTCACGATAAATGATTCCGGTGCCGCAATGCTGCTCATAAGGGCGATGCTCGCAGAGAATCTGCAGTTGTGGGCCGCTTTGTGCAATTTTCGGTTTATCATGGAAGGAACGGAGACAGCCGAACGGCAACTCGGCCGATACTTCAAGAGGTCGCGATTGAGTGAGCGGTTGATGGCGGCGCTGCTCTTTAGGCTCGACTCAAACACGATTGCCACTCTTGCCACATAGCTTGATGCCTGCGAGACTCTTCGTTAGATCGCAGTCCGCCGTTCAAAGTGGAGGCCGTGCCGTGGCAATGGGCATCGTGAAGTGGTTCAACCTGACGAAGGGATATGGCTTCGTCAGACCGCAAGATGGAGGATCTGATGTCCTCGTGCATATCAGCGCAGTTGAAAAGGACTACAGCGGATTGAAAGAGGGCGCTCGGTCAGTTACGAGCCGAAGGCTGGTCGCTCGGGCAGAACGTCTGCCGAAAACAGCCAGGTCAGCTAGTCCCAGCAGTTGCTAACGAACGTGCAAGCGAGGAGCCTGTCTCAAACTTACCAGATCCGTATCGTTCAGGCCGCCTAGCACCGTTTACGCAGGCCTCGGACAGAAGGTTCATGCTGCTTCGCCAACGCGCTCCTTAGCGCGTGTGCACTGACGTCGCTTTGGTTTAGCAAGGGACTGCAAGCGCAATCCTGTCAGGGCGTGTCGCAATCAGGCAAGGAACCGAATGGCTGACGCGCAATTTGTCGGACTTTGCGAGCAGCGCGTGAATTCGGCAAAGTTTTGCATGAAAATTCGGAGGTTCTCATGCTCACAGTCCTTATCGTTCTCGCGATCTGGCTGCTAATTAACGTGTTGTTCTTTGTCGCGATGACTCCGGTTTCCAAGTCTGCCCGTACTGCTCGGCGGACAAGGGAGCGAACGTGGAATTTTTTTCGAAGGTAGACGTTGAGCCGGCCAGCGACCTGCTTCGCTATATCCCTTCCGTGCCGCTCTGGCGATCGAAGTCGCTGGCGTTGTACGAAAAAGCGGGATACCCGAATCGACGCTCTCTTTGTCGGCTTCGAATCCAACGCCGTGCTGACATCCATACGGACGCTCCAGAGTGAAATCACGCATCTTCTGCGCGATATCCAAGTCGCTCTTTGCCGCCATGGTCGCTCCGCAATCAGACGGATGAGGCCGCGTTGGGCGTGCGAGAGCCTTGTTGCGTCCAAAGAATTTGATTTGGTAAATTGAAGGGCTGGGGTATCACTCTACGGTCTCAAGTCAGGTGACGCAAAGCGCCTTCGCGAGCTGCTAGCTCGGCTGATCTTCGTTGAGAGTACGGACTGATGAAGAGGCATAGGCGGCCGAGACGAGCTTGTAGCAGCAGCATGCCTTTTCTTCGAGCGGTTTATGTTCATCGATCTGCAGCACCCCGCGCATCTTTCGAATTAGCCCTTGCTCCTCGAATCGGATCAATGTTTCTGTTACCCCAGCGCGGCGCAGTCCCAGCACCGAGGCAAGGTAATCGTGGGTGACTGGCAGCACGCGGGCGTCAACAGCTTCACTCGCAAGGCACAGCCAGCTGGCGAGCCGCTGTTCACGATGATGCCGAACTCCACATAATCCTGTCTGGACGCACTGGAATGTCAGTGCTTGGACGTACTCAAACAAATGGTCTCTGATCTCGGGATGCGCCTTCATCACGCGACGCAAATCCTCGACCCGAATTCTGTGTGCACTTCCGGGGAAGATGACTACAGATTGGTGGGTTGAAAGATGTCCTCCCCACAAAAACGAAGTGCCAACCGCGCCGCGATAGCCTATGACTGCCGTTTCAAGCATGCTGCCCGCAGCAACAACTCTCAGCGAGACGAGACCGCTTTCTACAAAATAAACGTGTTCGACCGGCCTTCTTGGCTCCTGCAGAACCATGCGCTCTTTCAAGACAACCGGCTCAAGGCGTTCTCCTATTGCCGCAAGCTGTGGGAGTGAAAGACGCGCTAAGATTACGTTCTTCACAAACGGGCGCTTCGAAGGGCGCACCGGAAGAGAAGGCTGAAGCTCCGGTCGTGTGCCGCCGGGCAGCGGCTTGAGACCTCTATCTTGTGAGCAGCCAAGCACTTCGAGGACGGCGGGCACGCGGTCGGTCATGGTTCCTCTCCTGGCAGGAGGCTTTGCTAGCCTGCGCGCTGACCGTAACGAGAACGTGATTACGACTGTAGCAACATCCTCATCTTGATTGATGCAACCAAGAACGCATCGACGCCCAAATCCCGCGTTGAGGGGCCTGTCTTCGACGAATTTCAACTAGCCAAAGGGAGGCGTGCGCGCCTCGGCAGGAAGGCGCCACAATCTTCCTTTTTGCACCTTGGCGTTACAGCTCCGACGATTGCATCCGCGTATAAGCGGATCGAGACAGGCGAGTAGACCGGCGTCCACCAAACGCGGACCTCGCCCTTCTATACAGCTTTGCGCAGGCTAACTGGAATGGCGCAAGCTGGCATCTTGGCGAAAGTCGCCTCGACAAGAACGCGCAGAACCAATCTGGCTCGAGCGGAGGGCGCCGAATAGAGCACGTTGCTGTCCGGCGACAGAGACAGCCCGTGCGGCACGGCAGGTCTGCGGCCGCCCCGTACTGTACGTTTTTTGGTGGCTCACGCAGAACGACGCATCGCTCAAAACAATCCGTCGTTCTCAATGGGGCCCTGCTTGAGGCCTTCAGGAAGCCACGGGAAGTTGGAGCTGTGGTAACACCGCGATTTCGGGGCAAGACGCTCGCTCGCATCTCTGCGATCATTCGCCTGAAGGAATCTCAACGGGAACAGCAAATCCGACCTTTACGCGGTCCAATATCACCATCGTCTTGAAGCCCTTGATGTCGCGATTTTCGTAGAAGAAGCGCCGCGTGAACTCCTCGTATTCCTCCATGGTCCGCGCGGTGATGTACAGCACGAAGTCGGCGTCGCCCGTGACGTAAAAGCCGTTGACGACGTCGACTGACGATTTGATAGCCTTCTTGAACCGATCGATGATGTCGGCGCTTTCTCGCTCCAACGTCACCAGTGCGAGCACTTGAATAGGTCGTCCAACGGCCTTCGGCGATATAACCGACACATCCGCCTGGATGATGCCCTCCGAACGGAGTCTCTTCAACCGTCGTTGACACGCGGTAGCAGAAAGCCCCGCCATCTCGCCGATGACATCAGAAGTCAGACGGTTATTCTTTTGAACGATCTCGAGAATGCGGGCATCTATCCGATCATATTGCATGACCACCTCCAGCCTGAGATGAATTTCGCCGCGAGATGACGGATCAGCGCAGGAAATCCTCGAAGGTGAAAAATACGAGAAAATCTACCGTGGCAAAGTCCCAACTTTGATCGGTATTGTCGCATGGCCACATCCAAACCGCGATCAGGGACGGTGGCGGCCGGAACTTGCGGCGCGACGGAGAGCGGACGAGAGCTGGCTTTCCGCGCGGTTTGGCGTTCGTTCTCGGCAAAGATCCGAACCAAAGCGAAGCAGAACTGCAACCGAGCGCGCCGCGTGGTAGATTCAGGAGCGAGCATCTTGATTGAGCTCAGCCGGCTATTCGGTTGCTGACGAGTGCGCGCAGAAGCGCCTGGGTTGCCACTGAGAGCCGAACGGTCGAGCTTTCCTTAGCGGCCGTCCTGCTAGTTCTTGACGCAAGCTCATGAGGTGAAGATCGGCGCTGGTCAGCCGTTGTTCCTTCGGGGGTGTCATGGGACGATCGATACGATGCTTGCAGTGCATTTCGTTCTCTGCCGCTTGCGACTCGCAGCTTTTTTGCCCTTGGTCGCCGGCGGGAACTGCGCGTGCCCTGTCGCCCCTGTCCCCGAAGCTGGTCTCAACTCCAAAACATAGCATGCGTTCCCCGCGCGCGTTGCCGCAAAGCTGGATTCGGTTTGCAAGATGACGCGCATCTTGCGCGTCGACGTTTGTTTATTGGATGGCGATGCCTGATGCAGCTCAATCGCAGGAGCTAAAGGTGAGGCCCTCTGGCGCTATGCCAGTTCTCCGGCCTCACTTGCGCAGCTGAATCGCCCTGATGAAGGCCAGCTCGTGCTCAGATCGTCTGGACTGCTCGATTGTGTGCCGTGCCGCTCAACGTTCCCTGAATGATCGTACTTGCTGTGTCTGTGTCCATCGACGGTGAACTTTGCGGTGGCCGGCTTCGGAGCCGAAGCAAGCAAAATGAACCACACCAACTGCTGCCGCCACGGAGCAACCCGGATCGCCGAGTGCCGCCGTGCGCGGCTCGCCTTGCGCGACGAAGGATGTACCCTGCTCGTAGCCTATTTTGCTGAAGAGGCGAAGCGATGTCCCCGGCGGTTCGACTTCTGTCCAGTGATGTTGCTGTGGACGCACAGATTGGTACGTAACGCACAAGCCCATGTGCCTCCGCGCAGATTGGTTCGTTTCGTACCAAGTCATTACGGGCGCATGCCCATGCAGATCGGTCAAGATTCGACCGCAATTCAACTCTTTGAGCCTCGCTGGGAGGCGCCCGCAATGTTAGTACCTCGCGGCAGAGGCGTTAAGTTGATGACGCCGGAGGTCTCCTCAGCACGAAGGGGGGCATGGTGGAAGTCATGGTGCTTTCGCTCGGCGCGGGCCGCAATCTGGCAGAGTCAACGTTGTGCGCCGCGGCAGTTGATAGAGGTATTTGTCGGCGGTCGGACTTTATGCCTCGTATTCAGATGCTTGGTGATGCGCCAGAAGACGCACTAGGAGCCCCGTGATGGCCGGCTATACCGTACCGTCGGACGGCCCAGGCGGGCCATTCGATGCCGGCGACCAAACTCTGCGCTAACCGGGGGCCGATTGAACCCACCATCCGCTTGCTGCGCATGCGCCGCCTCATGAGGGTGACCCGATCAGCAGACGACGTGACTAGAGCGCCCGAGTCCTCAACGCGTTCAATGCGTCCTCGACACCGATGATGGCAATGCTCTGCGTGCACTCATTAAGGCGATGAAGCCGAGCTCGTCTTGGTTCAAATCCGAAATGACGGTGCCTCTTCCGTCACGATCGCGTCGAAGTCCTGGATGGCTGACTGGTCAGCTTCCCGAAAGCTAAGCCTGCCATCCTGGCGAAGCGCAGATATCTCGGAGCTGATCTACGACTGTATCAAACGTAAACATCGCCAAACGGAGTTCTGAGATGGTTCGAATCCAAGGCATGCTCGATACGGCAACGTTAGATTCCGGAAGTACATCAGGGGCCACTCAGCAAGATGAAACGATAAACCAAGCAGCCTTTGGTCAGCGCCTGGACGAGATCCCGCAGGAGCCGCGGCAACAAGGAGGTGCACGTCCTTCCGATCCTAGTGTCTCGGACGAAGTGGAGGATCGCCTTGATGCCGCACGCCAGCAACCCGATCTTAAGCTTGTCATCATTTCGAACCGCATTGCACCGTTCGACCCCAATAAACCTCAGACCGGCGGGCTTGCCGCGGCGCTCGAGCCGGTCGTCCAACGCTCCGGCGCGGTCTGGATCGGGTCCTCTGAAAACCGCGGCGACGGGAACGAGCACCCCCTGCCACTGGTGAGGACCGGTGCAGGCGAGGTGGCCAGACTCGAGCTACCGGCCGAGGATTATCCTGGCTACTATCGCGGTTTTTCCAATTCGACGCTGTGGCCGGCATTGCACTCCCTTCCGGGCCAGATGTCGGGCTCGGACGAAGATTATGACAGCTATCGAAACATCAACGATTTTATTGCGCGTGCGGCCTTCGACGTCCGAGACCGGGATGCATTCTGGGTGCATGATTATCATTTGCTTCCGCTTGGGGCCGCCTTGCATGACCTTGGTATCGAGCGGCCAACCGGCTTTTTCCTCCATACGCCGTGGCCGGCGCCAGACATGATCGAGCGCGTACCCAATCATCACGAACTGATGAAGTCGATGCTGAAGTACGATCTGCTCGGCTTTCAGACAAACCGGGACCTGAACAATTTCGTGGCCGGCCTGCGGACCCATTTCGGACTGGAGAGCAAGGATGGCGTCGTGACCACGGAGCGCGGCCAGACGAGACTGCAAAAGTTCCCGATCGGCATCGATCCCAAGCAGTTCGCAGAGTATCTTGCGGCAGATCTCTCTCCGGCGGAGCAAGAAAAAGTCTCGTCACTCTTGCAAGGCTTCGAGGGCGCCAAGTTCGCGATCGGCGTAGACCGACTCGACTACACCAAGGGAATCGACAAACGGGTCGAAGGTTTCAATCAGCTTCTAAGGACCGAGCCGCATAGCATCTCACTGTTGCAGATCGCGCCATCCTCACGCGCCGACGTCGAAGAATACCAAAAATATAAAGACGTCGTGGAGAGCGCGATCAATCACGTCAATAACGAGCATGGCACGGACGAGTGGAGGCCAATCCACTACACGAACGACTCGTTCAGCCAGGCTGCACTGGCGCGTCTTTATCGGGCTGCCAAGATCGGTGTGGTGACACCGTTGCGCGACGGCATGAACCTGGTCGCAAAAGAATATGTTGCTGCACAAGATCCGCAGGATCCCGGCGTGCTGGTTCTATCCAAGTTTACCGGTGCGGCCGAAGATTTTAATGAGAACGAGGCGCTGTTGGTGGATCCGAACCACCCTGAAGAGATCGCAACCGCTATTTCGAAGGCCGCCAACATGCCGCTTGAGGAGCGTGTCGCGCGCTGGCGGTCGATGATGGATAAAATCGAATCTTTTACTATTCACGACTGGTCTGCGGACAACGTTCGAGCGCTCGACAAAAGCCGGGTCACCGTTCCGGCTGATCAGTTCCACCGCCTCGGTCTCGGCTGGACCAACGAGGCTCAAATGCCGCTGTTCCGAAGGCATGCAGAGGCGCTGGCCACCTATAACGAGATCGATCCCGCGGATGCCGCCTTGAAAGAGGCCGCCTTTGAAGACGAGAAAAAGGCCTATGAGGCGTTAGAGGCCCCGCTGATACATACCCATGACAGACTCTGGGATTTACCGGCGGACACAGCTCCGGTTAGTGGTCGTCGCCAACAAGAGCCTGGTGCCGGGGAGGCTTGAGCGGGCAGCGGAACAGCACGGCGGATGACTGCTTTTAGCAGGATAGAGGCACAATATTGACTTGGCGGCTGAGACGTTTCTTGCGGGCCGGGGCCGTCCGCAAGATGAAGCGGAACGTCTCGGCAGACGATCCGCAGTCAGCAATTGGAGATTGCCCGTGCACACCGCCCTTAGCTTGATCGCGATCTGGCTGCTGATCAACGCGCTGTTCTTTGTCGCAATGAACCCCGTCGACAAATCTGCCCGCCAACCAGTCGGAAGAACGAACCTCATATTTGGAGGTAAGCGTTACGATTGCGGGCGGGGGGAACGGTCCCGGTGTTCCGTTCCTGGCTGGTGAAGATCCGCCTGACCGCTCAGGACCGACCCTGTCGACAATGCGTCGTCTGCTTTTAACCAATGTCGGCAAGCGGACATGGTCGTGCAGCCCTGAACGGCTGAAACTTGCGGCTCTTGAGCCGGCACGCAGCTTGCAATGGATGCTCCACGAAGCGGTAGCGTCAGCCGAGCCATGTCACGCGTTACGTACTTTCCACAGTTCCTGCTTGACGCGCCGGGCCAGCGTGGCCCTCGACCTCGGCCGGAGCAAAGTCCATGAACACATCAGTCCTCTCCGCAGCGCTGCTTTCGATTGCCTGCTTCACCTCCGCCGCGCTTTCACAAGAGCGAACGGCGATGGCGGCGCCTGATGATCCATTCCTTTGGCTTGAGGAGATCGAAGGGTCAGACGCATTGGCTTGGGCCCATGCCGAGAACGAGAAGACACTCGGCGTGCTCCAATCAGATCCCCGCTATCAACGTTTCTACGAGCAGGCGCTCACCATCTTGCAAGCCAAGAATCGAATTCCATACGTCTCGCTCGGACGGCGCGGGTTGGAGAATTTTTGGAAAGACGAGAAGCAGGTGCGCGGCATCTGGCGGCGCACCACGCTGGAGAGCTATCGTAGCCAAGATCCACAGTGGGAAACTATCCTCGACGTGGACGCCTTGGCTGTCGCCGAGAACAAGAATTGGGTCTTTCAAGGTGGCAACTGCCTTCCGCCTGAAGAGCGGCTCTGCCTGATTAGTCTTTCCGATGGCGGCAAGGATGCCGCGACCATACGCGAGTTCGACCGCGAGGCCAAGGCCTTCGTTGCGGACGGCTTTTATCTTTCAGAGGGCAAGCAGAACGTCAGCTGGATCGATCGTGACACCCTGCTTGTTGCACGGGACTGGGGCGAGGGCTCTTTGACGCAGGCCGGCTATCCCTTTGTGGTGAAGGAGCTCAAACGCGGACAGCCGCTCAGCGAGGCGCGTGAGATCTTTCGGGGCGCGCCCACCGATGTTCGGGCGGGGCCCTTGGTACTTCGTGACAGCGAAGGCCATGTCCATGCGACCGGAGCCATCCGCGCGATCGGGTTTTTCGAGCATGAGTACGTGCTCCTCCGCCCCGATGGGCCCGTCAAGCTCAATCTGCCGAAGAAAGCGGAGATCGCAGGCCTCGTGAGCAATCGCCTGCTTGTGAAACTTAAAGAGGCGTGGACGCCATCCGGTGATGTCAGCTTCAGTGCCGGCTCGCTGATTTCCTGTGACCTGAGCGAATGGAAACAGGATCCGCTGCGCGCCAAAGCCTCGCTTGTCTTCCAGCCTGGGCCGCGCCAGGCCCTGAGCGGGCTAAGCTTCACAAAGAACCTGTTGATCCTGACGATCCTGGATAACGTTCAAAGCAAAGCGTTCGTTTACAAGTACGATCAGGGAGCCTGGTCGGCGACGCCGATCCAGCTGCCGGAACATACCAATGTCAGCGTGACAGCCGCTTCCGACGAGGCGGACCAGGCCATGTTCGCCGTCTCAAGCTATCTCAGGCCAACGTCAGTCTGGTATTTTGATGCCGAAATTAAAAAACTCGAGGAATTGAAGACGACCCCTCCTGCGTTTGATGCGTCCAAGCATGTCGTAGAGCAGTTCGAAGCGACTTCGCGTGATGGCACGTCAATTCCCTATTCCTTGGTGCGACCGAAGAACGCAAGGTTTGACGGCGCCACTCCGACCCTTCTTTATGGCTATGGCGGGTTCCAGGCTTCGCTTCTGCCCTCCTATCTCGGACCCGTCGGACGGCTCTGGCTCGAACAAGGTAATGCCTATGTCGTTGCAAATCTGCGAGGGGGCGGCGAGTTTGGCCCGCAATGGCATCAAGCGGCCCAAGGCGCAACGAAGCAGACGACGTGGGATGATTTCATCGCCATTGCCGAGGACCTGATTCGCCGCAAGATCACAAGTCCGCGGAGGCTAGGAGTAATAGGCGGCAGCCAGGGCGGGCTGCTCGTTGGCGCCGCAATCACCCAACGCCCCGAGCTCTTCAACGCGGCGATCATCCAGGTGCCGCTGTTTGACATGCTTCGATATACCAAATTGGGCGCAGGCGCCTCCTGGATCGGCGAGTACGGCGATCCCGCTTTTCCCGAGCAGCGCGCGTGGATCGAGGCCTACTCACCCTATCAGAACCTGGTACCGGGCAAGACCTATCCCGCTCCTTTGATTCTCACCTCCACCAAGGACGATCGCGTGCATCCCGCGCACGGCCGCAAGGCTGCAGCAAAGCTCGCCGCGCTGGGCCAGCCCTACTTCTACTACGAGAACATCGATGGGGGACACAGCGCAGCGGCCAATTTCATCGAAGTGGCGCGTCGACTGGCCCTTGAATACACCTATGCATCGAGGCGGCTTTGTTCTGAAAAACCGACTGAATTCATCAAGCTGGAATGGGACGCAATACACTGAATGGCCGATCGGCGGGCAAGACGCTACGGATTTGAGGGGCAACCGAAGCAGTTCCCACGCGGCCATAGGTCTTCGATCTGCCTCAACTTTCAGCTCGTCGTACAATAAGGCTAGCCAGGCGCCTCGCCCGGCGAGTGACGAAGTATTGCTGAGGCAGACTGGCTCATGAATTGCGATACTTCGAGCTCCGTTCCGGCTTCTGGACACATCGTGCCGCAATGAACGCTGTATCCGAATGGATATCGAAGCGAGCTGTGCATCGGGACGCGGATCCGACCGCGCAGGGGAGGGGGTCGTTGAGTTCTCCGACACAGGCCAATCTCGAAAGAGGTCTCAGTCGTCCGCCGCCCCAAGCAGTCAGTGATGGCGGTTGTCGTGCTGGAGGAAATCGGAGCACGCTGCACGGCTGCACGACAGCTATCCAAGCTAGAGGCAGGAAAGAAAGATGCGAAAGTTACCCATCCTGAAAAGCCTCCATCTGTTTGAGGCGGTCAGCGAGTTTCCAAGCTTCTCAAAGGCGGCCGAGCGGCTAAACATGACGACCGGCGCGGTAAGCTACCAGATGCGCCTTCTTGAGGATTGGTTCGGCAGAAGACTATTCGTTCGCCATAGTTCGGGCGTGCGGCTGACATCCGACGGCGAACAGCTCAAGCGCAGCTGTGCGAGCGCGTTCACCATGCTCGAGAAAGGATGCTACGAGCTACGAAGGCGCCATCCAGGACGTTCCGTGGTGATCGGGGGCTCAACCACGTTTCTGTCGCACGGCTTGTTGCCCCGTATCGGTCGGTTCCTCCAACTCTATCAGGACGTTGACCTTCTCTTTGAAACCGAAGTTGATCTTGACGCGCTCGCTGTTGGCACGTTGGACGTATTGTTTCTCGGCGGCCGGCTGAAGTGGCCGCTTCCTATCCGCGAGGTGCACGCTTCAAATGAGATGATTGGCCCAGTCTGCGCGCCTGCCACGCTCGAGGGGATCAAGAACCCGAAAGATATTCGCTCTATCTCTCTGTTGCACGAGGCCGACAGGCTGGACGCCTGGAGCGAATGGGCCAGCGCAGCTGCAATATGCTTGCAGGGATCTCGCAAGGTCGTGTTCGATTCATTTTCCTTGGCTATGGAGGCGGCAAAAAGTGGGCTCGGAGCTGCGATATCCTCGCAAATCCTGGTCAGAAGCAACCTTGAGAAAGGAGAGCTTGTCGCTCCATTTGGCTTCGTGCCGGTTAATCGCTCAATCTACATGTTCGTCAATGGGCACGCGCGAAATAACGCGGCTGTCAAACAGTTTGAGCGCTGGGCGCTGTCAGAAATAATGAGCCGGGACGATCAGCCATCGCCCTTCGAAGTCCCAACTCGGCAGATCGAGCAAGCCGCTCACTCGAAGCGTCCGGATAGGCCCGTACTGGCATCAAGTCGTTGACGGCCATCATGGGCCTACAAGGTGCGGACGGTTCCAGGGTAGGGCGCCGGAAATCCGTGGCGCGCGGCCAGAAGATGAAGGATTGCAAATGGTTCGTCGACATAGGCGCGGCCGTTCGCGACCTTCGCATTCTCTGGTAAAGAGCTTCGCTGCTCTAAAATGAGAACTGGCGCGGACTGATGATCCTGCCCAAGCCTCTCGATGAGCGCGGCTCGTGGCCTCGCCCAGGAAATCCGACGAACGTCGAGCCTCGCAGCGCAGCCTGGAAATGCGGACAGCAACCCGTCCAGCAGCAAGCAGTGCCAGCAATAGAATTGCTGTCCTGGCAGGGTCGGATCTGAAAACGGGCGCTCTAGAAGGAACAGCTGATCCCATGGCATGATGTAGACCCCTGATCTAGCGATCGCCAGGCCATGAAGACTGAGAGCCCCTTGATGTGACCACGGCAAAGGCCGCAACCGCAAACGCAACAAATGCGCTCGCCGCGCATAGGAGGACGACCATGGCGAAGGAAAGACGAACACCCAAAAGCGACAACGCAATGCCATTTCCCGCAACGCCGCTATAGGTGCAACATTGAAATAGCCCTGAAAGGCGACCGGCCCGGTCGGGAGCCACCGAAGAGACCATGTGCGCGTGAGCGGCAGCCGCAAATATTTGGCCAAAGCCAAGCATCGCGCTGCTGGACACGATTGTCATCGGCAGACCTGCATCGAGTGACATCATTGCAAGGCACGCCGCAAGCAGCACTGCGGCCCCGGCGATGGTTGGCAAGGCGCCCAACAGCTCGAAGATCGGCTTGACGGCTAGCGCGCCCAGCAACGCAAAAACGCCGTTGCTCATGACGATCGTCAGTAGCACGCTCTTATCGAGAACCCCGTCAGCTGTGGCACGTATCGCGGGATAGACATTGATGATGCCGGCGCCGAGATTGAGCAGAAAGACAGCAAGGAATGCGGGATAGAGTGGTGCCAAGTCTAGGATGGTACCCGAAGGCCGCGCCTCAAGGACTGCCGGTGTCCTTCTGAACTGCTGCTTGATGCCAAGAAGCATGATAAAGGAGAGGATGATCGCCGATATGTTGAACGCCAAAATGCCAAGCAAGTGCAATTGATCGGAGAGCATGGCACCTGCAAACATTCCCAAGAGATAGGTGAGCCAGTCGATATTGGCGATGTTGCGCAGCACCGAGATCATGCCGTCTTCCGACGTAATACGACGGAAGAAGGAAACTTCTGCAGATAGATAGACGGGCTGAACCAGGCTGAGGACGGCCATCGCGGCATAGCTCAAAAATGAATCGGCTTCGTCGGTGCCGAAGATGGCGAGCAGCGCGCATACGCGAACCGCATTGACGATCATCATGGCTGAGATCGGATCGCCTCTGTCGACCAGCGGCGACAGGAAGAGGCTCCCGAGCATGATAGGCGCAAAAGTGACCGCAATGCCTATACCCGCGGCGCTCATGCCGGATTGCAGAAGGCCGATCAGGATGCCGATTCGGAACGCCCAGCCGCCAATCTGGATGACCAAATGCGAGAGATAGACGAACTGCCGTGTGCTCGCCCCACTCATTGTTGACCCAGCTCATCGAGCATCGTCGAGTGGATATCCCTTGACGCAAAGCCGAAGATGAATGGCATTGGTCTAGTTCGGCGACATCGGTGCGATGAGACCACAAGGGGACGACGAACCCCCTCGCAATAGGGCGGCTTGGCAAAAGACATCTCACCCACCTATCAACCTCCTCGCGGAGTTCGGTCATCGCTAGAAAATGCCGGCCGACGCGTTCCCCTTGCCGGTGAGCCTGACCTTTAGCGCTTGCCGCAACAACATTCGCTAGACCCCGCCGAATCTTTGAGGTGCAGCACCCATGTCCTTAGCGATCCTGTCGCGCGCCGCTCGGCTTTGACGGCAAGGAATGCACATGAGCGGCAAGCTCATGACTGGGCGGAAGACGCAGAAGCTTGGTCCCGCCGCGAAGCCAGATCAGCTTGCAGATTTGTCCGGATGTGCTCACGAGTGAGGAGGTAATCCGGATCTCCCCCAATCTCGACGGCGACCGTGGCGTGGTTCAGCGATAGATCTGGCCGGCCCTCGTTGAAGTACTCGATGGCGAGATTGTTGTGCGTGGGCGCATGCCGAGGATTGAGTCCAAGGGCCCGAAGATAGTGCTCGATGCTCTCCTTCGCCTTACCAAGCTCGGAATTGGCAAGGCCGAGATTGCTCTGCAAATCGGGATTGTTGGGATTGATTTCGGCTGCCGCCAGATAGGACTCCAGAGCAGCGTTCGGCCGATCTTGCCGTAGCAAGATGTTGCCCTTCTCGAAGTGAGCCCGCCATTCATTCGGCTTGATCACGAGTGCTCTGTCGAGATCGGCCAGTGCGCCAGCGGCATCTCCCATTCTACTGCGAAGGGTAGCTCTGTTCAGGTGAGCCTCATAATAGGGTGGGCAAAGTTCAATGGCGCGCGCATAGGCCTCAAGAGCCTCAGCTTCCCTTCCAGCTACTTTCGAAAGCAGGTTCCCCAGGTCATTGTGATACTCTCCATAGTAGGGATCATACGCAATGGCCTCACGCAACTGCTTCTCAGCCCGAGAAAGTTCGTCGATGAGTTCATAGACCTGGCTGGTGTTGTAGACCAGAATCGATTGGTGAAGCTTGAATCGCTCGTCGCCATACGCCTTGAGCATCTTGCCGAGGCCTTCTGCGCAAAGGGCGAGGGCTTCTTGATACTTTTCCTGCTTGGCCTTGATGTAGGCATAGGCGTTCTCTGCAAACACCTTGATGTAATCGTACTTGTCGTGGTTCTTGAAATCACGCTCGATGACTTCCAGATTTCGTACGGCGTACTCCTCGGCCACCGTGAGGTTGACCGGCTGCTGATAGCGTCCATACGTCATTGATTGGGCGTAGAGAACCGTTGGCGTGTATCGGCTCTTGGGGAAGGTCTTGTAGAATTCATCCAGATAGGGAACCGACACCCGCCCGCAGCCAAGCGAATACAGCACAAAAGCCGCGTTGATGAAGGCGGCGTTCACCGGAGCATCGCCCGAGCCGTAGGTGCGAAGCGCAGGATCGGCGACAAGTTCCCCGAAGTAGCTAAACCAGAGATCATACAGGCCGATGCTTTGAAGGATCTGGCTCGGCTCTGCAAGTAGTTCCGTACGCTTGAATTTGTCCCGTATTGACAGCGCATGAAGCATCACGAGCGGCGCCTCGCCGGCCAAATAGCGGTCCAGGCAAGCGCGGTGCGCCTGCTCGTGCAGATGATCTGCGGTCGCCTGTTGGAAGATTGCATAGTTTCGCTGCGCGATCAGATCGGGCGTGGTGCAATCGGATTCAATGTACGATTTGAGAAGACTGTGCCGCTCCCCGGTATTGAGGCTGGCCAGATAGAGATCCACGGTCGCGGTCGGGTCGAGATAGCCGACGACTGGTAATCCTGCTGCCGCGCATTTGCTCAAAGCCTCCGCAATCAACGGATTGCCGCCGCTTGCCTCATAGATCTGCCTTCGTTTCTCGGCGGGTAGGTCTCGATCAAGGATCGTGCCTAGCTCTTGCGAGCTATATCTGCCGAAATGAACTTCGCTGGCCTCCGGAAAATAGAGGCGTTGTTCGTAATCGATCAGGACAAACCGAAACAGCCGCGCATTGTCGTCCAGCCTGACGAGTAGTTTGATCAGATTCTTGGCCGAGCCGGACAGGGCCGCCGCCCGGTCGATGACGATGATGTGACGTTCGTGGAGCTGTTGGGCGCACTTGATCAGGAATTCGGCTAGTCCGACCAGGAGCTTATTTTGATATTCATGATGATAAAACCGGGTACGCTCCTCCTTGCTCGAGGTATTGGTGAGATCCTTCGGCACGGTAAAGGCGTCGCTGTTGAGAAGAGGGAATAGCCGCTTCAAGGATTGTTGTGCCGCCTCAACCAGTTTGGGCTTATTCTCTTTGGCCCACCTCAGTTCGGCGTCGATGAGCGCTTGCAGCCCGGCAAGATAGCCGCCGGTCCGCCAATCGCCGTCAGTGATAGAGAAGTTAGAATTAGAGCTCGCGAGTGCCGATTTGATCGTCGGCACCGGGGCCATGCCCGCTTCTGCCTTCAAAATCGTGATCGGACCGAGCTCGACAGATGATGATATGGCTGGAAGCACGCGCTGCTGGATCAAATCGGCCATTGTACTCTCCCGAACTGTCACAAAGGAGGGTGGTCGAAAGGACCACCCTCCAATGCCGCTATGCTCTGATCAGGTAGATGCATTCAAGGCATCCGTCGCCCCAAACCTAGAGCGTACCCGTGTACGGAGTGGTGGTGCGGATCGTGGTCTTGATCTCTGCGATCTTCTTTCTCATCACGTGTTCCTTTCCTTCTCTGGCACGCCAGACCCAAGCGAAAGCGCGGCCAGTCGTGCAGGGAAAGAATAGTGAATTGCTGCACCAATCCGCAGCGAGATTCCTTGTCAGTCGCTGTCAAAAAGATTGAACGTCTGGCTCGGACCGGCTGGGCTTGCCGACGCCAAGTTGCGCCCTTATTTTCGAGATGCGTCCAGGTATCGCGATCGCACCAGCAGCCTTTGGCCAGCTGGTGGCGGGATCTAAAATGACCCTCGCCGCAAGGAGTCAAGAGGATGGGCAGCTTGTGCGCTCCACTGCTGCACAGGACCTCCTAGCGGCTGTTGATGATAGCCTTCGCGCTCTTCCCAAAGGACGTGACCTGGCGCATCGACCCGTTGTGAGGCTGCCAGTCACGAATGACAGCGCGTTGCTTTGAGCTGGAGTTTCATCGGATACCTTGCGCCCGCCTTCTTGGCAGAGGGAGCAAATTGGCTTGCCACGCCCATTCAGGAAGCATTCGGATGAGACAATGGCGCGATATGGCAGTCATTGGTCAGGGCGGTAGCTTGGGCCGGAGCCGGCCGGAATAGAGGCCTTGATCCGAGCAGCCCTACCAGAATGCAGAGTTTCAGCGCTGCCGGATTCTCACTAAGCTGCACGGGCGCTCTGATAACCGAATTGACCTTCCGAAGGAATTTGGCTGACCGCATGGCTCGCTCGCTCGATGCGATCAGTTGCCTTTAGCGTTCTGTCCAGCTGCGTGCCTTTGGTGCCATCGATCGCCAGGATTTGTACCCACCTCGCAAATGACGAGCGCCATCGATGGTTAAGCAGATACCCGCGCTGACCGGTATCCGGTTTGTCGCGGCAGCAGCTGTGGCATTGTCTCATGGTGGCAGCCTGTTCCTGCAGGGACCCAGTCTCGGACTTGATATCAGCGTCGGGACACTCGGCCTGCTCGGGATGTCTATCTTCTTCACCCTGAGTGGTTTTGTCATTCAGTATAACTATGGCAGTTCGATTGTGGGCAGCCCGCGGAAAGCGATCCCGGACTTTCTCCTGGCGCGTATAGCGCGAATCTATCCCCTGTTCGTTGTTCTCTTTCTGATCGAATTACTGACCGGACCGACGGTCTGGCCGTGGCTTCTCGGAACCAAGGCGCCGGCCGAAGGATTCTCAACACAACTTGTACCGTTTCAACTCGGGATGGTTCAAACCTGGTTTTTCGCAAATGTCGCCGGTGTAGCGCCCATCTGGCAGTACGAAGAGGTGGGCATCGTCTCCTGGTCAGTGAGCACCGAATGGTTCTTCTATCTAATTTTTCCGCTCGTTTGCCCTCTCCTTGCGCGGATCAGAACTGTGCCCGCCGCGGTTGTTTGCGCCATTGGAGCCGTCGCAATCGAGCTTGGCATCGACCTTACCGTGCTCATGCTGCAGGGCCGCATCAATCTGTTTGCGCTTCATGCCTATGGAACGGAGGCGGCTCTGCCGAACTGGAAGAACACGCTCATCCTCTGGATCGTCTACTTTTCGCCGTTTTGCAGGGTGTGGGAGTTCATTCTTGGCTGTTGCTTGGCAAGGCTTCATGAAGTGTGGTCGGCGCAGGATTTCAGGCCGTCTCGCGCTCTGCTCGACATCGCGGCAGTTGTTGGCGTCTGTGCGATTGCTTGGGTGTTCTGGTTTACCGCCCACAAGCCGCCATTTGGCGCTTCCATGAGCCTGTTCGATACTGCACGCAACAATATCGCCCTGGCGGCCCCGGTTGCGCTCATCCTTGTCGCGGCGGCTCAGCCCAGCAGCACTGCGGGATGGCTGTTGTCGGCAAGGTGGCTTGTCTTTCTGGGCGAGGCCAGCTTTGCCCTTTATCTTATACACATCATCATCTTCCGGCGTTTTCCGGTGGTGCGTTGGGAAACGGCAAGTCAACTGGTTGGCCATCTCTGTGCACTCGCTCTTGCTTTCGCCCTAGCGACGTGTGCCGCGATCCTGCTGCATTTCGGCTTTGAGGTACCGGCCCGCAGGCGAATTCGCGGTGCCTATCAGGCAGCCTCGGCGGAACAGCGCAGGCTCCTGGTGCGATTGGGAACCGTCGGCTTTGCCGCACTTGTCGGTGCGGCCGCCGCGTATGCACTGCGGGATGCGACCGGGAATGCCATCACGCAATCTGGTATTTCTGTTATCTCCGGCACGTATGGCGGCAATTGCCGCTGGATGTCGGCGCGGCAACACCACGGATGCGCTTGCAGAAGCCTGTAATGGCAAGAGCGAGTGTACGTTTCGTACAGAGGCGACACGGATTGCCGATCCTGCGCCGGGCTGCGCAAAGGAGTTTTCCGTCGCCTGGTTCTGCAAGGGAGATCGCAGCATTCGCTCCAGCTCGGCTCCGGAAGCGCATCCTACTTCGTCGGCTCTGCAACTATCATGTAACAAGGTGGCGCGCGATGATTAAGCCGCGGGCTGAACGCCCATCCGGATCCCGCTTCCCTGAAGCGAGGTTCTGCGACGTCAGGGTCTTGCTGTCGGCCGCCGTACAAAAGAGGTGTGTGTGTGCGTGTCGGCACTTTGGTCATCAGGCAAAAGGCTGAGGGCGTGACTTCCGCAGCGGACGAGCGTCTTTTTGCCGCCCATCTTGATGGCCGCGAGACTCTTCGCTAGATCACGAAGGTTCACTGATGGAGATGCCGCCGTGGCAATGGGTATTGTGAAGTGGTTCAATTCCAACAAAGGGTATGGCTTTATTCGGCCGGAGGACGGAAGTGCCGATGTCTTCGTGCACATCAGTGCCGTGGAAAAGGCCGGTTACACCACCCTCGAAGAGGGGGCTCGGGTCAGTTACGAGCTCAAGGCTGGGCGCTCGGGCAAGGCGTCAGCTGAGGATCTTCGGGTTGGCTGATTGACGTGCGCCTCCGGGCTGCCTTCTGCAACCTGTGATCTTGCCCCTGTCCGGCGATGCCTCGTGTCTGGTGCGCCGGGCGGTCCTTTACGACCGTCGCTTCCAACTGAGGCTTTGCCGCAAGCCCCGTGGCAGGTTCAATCAAGGCACTGCTCGCCGGTGCCAAGCAGTTCCGGATTCTGCTCGCCTTGGTGCAGAGTGGACCTGACACAATATCCTCGGTGCCATGAATGGTCCGAACCGTACACTCCTGCCCAGCGGGCCAGGAGGTGTACGCCGCGCATGTCTCACAGCAACTTACTGCACCCGCCGACGCAAAGCTTGTGCTGTCGATTCTGAAGGAGCTCACCGAGGGGAATTTGTCCGTTATGGACGATACGAGCCTGCGGCGCTGACATCTTTGCCCGCGCGAGGACCGCTCGCGCATGAGCCGGCGAGCGATTTCAGGACGCCGGCGCGCCGGGTTAGCCAATATAGTTGAGGTTAACGGCGCCATGCTGTTGACGATGCGCCTCAAGCCTTGATCCATTGTAGGGGAACTGCACCACACAGCCCATCGGAGACACGGCAAGTGTCCTTCCAGCTGACCGTCCTGAAAGTGCTGGCCGGTCAGTCCACCGGGCGGGCCTCTGTTGCCGAAGTCCGACGGGCCGTGGAGATCCTGATGAACAGCGGCCGCGACTGGACCGATCGCATGAAGCGGTTGGCCGAACAGGCGCCGGATCTGAATATCTTTTCGGCGAGGTTTGTCGTTCGTGACGCTCTCGGCTGGGAAATCACGCAGGAGGGCCGGCAATTCCTCTCTGCGCTCGAAAAAGCGGTCGCCGATCAAAGAAAGCGGCTCCAATCAACCATCGATCCCTTGTCCAACGAACTTCATGCGCATGCGTTGGATGCCGCTAAGCCACATGGTGCTCTCTGCGATCGCCGTCGCTGGCCGCGGCGGCGCCGCAGGAAGGCCCGGTCTGATCGGCGTACAGCATGACTGGCTTGACGCCAACTGTTTCCCGTCCCTTACGCAAGATGGGCGCGGCATTCGACCTGTTGGACTGAGGAGATGCGACAAACAAGTTTGATGCTGCGTAACATGCGTCGTATGCAACCATGCCATCGACGGGCATGATCCCGTGCTGTGTCGTCGAGCCAGGCTCCACCCCGCTGATAACGGCAGCAGCGCCGCACCATCGCCGAACAAACTGTTCATTACACAGACGCGACGGCTTTGAGCGTTAGTTCGATCTAATGCTTATCAAGATGATAAAGCACGAGATTGTAGTGCAGCCGTGGCTTGGCGTTCTCAAGGCTCGCAGAATGCACCGCTGCGCGGCAGAAATCCTCGGCAAGGTGATAGAAGCCCAGCGGGCATAGCGATTGATTTCGTCGGTCCTATGGTTGAGTCCCAACACTTCTATCTTAACGGCGATTCGGATTCCGCCTCTGGGGGCGCCGGCGCGATGCTGCCTTCGAAGAATTTGCCGTTCTCATCAAACAAGAAGGTCAGACAGCCCGCCATCATCTGCGCCTCCATCTCGGCCGAACTGAATTTGTGCGACCGCATCATGGGCAGGTTGCCGCGCAACAAATAATGCATGAACTGTCCGCGCACCGCATAGTCGAGCGGGTTTAGTTCAGCCCATGCCGTCTTTCCTTCGATGCCGTGCAGCTCCTGTTGCAGATTGAAGGACGACTGCAATTCCGTGTGCTCCTCAAGGTGGACATTGAGGAAGCCGAGTTCCCCCGCAAGTTCGCGCAACTGAACGCCGGAGACCGGACCCGTGATGCGGTCGAGCTTTTGCTTCAGGAATAGTGCCGCGCCGCCGCCATCGTTGTAGGCGGCGAGGAAGGCGAATTCGCCCATGCGCAGCATCAACGATTGCACCTGATAGAGATCGCCAAAATCGAAAGCATCCTCAGCCGGGATCGGTGATTTGCCACGCACAATGCCGACCCCGCTCGCCCCGAAACGTACTTAGTGAAGCGGTATTTAGGAACCTCTCGTGCTGGTAGCATAAAATAATACATTATAAGGCAAGGAGGTGCCCTATGGCCACGAGCTACACCGTCGGCAAACACTATGAGAGTTTCATCAAGGATCTCGTGGACAGCGGACGCTACGCAACCGCTAGCGAGGTCATGCGGGAAGGATTGCGCCTTGTTGAAGAACGCGAGGAGCGTCGCAAGGCGAAGCTCGAGGCATTGCGAGCCGCCATACGGGAAGGCCTTGAAAGCGGTCCGGCAGAACCATTTGAGCCCGGCGCACTGGTTGAACAAATTAAGGCGCGGGGACGGGAACGGCTGAAAGCAGGGAAGCATGGCGGGTAGTCTCGCCGAGCGGCCCAGGCCGAGACTGACCTGGAGGAGATCTGGCTCTTCATCGCATCAGACAACGTCACCGCTGCAGACCGCTTGCTCGATCGCATCGGTAATGCCTTTCAGACACTTGCTGAGAATCCACAGGCGGGCCGCCAGCGGTCCGAGCTGGGGAGGAGCATTCGGAGCTTTCCGGTCGGCAACTACGTACTGTTTTACGAAGCATTTCCCAATGGTGTTGAGATCGTGCGGGTCCTGCATGGTGCTCGCGGTATCACGCCGGAGGATCTCGACCGAGCACTTTGCTTGATCAGCCATCGCACAATCGCATTTGCGATTTTACGATGACGGGCTGCCTTGCACGGCATCACTGGATGCATCGCTCTAGCCGAAAGTCTTGGTTGGACCGATCACAGGCCGCTGGTGGAGCAATTGGTACGACTACCCACCGAACCCGTTATTGGCCTTCGCCGACACAAAGCGCGTTGGCGGGCGAAGAAAGTGCGGCATGCGATTGCTGATCACATTTGACCATGCGAACGCGCCGTTGGCTTGCCGCAAACGAATTGTCGGGGATAGCTAAAACCATCCACCACGCCTCAATCTCATCTCGTTAGCTCGATCTGTCGCCGATTGTCCGCTGTCATCGGTCAAGCCGATATCGTTTCGCAACCAGGGGCGTGAGGGAAATTGCTCGAATCTGCGACGTCGGAACAAGGCCGAACGGCGAAGCCAGGCGACGATCGTCCCGCCGAGCCTGCTGCCGTTTCGTGCGCGCGGCTTATCCACGCAAACGCCGTCTCTTGCGGCTGACAAACTGTCCAGGGATTCTGTGCCGTCTCCGGGGAGAATGCCTTCTCGTTGCCTAAAACCCCCTTCAGTCATCAATGAACCTTATGCGTTGATCTCGCTATGGATCGAAAACAATCAACCTAACGAATGTACTGGTGCCGATTCATGCAATGAGCGGCCTAGCGTGAGTTGAATCCTGCATCGAGGTGCGGTTCTTCGACGGATATTGTCAATCGAGCTCGCAGGTAGTGGTCCATGTCTCGGGACTCTCAACGAACAAGCTCATCGCGATATCAGAGACTTTGTCTTAGGCCAGTCTCATCGAGCGGTGTGATCGCAGCCCGGCCGCTCCTGTTCAGCTCCATGCGAACGTTTCGGATCAGAACGTCGAGAGTTAAGCGCCAGGCTCTTGACTAGCGCAAAAGTTGTGAGACTCTGTCCGCGCTTCTCTGCAGCGCAGAACGATCCTCCCAATCGAGACAAACATGCGACTCGGCCCTGCTCACCATGCCTGTCTGGTCCTCACGCGCGTGCTGATAGCGGCCGCGCCACTCTGGATTACTGCGGCGCTTTCCGAGCCGATCAGGAAGGGCGGGTATGCCGTTGCTTCGCAGCAGTGTGGAAGCGGGTCACTATCCTTCCCGCGTATCCAGATCGAAATGAAGCGGGGATTCTGCGCCGGGCTTGTGGCAAGCGAAGAGGACGGGCTGCAGTTTCCGCGATCAATCGTGCAAATTCCCGGCCACGAGCAATTTGTCATCGCCGATATGGGAGGCTGGGGCCATGCCGATGGCAGGCTGCTGCTGCTCGATCCACGCGCCGCAGAGGGCAAACGCATCAAGGAAGCGATCACCGGCCTCGAATATCCCTTTGGACTGGCAATCGGACCTGACAAGAAAGTCTACGCCTCGACGGCCGAGATGATCTTTCGCTTTGATCCCCTGGCGAGTAGCCCTCGCGATACCATGGAGATCATCATACAAGACCTGCCTGGCCGACGCGTGACGCTGTCCGATGGCGCCAAGGTCACCGATAGCAGTCATCCGCTGAAGCACTTCATCTTCGACCGGCTCGGCCGGATCTTCGTCAATGTCGGCTCGCACAGCGACGATTGCATCACAAGGCCACCGATCACCAAGCCCTGTCCGGCGGGAGAGGGTGCGTCGCCACTTGCTTCGATCTGGATGTTTACGCCGACGGCAGCTGGCATTTTTCCAGCACTCAAGCCGGGCGATCCCAACCCGCCGCGCGAGATCTATGCGCGGGGCTTGCGCAATTCGATGGCGCTCGCCGTCCATCCGCGCTTTCCGGATCCAGGTTATGCTTTCCTCCAAGGCGAAAACGGCCGCGACCTGCAGGACGTCTTCAAGCCGAACGAGGAGATCAATGCGCTTGAGAAGGGCAAGCATTACGGCTGGCCGTATTGTTTTGACCTCTCGACAGCTAGCCAGGAGTTCAAGGCCGTCCTGCAATTCGGCCCCTACAAGAATCTCTGCAACAATACCGCCCTCTACAGGCAGCCCTATTCGCTCTTGCCACCGCACGGAGCGCCGCTCGGCATGCTCTATTATCACGGCAGCAAGTTCCCAGAGCTCGAGGGCAAGCTGCTGATCGACCTTCATGGCTATCGTCCGACCGGCAATCGTCTCCTTGTCTACGATGTTGACGACCATGGCTTCCCCAAGCTCAGCCCGCCGCCCGTTCGCTACCAGGTCAGCTGCGCCTCGGAGTCGACCCGCGCTTTTCAGACCGACGACGGCCCCGTCAAGGCGGCGCCCTTTGAGGAGCTGATCTCAGGCTGGCACCGCGTCAACGGCGCCCGCCCGCGCGGTGCGCCTGTCGGAATGGCAGTCGCCAGCGACGGCGCGATCTGGCTGGTTGAGGACAAGAACCAGACCGTCATCCGGATTGATCGCGCGAAGGGCGATTCGCCGGCGCCACTGCCTTGCGACATGCGCTCCCAGGCCCAGATCGATGATCTGGTTCGATTTGTCAAAGAGGATACGCAGAAGTCCGGCTATCTGACCTCCGTCCGCGCCAACCTGGTTGAAAAGCATTGTGTCGGCTGTCACGCCGACTTCGGCATCAGGCCCAGCCAGTCCGATGCCGAGAAGGACGAAGCCGTGCTGCGCTTCATGCTTGGCCAGGACGGATGGATGTATCCTGGCGACCCTGACTCTGGGAAATTGCGGATCCGGCTGCGGGGCATCGGCGCCGAGAAACTGATGCCGCCTGGCGGTGAGAATTTGCCAAAGACTCAGCCCGGTTATACCCGGGTCCTCAATTTTGCGGATTATCTGGTCGGCAAAATGGTTCCCGGGACCCGCATGCGTATCAAGCAAGGCCGGCCCGAACGCCAGTTCTTCAGCAGGGATGGCAAAGTCTGCGGCGAAATCCCGACCAGCAAAGTCGTCGTCATGACACAAAAGGAAGCCACCGATAAGCCCGGCTTCAGCCGCTTCTACCGGCCGGCTGATCCCTTCCTGAATGGCGAGTGCTCCGATCCCGATGGCTATTACATCCAGAGCAATCTCCTGGTGCCTCTGCTGTGAACTGCTGCTGGCGATCAGCGCTGCCCCGGCCAGAGAGCTGGAGCTCTTCCAAAGTAGCCAGGCGACGCCCACAGGCGAGTACACATTCGGCATCGAGGGGCCGGCCGTCGACCGCGACGGCAATTTGTTCGTCGTCAATATCGGCAAGCCCGGCACGATTGGCCAGTTCGCTCCGGGCGCGAGGCGATCGGAGAAATTCATCGATCTGCCTGAGGGAAGCGTCGGCAACGCGCTCCGCTTCGACCGCGAGGGCACGATGTTCATCGCCGACTACAAGCGGCACAACATCTTCGCGCTAGGGAAGGACAGCCGCGAACCGCAGGTCTGGTTTCACTCGGATCAGATGAGCCAGCCCAACGACATCACGGTCTCAAGCAATGGCACGATCTACGCCAGCGACCCGAACTGGAAGGGGCGCAGCGGCCGGATCTGGCGTGTCGCGCAAGCCGCCGACGGAACAGTGCAAGGCGAAGTGATGGCCGCACCGCGCGCCATGGGCACCACCAACGGCATCGACCTCAGTCCTGATGGAAAGCGGCTCTATGTCAGTGAATCCAATTCCGGTCAGATCTGGTCCTACGCTGTTGGCGTGGGCGAATTGACCGATGCGAAATTGATCAGGACGTTTGAGCCAGATACGGTCGACGGCCTGCGCACGGATGTCGCCGGCAGGATCTACGTTGCCCGCATCCTGAGAGGGGTGATCGCCATCATGCAGCCGAGCGGCGCTCTCGAGAGAGAGGTCACGCTCAGTGGCAAGGAGCCGACCAACCTCGCGTTCGGCGGCAGTGACGGCAAGACCGTCTTCGTCACCCAGCGGCAAGGCGGTTTTGTCGAGACGTTCCGTACCGACCGGGAAGGGCGCGAGCATTGCCTGCAGGGTAGTCGTTGCTAGAGCCGAAGGGGTGGGGGCCATGCCAAAGAATTCTGAGACACGCGTCGTCTGATTAACCACCCAGAGCGCGTCGGAAGGGTGGACCGGGCTCTACAAGCTTGCCGAGTCTGTGCCTCGGCCCATCCAGGTCACGATCCCATCGCGCGAGAGCTGATGTGCTCCTCGCCGGGAGCTCTCGAGAATGAGGCTCGCCTTCGGCGACCGCTATCGCTGCCGCCCCGGGTGCCGCTTCTTGGGTCGCTATGCTCATGCGGCCCTGCACCGCAGCCGTTCGACGAACACTTGTCGCGCCAGGCGAGCTGGCCGTCCATACTGATGACGATGCCATGACTGGCGAGCACGCCACTGTCCTTTCGATTACGGGCTTGATGGCCCGGAGCGAGCAGCGAAAAGTCCGAGCTTTCTCGAAATCGGCGCGGCGATCCGCGGCTTAAGCGGCAGAGCAGCCCGGCCAGAAAGTGGCCGATAGAATGAGACCCGACTAAGTATCAATGAGCGCCACGTCCAGCTGCCTGACCTTGCAGCAAGGTGATGCCCACCCTCGGCACCGCCGTTGGGCACATGCGATCATGGCTTCCAACATGGCGGCCTGACGCTCCAGCGCAACGACGTTGCGCTCCTGAAGCTTGAGGGCGGCGTCGGACGCTTCGCTAGAGCGGTACTACGGAGGCTGAACGGCTGATCACTCACGAATGTTCCGGAAAGCTCGCGGCGGGCAGCGACCCAAACAGCGCCGACGACGGCAGCCCACTTCCATCCATGTCGGAGGCGTAAGCGATAGGTCCGCTTGCACTGTCGACAACTACGAAGGACAACCTCAACTTGAAGCCGCTATGGATTGGGCTGAATGCGTGCACCGAAATCCAAGTAAGTCGTAAGTCTGGAAGCCGACAAAGCCAACACAAACATGTTGCGAACTGTTGACCATTGGCTGGCACGAAGAATGCAGACCCTTAACCCGCCTTGAGGGTCTGGCTGCCGTCGCAAGTTGAGGCCGGCTTCACTGCCCAGCCAAATCCGTTCCGTTCTAGCCAGCTGAAACAGCCACAAATTCATCTCTTATCTCTATGCGACCATGGCATGAGGTTTGCTCAGTTAGCTGAGAGGCTGCGATGCTGTATTCGCGCCGCGAGGAACAGCGAAGGAAGGAAGCAACTTGTCAAATCTGCGACCGGAACCGCTTTGTCTGGCCGGCAACATCACCAGCAGCATTCTCGACCATACCAACACAGGCGGCCGCCCCGCGAAGAAGGGGGAACATCAAGGCGGTACGTGCACGCCTTCGACCCGGCTGCGGAATACCCTCACGCCGATATTTTTGTCTGGACGCCGACGAGCGCCCGGTAGGCCTTTTGGGTGTAGCCGATGCTTCGGCAGTGCGCGGAAGCCGCGCTTGCAGGTCAGAACAACGACCTCCAGCTGCCGCAGCAATGAATTTGACGTGTATCCGGCAATTGAACGCCATGATTGTGCGTAGCCTGCACGACGTTGAAGCGACCGGCCACTTCGTCGATTGGGGCAATGGTACGAGCCACCGCCTTCTGACGGATAAGGACGGCATGGGTTTTAGCGTCTGCCACACTGTGGTCCGCGCTAACACCGTTTCGCTTCTGCAATACCGCAATCATCTCGAAGCCTGCTACTGCATCGCCGGAGAGGGCGAGGTCGAGGACATGGACGGCAATGTCTTCTCCATTCGTAAGGGCGACATCTATGTGCTTGACAAGCATGACAAGCATCTTCTGCGCGGGGGGCGGGACAAGGACCTGATCCTCGTCAGCATCTTCAACCCACCCCTTAACGGAACCGAGCGCCACAAGCTGAACGACCCGGCAGGCTCGGCATATTGAGCAAGGCGAAGCTCGACTGCCATGACGCAGCATTTGCAAACTTTGTTACATGGCGAGAGGGCCGATGCGGGGCAGCCGGTCGGCCGCATCGACATTCTGTCGACCGACGAACGCAAATATCTACTGGAGGAGTTGAATCGGACGGCGGCGCCTTATCCGTCGGAGCTGTGCATCCATGAGCTGTTCGAGGCGCAGGTGCAGAAGGCGCCGGAGGCGGTGGCGGTGGTCCACGAGAAGGAGAGATTGAGCTATGGCGAACTCAATGCGCGGGCCAACCGGCTGGCGCATCATCTGATCGAGCTCGGGGTCAAGCCGGACCAGCCGGTGGCGATCTGCCTGGAACGCAGCGTGGCGATGGTGGTTGGTGTCTTGGCGATCCTGAAGGCGAGCGGCGCCTATCTGCCGCTGGATCCAGCTTATCCACCAGCGCGGCTGCGGCAGATTGTCGGCGATGCAGAACCGCAACTGCTGCTTTGTGATGCCGCCGGTCGAACCGCATTGGGCGAGGCACTCGCCGATGTCAGCGTGGTCGATCTGGATACCGGCACCCGGGCCTGGTGCGAGCGGCCGCCCTCGGACCCCGACCCGCGCACGCTTGGCCTCACATCGCGCCATCTCGCCTATGTGATCTACACCTCAGGATCCACGGGAATCCCCAAGGGCGTCGAAATGTCCCACGGCTCGCTTGTGAATTCGCTGGTAGGGATTGGCACGTCAAAACTGCGTACACTTCAGTTCGCGAGCCTCAACTTCGATGTGTCCTGCCAGGAACTGTTCATTTGTTGGAAGGACGGCGGAGTACTTGTGCTCCTGCGGGAAGAGACCGGAGGCGCTTTTCCGACCTCCTGGAGTTTGTAGAGCGGGAGGCGATCGAGCGGCTTTTCCTCCCATTCGTGGCATTGAATCATCTTGCAGAAGTCTGGAGCACGCAGCGCGTGCAGCTGCCCTCTTTAAGAGAGCTTTATACAGCCGGTGAACGATTGCAGGCTACTGCACTGCTTAAGGCTTTCTTCGAGGCACACCCGAACGCGAGATTGATCAATCAATATGGATCCACAGAAATCAGCGTCATTTCCGAGCACCGCCTTGCACCTGATCCGTCATGTTGGCCCGAGATGCCTCACATTGGCCGCCCGATTGCCAACACGCGGGTGTACCTGCTGGACGGTCATGGCGCGCCCGTGCCGTTTGGTGCGGTGGGCGAGCTTTACATTGGCGGGGCGGGGGTTGCGCGCGGCTATTTGAACCAACCGGAGCTGACAGCCGAGCGGTTCATCGCCAGTCCCTTTGTCGAGGGCGATCGGCTGTACCGGACCGGCGACCTCGGGCGTTATCTGCCGGACGGCAATCTGGAGTTCCTGGGCCGCAACGACGACCAGGTCAAGATCCGCGGCTACCGCATCGAGCCGGGCGAGATCGTAGCAAAGCTTTGCGAGCACGCCTTTGTGCGCGAGGCGGTGGTGGTGGCGCGCCAGAGCCGCGCCGGCGACAAGCATCTGATCGCCTATGTGGTCTGCGCGCCCGAGGCCGGTGAGGGCGAGGGCGATGGAGGCGGGCTTG